>CAYQIX010000020.1:0-23160 GCA_964417765.1 uncultured Desulfurococcaceae archaeon
CCCTCATTAGCCATGTCGACAGCTGTCTTGACCCTAGCCATCGGAGTCATCTTAGCAGCTCTGTTCTGTAGGAAGTAGAGCTTGCCTCTTTCAATAGTAAACTCTATGTCCATAACGTCCTTATTCAGTCTCTCTAGCTTCTTGCCTGCTTCTATGAGCTGCTCATAAACCTTAGGCATCCTCTCCTTAAGCTCATCTAAGCTTAATGGAGTTCTTATTCCTGCAACCACATCTTCGCCTTGAGCATTGGGTAAGAATTCACCATATGGTTTATCTTCTCCTGTAGCTGGGTCTCTAGTAAAGTATACTCCAGTGCCCGAGTCCCAGCCCATGTTACCGAATACCATAGTGACTATGTTGACTGCTGTGCAGTCAGCTATTTCTGGTGTTATGTTATTCGCTATTCTGTAGTATATCGCTCTCGGATTCATCCACGACCTGAAAACAGCCTTTATAGCTAGCTCTAGCTGCCTCCATGGATCATGCGGGAACTCTCCCCTTTGCTCCTTAATTATCTTCTTAAACTCCTCCACGACCTTCTTTAAATACTCAACAGCTAGCTTCCAAGACTTAGGAGCCACATCGCTTGGCGGCTGCGCATCTAACCTTAAGGTATACTTGGGGTACTTACTCTTTAGTGCTTCTAATTCGTCGGAATACTTACTCTCTACTTCTCTCCTGAATTCTTTGTCGTATTTCTCAAATACCTCATCGAATAGCTTTTCGTCAATACCAAGAACTATTCTGCCGAACATCTGCAAGAATCTCCTGTACGCATCATAAGCAAACCACTCGTTATTAGATAGCTTGGCTAGTCCTCTCACTGTCTCATCATTGAGACCTAGATTGAGGACCGTGTCCATCATGCCTGGCATTGAGACTGCTGCGCCTGACCTCACCGACACGAGTAGCGGGTTCTCTACAGAGCCGAATCCCTTACCTGTCTTTTCTTCAAGTGCCTTCATGTACTTCTTTACCTGTTCCATCAGCCCCTCAGGCAGATCTAAGGAGTCTATGATTTCCCATATGCGCTTTATTATCTCGTCTCTAACGCTTGGTGGCGGGTTCCTTTCTAGCTCCTTAACAAGCTTCTCCATCTCCTCTCTTCGAGGAGCATAGAAGTCCCTGCAGGCTTCGGTAGTTATCGTAAAGCCTGGCGGCACTGGCAGACCTAGTTGAGTCATTTGGGCTAGTGATGATCCTTTGCCACCTAATAACTTCTTGTTTCTCCAATCCCCTTCTTCGAATGAATACACGTACTTTTTCACCATGTTTACACCCTCTACTGTGCTCAGAAAACAGAATATGTAGGCAATTAAAAACTTGTTTAATACATTCTACATTAAAATTATCATCTACATACTTATGTGACCTTAAATGAAGCATTGATAAAGAATTTTAATACAGTTGTAGTATTGTTCGCATAAAATTTGACAAACATTTATATCATTCTATAACATAAAATTGAGATTCTATTCTTTCGGTCCCATGTATTTTACTTCAACTCTGAACTGTATACGTGCTATCCCACTGAACCAATCCCATAAAACTTTAAATAGTTTATACCATTTTTTAGCTACATAAATTATGTTCGTGAGTGGTGTAGTTAGGTAGTAAATAATTACAAATAGCGTGGTGTAGAGCATTGGCGTTATCTGGATCATGTAAAAGCTGTACTGAGTCTTTACACCAATTATCCACGCAATTATGTACATTATGTAAGTACCCCAAGTAAAAACAAAGACTGTTCCTCTATCTGGGAGTTTCCTTACTACTGGAAGAACAAATACTGATAATGCCGTAGTTAGTAGGTAGATGTAGGTGTTGCCCCTAGCTACTAAATCAGCAATCCACTCCCCTTTCGCTTTATCGAAAACGTAATGAAGAACGAACGCGTTCCTCCCTATAAGCCAGTCCCACGGCATTGCTTGAGGCGGGCCGCCAGTAGTTTTTATACTTAAATGCCAGCGGAAAGCTCCTTCGACTGAGTTAGCCCACCAGTTCATGAAGCCTTCGTGAAGTATTATTGGTAATGCAAGAAGCATAAAGACAGCTATTATTATGTACAAGAACGCTAGGACTACCTTCGCAGGAACATCCTTCCGGAACCACTCAATAAGAGCAGGAAAGCCTGCAAATAAGCCACTAAACTTACTTGAAAACGCCAGTCCTAGTGCTAGTGCTGTGCCTGTTAGCGAGTTTCTTAATGTGAGGTACAAGGATAAGTACGTAAATAATGCAACATAGATGTCAAGCATGGCCACCATGCTCATAGATTTGAAGAGTGGATCCATGGCTGTAGCTAGGGCAGCAATAACTCCTAAGATACCGCCGACCTCATCCCCAATCACGAGCTTTAGCACTAAGTATATCATTAAAAGTAAGAGAGCACCAGCTAGTATTGACGGTACCCGCCAACTTACTGGGTCATCACCTAGTGCGACTATAGATGACATGATGAAGTACTTGCCAAGCGGTGGGTGCTCATAATTCATGTAGTCTACTATATCCCTTGAATTAGGGTAGCAATAACCAACTACACAGCGTAAAACATGCGGTATAGCACTTACCTTGCTAAGATTAGTGGATGGCACATCAGCGCAGACAGCAGGCAAGAAATTACCATCTTCTCTATATCGATAAAAATCAGAACTTTTGATAATTACACCGCCTAGTCTCCTAATCTCAGTCTCAACTTCAGATACCCACATATTATAGATGAACGAGTTTGGAGGGCTACCTAATACTAGTGTAGCTCTAGTTCCGTTCCAGTGACCATGAGGTGTTATATTGAAGTATTTTAAGAGCATATTCCTCGATGCACTAACGTACCAGCACTCATCTGATATATACTCGTTGATGCCTGAAACATACCTTAAGCAGTAAGTAGCATATGAAATAATGATAGCAGTAATGACCGCTACCTCAACTACAGTCAGCAGCCTTCTGCGCTTACTTCCACTCTTCGTTCCTCATCCCTACATACATCGTCAGATCAGTATAAGTCTCTTCCCACGGAAACTAATGAGATACTTAAGGAAGTACATACAGGTAGTTCATCTAGTTAAACTAAATAACTTAGTATTGATTCTTCGTGTTCACATTCATAGATGTGGAAAGTTCGCGATCGCAGGGCATCATCACAATCTCACATGCCAAACTGTAAGATTCAGTGTCGGAGGTTTCGCACATCCTAGTTAAATGTCCATTAACGCCTTAAAACTCTTAAAAACTTACGTGCCAGTATCAATAACTAACTTAGGGAAAGTCAAAAATAGGCATTAAGGTTAGTAACACAATAAAATGGATTATGGCCGCACTGATTACTTCTTCTTTGAACTAACAAATACGTATACTGTGGTTCCGCAGTTGGGGCACTTACCCCTTATAGCTTTTCTGCCGTTCTTTAGCGTTACTTCCTCAGGGTTCTTTAGCTCAACTTTTTTCCTACACTTTACACAAAAGCCTACGACCATGGCTATACCCTCATTTAATTTTACGAATGTATGGCTAATAAAAATTTTGTGGATTATACCCTAGTATGTAATGGCATACTCTCATTTACCTCGGTGTTACCAGCGAATTACCTCCTTGCCTGGGCTTTTACTATATGTAATCATTTTTTCATAAGCTGAAGGTATTTTTCATGTGGTATTAATTGATGGATGAGTCGCTAAACACTTGCTATAGATACTCTTAGCTAGCTGTAAAAAGGTTTTCAGAGCTTTCGAAAATACATTTTACTCTTATATGCTTAAACTATAGCTGTGGGTATTATGGAGTTTAAGGTTAAAGATGTGGGTTTAGCTAAGGACGGTTGGATTCAGATCGAGTGGGCTGAGAGACATATGCCTGTTTTAATGAAGATAAGGAGAGAATTCGAGGAAGACAAACCCTTAGAGGGCGTTAGGATTGCAGCTGTTCTGCATGTTACTAAGGAAACAGCTGCGCTTGTTAGAACGCTTAAAGCTGGTGGTGCTGAGGTTTGGCTGGCTGGAAGTAATCCCCTATCAACGCAGGATGACGTGGCTGCTGCACTAGCTGAGGACGGTATCAGGGTTTTTGCGTGGCGCGGTCAGACATCTGAGGAATACTACTGGTGTATCGAGAAGGTAGCTTCCTCACAGCCACACGTTGTTATGGATGATGGTGCAGATCTGCACGCGTACTTGCATAGCAAGGGTGTTGAAGCGGGAAGGAAAGTAATAGGTGGTACGGAGGAAACAACGACGGGCGTTTTAAGGCTTAAAGCATTAGAGAGAGACGGCAAGCTCCTGTACCCAGTAATTGCAGTTAATGATGCTCTAACCAAGTACTTATTTGATAATAGATATGGTACAGGGCAGTCAACGATAGACGGCATATTGAGGGCTACGAATATTCTGCTAGCTGGTAAGGTAGTTGTTGTTGCTGGGTATGGGTGGGTAGGTAGAGGCATTGCTATGAGAGCCCGCGGCATGGGTGCTAGAGTCATTATTACTGAGGTAAATCCTGTGCGAGCCCTAGAAGCAGTCATGGACGGATATGAGGTAAAGCCCATGAGTGAGGCAGCTAAGGTAGGTGATATATTCATTACGGCAACAGGAAATAAGGATGTAATAAGAACCGAGCATTTTGAGCAGATGAAGGATGGCGCAATACTAGCTAATGCAGGGCACTTTAACGTTGAGGTGAGTGTGGATGGTCTTGAGAAGCTAGCTGTAAACAAGCGGACAATAAGGAGGTACGTAACTGAATACACGTTAAGGGACGGAAAGAAACTCTACTTACTGGCTGAGGGCAGATTAGTTAATCTAGTTGCTGCGGAAGGTCACCCAAGCGAGGTCATGGATATGAGCTTTGCTAATCAAGCTTACTCAGTTAGGTACTTAATTGAGAATAAGGGTAGGCTACCTACTAAAGTCTATAAGGTTCCTGATGAGATAGATGAGTATGTAGCTAAACTTAAACTAGAATCTATGGGGATTAAAATCGACGCTCTCACAGAAGATCAAAAGAAGTATTTAAGTAGCTGGCAGCTAGGGACTTAAGCACTAAATGTCTTGCCAGTCTTAGACCATATGTGGTGAATTACATAAGCTATTGATTTTTCTGCCCCTACAACCGACTACAAGCATCACTTTATTAATCTGAACTTGAGGTACATATCTTTATGCACTCTGATACACAGTCTAGATACTCCTTACCTGTTTTACCTGAACAGTACTCCATGCATGCTTCCTCGCACTTCAAGGTCTTAGACTTCATTTTAAACCTCGAAGAACGTGTAGGATTATTCCTTAATAAACCTTAAATTATATTTCAGAAATGGCGGTGCTAGCATATGAGCGGTAAAGATAAGCTACTAATTGGCGACATTAAAAATATATGGTTTGAGTATGACAGGCAAAACGATATTCTCTACATAAATTTCGGTTACGATATAGAAGACGCTGATGAATCCTTCCTAACGGAGAATGATATAGCCATTAGAATAAAAAATGGCAGAGTCGTGTCTATAACAGTCTTTGACTTTTCGAGGAGAGTCGGTCTAGAAGTCTAGCTTGCCTGCAGTCATCACTCAAAACAGTAAAATAATCAGATGTTTTATATACATATTGTTAATCCTTAGTTAAGGTGTCGAGGTGATGTACTTGAATATGGCAAATAAGCTGAAGGCCTACTTCTCTACTAGAGAGTTAATTCAGTTTGTTTCTGAACTATCTAAGTTTCACAGAATTCAGGGGTCAAAGGGACTTGTTGAAGCATCAAACTATGTAAGAGATACCGTAACTAATGCAGGTTTTGACGTGATTATTCATGAATTCAGTTATTCAAGCCCGCCGCCTTACTTGCCAGATATTACTGGCTGGTGGGTTAGTGACGGTGCTGTAGAATTAGTTAAGCCTTTCAGAAAAATTCTATCGAGTTTCGCTAATGCATCAACTGCTGTAGTAGCTCACTCACCTCCAGGCGAATTTGAGGGAAAAGTACTCTATGTAAGTGATGAGAGCAAAGTGCCTGACAGCATAGACGGTGTAGTGCTGACTCGAGACACCAGCATAGACATGTACATTAAGGTAGCTAAAGCAGGTGCTCAAGCCGTAGTATATTTCAGAACCGAGGGTGACCCTTCAGGCATACCGTACCTAGGTCTGTTCCCAAGCAAGAGGGACTTACCCAACATGAGAATACCTGCTGTGGCTATATCTCGTAGCGATGCGGAAGAAATCATTAGGTACATAGAGGAGGGAGAGGACGTCGTTATTAAAGGCTTTGTTAAGTCTGGGTATACTGATGAGCCGCCGCCTGCTAGAGTTATTGAAGTTAAAGTGGGTGAGGGAAGCAGAGAAGTTCATGTAGTGGCTCATTATTGTCATCCAGCAGGTACGGTAAATGATAACGTTAGCGGCTCAGCAGGCTTGCTGGAGGCTATTCTAGCTCTCGGCAAGGCAATTAAAGACGGAATAGTTAAGCCGAGTAGCTTAGGGCTGAGTATTTCGGCGGTTTGGGTTCCTGAGTACTATGGGTCGTTTCCGTTTGTCTTGAAGAAACTTAACGAAGGAGTTGAAATAGCTGGCGCGATAAATCTGGATATGATAGGTGAGAAGCAGTCACTAACAAATTCAACTCTCCAGTTAGTTAGAGCACCGATAAAGCTCGTCTCTGACCTGGAAGCCCTCACTTATTATAATCTGGTATCTGCTATTCCTTCAGTGCAGTCCTTCTCTTCGCCCAGTAAATTACCTAAGGTTAGGTTTGCCATAGTCAACTATGAAGTAGGAAGTGACCATGACGTATATGTAGCGCTAGGAAAGCCTGCTCTAATGATCAACCAGTGGCCTGACAAATACTACCATAGTAATCTTGACAGAATAGATAAGTTCAGCCCTGAATTAACAGCATCGATATCTCTCGCAGCAG
This sequence comes from uncultured Desulfurococcaceae archaeon, assembly GCA_964417765.1. Lineage (GTDB taxonomy): Archaea > Thermoproteota > Thermoprotei_A > Sulfolobales > NBVN01 > B83-G16. The sequence continues at coordinate 6,904 of CAYQIX010000020.1, forward strand.
TCAGCACTGCGGTCGAATACTCTATATTGAATAGAAGTGATCACAGCTACCTGAAAGGACTTACGGAGAAATACGTAATGCTTGTTAGCGGATTAGACTTGCTGAATGTATATCACAACGCCAAGTTAAGTAAAGCCAGGGAGAGTATTTATAAGAAATTACGGTTAAGCTGGGAGAGTTCTACCAACTCACGCAAGTCTGCTATAGTCCTCAAAAGACATGGCTTAGTAATTACTAGGTCCGTAAGGGCCTACGCTTCTGTTAATACTTACCTTAAATTTAAATCCGTGCTTAGAAAACACAAGTGGTTAAGGACAGCATTAAATCTCTTAATACTTAATGCTACTCTTAACCAAAAGGTGCAGCTTAATGACGCAAAGCTGGATCTCATTGGGGAGCTGGGATGTGATGTAAGTGATGAGGCTTTCGACATCTTAATTAGAGTGCTTCTCGAAGTAGGTGTTATAGAGCTTACGTAACCTAACAACGGTTTCGGAAATTTATTAATTACTAATTTTCTGAGTACAAATAAACTTTAATTAGGTTTCTAATTCATAAAATCGTGAATGAGGAAGGGCTGGGACATCTGACTTAATGATGTGGAGGCCGCGAAAGTACCGACCTCTGTAAATTAAAATTCGGGTGTTTATTCCATTATAGCAAGTATGGCATTTCACTGGTGAAGATGAGGCACCCTTTAGTAGCATTAAGAAAGCGGATAAAAATACGTATTATTAAGCCAGCCCTAGAAGAGCTAGGAGGTTATGCTGGACTATTAGTGGTCCAAACACTAGGGACACAACACTCATTAATTTGATCAGTATATTAAGTGATGGTCCAGCAGCATCCTTTAGTGGATCACCAACAGTATCGCCGATTACTCCCGCTTTATGTGCCTCGCTGCCTTTACCGCCGAAGCGTCCTTCTTCAATATACTTCTTAGCATTATCCCATGTGTTGCCTACATTACCCTGAAATAGACCTAGTAGCAGCCCTGTGACTATCGCCGCTATCAATGAACCAGCTAGCGCATAAGGCCCTAGCACGAACCCTATTATTATTGGAGCAAATATAGCTAGAAGTCCTGGCGTGATGAGCCTCTTTATAGCGTATGAAGTAACTATGGCTACTGCTCTGCCGTAATCTGGCTTCTCCTTAAATTCAAGTATTCCCGGCTTCTCCCTGAACTGCCTGCGTATCTCGTCTATGAGTACGAAGGCAGCGTCGCTAACAGCTATTATTACTAGGGCTATGAAAGCTGCAGGCAGTGCTATACCTATCAACATGCCTGAAACTACCTTGGCATCAAGTATTGATAGAAGTGCCATCATCTTGTCCAGGCCGAACCCTGTGGCCTGAGCTATGTTACTTGAGTATGCTGCCGCGTATGCTAGAGCTGTTAATGCTGCTGAACCTATTGCAAAGCCTTTAGATATAGACTTCATTGTATTACCTGCTGAGTCCAGCTTATCTGTTATCGTCCTAACATCTTCACCTAGCCCTGCTTGCTCGGCAATACCAGCTGCATTATCTGTTATCGGCCCGTAGGCATCAGCACTCATAACTATCCCTGTAAGTGAGAGCATGCCAGCTGCGGCTAGAGCAACGCCGTAAATGCCGAGCCAGAAGTGGTAGGAACCCAATATCAAGTAAGCTATGAGCTCCGCCAGCGCAATACCAATAGCTGGTATTATGACACTTAGGAAGCCGTATGACATACCACTCAATATGGTTAGTGCAGGACCCATCTGCGACATCTTAGCAACCTTCCTAACTGGCGGCTTGTTCTTATTTGTGAAGTAGTCGCTAGTCATGCCAACAACTATACCTGCGATTAGTCCTAGCAAAACAACTACCCACACTCTCACTCCTATCTCGTAACCTAGTAACATGGTCGTTAGCGGATAAGAGATTGCAGCTACTATTATTGCTGAAATTACGCTGGATAATGTAAGTGGCTTGGAGGGATCGCCGCCCTCCTTCACTCTAACAAAGAATGATGCAATTATGGACGATATTATACCTGCTGTTGCTACTGCTAATGGCACCATGGCCCAGTGCGACCACTCTCCGGCTTGAGGCGGCAGTGATACATAGCCCTTAGCTATTATGTCTCGTATAGCTATAGCTCCTATGAACATAGTAGATATTATAGCGCCCACATACGACTCAAAGAGATCAGCACCCATACCAGCTACGTCACCAACGTTATCACCGACATTATCCGCTATTACGCCAGGATTCCTCGGGTCGTCTTCAGGTATGCCTGCCTCAACTTTACCGACTAAATCAGCACCTATATCAGCAGCTTTTGTGTATATTCCTCCGCCAACTCTAGCAAAGAGAGCTACAGTTGAAGCACCGAAGCTGTACCCTACGATATCCCTTACAGCGTCGCTGGTCCCGCCATATAGGAGGTATTGAATAGCAACAAGTAATGTACCTAGTCCCACTACCATGAGTCCCATGACCAGCCCGCCATTAAACGCAAGACGAAGCGCCTTACTTAGTCCGTGCTCCTTCGCACTATAAGTAGTTCTAACATTAGCGTTTACTGCAACCCACATACCTACATAGCCCGCCGCTACCGAGGAGAACGCACCGAGGACGTAGCTTAAAGCCATTCTAGGAGATATGACCGCTAATAATCCTGCTATGATTAGTGCAATAACAAGTATCACACTATACTGCTTCTTAAGGTACGCTTTAGCTCCCTCTTTAATGAATTCTGATATCTCTACCATCCTTCCTGAGCCCTGCGGCGACCGAAGTATTAACTTAGCTAAGACTAACGCGTAAATGATGGCTATCAATCCTATAATAGCAGCTACGATAGTGAACATACCTTACCCTAGAAGTAAGGCTTAGAGAGAACTAAAAAAAGCTTTCACGTACCTATACACTGCTAGAATTATTTAAACTATAATAAATATGCCGACTTGAGGACTAAACACTAAGTAGCACAAATCCCTAGTATAGATTACTAGCACTGAACCAAGTAGGTACTCTCCTAAATATATTTATGTAGTAGAGGGCAAGAATTATATATTTGGGATAAATGACTCTAGTATTGAGGTATGCATGGGAGGTATGTGCAGGGGAAGTAGGTCATGGAGCAATATACATTAGTTAGTAGCAGAGCAATACTAAAACCCAGCTATACACCCAGATACCTGCAGCTAGAGGTGAAAGCGTGAGTTCAAGTACAACAATATACTCTGGATGGACTTGGGATGAAGTTGTCGGTTCGGCTGCGCTAGCTACAGCGCTGATAAAGAAGGGCAAGAGGGTCTTCATAGAATTCCCTTCGCCACAGGAAGTAAAGAGCCTAGTAATTAGTGGTGCATATACCGTCGGGATAAGCCACAGGGAAGGTGCTATACTACGGAATACAACAGCAATAAAATTCTTCAGTGACAAGAAGTTAGGCGTCATCTTTAGGTACGATGGAGCTGGCAAACCAGAAGCAATAATGAAGTTCGCTAATGTCAAATCTATTACTGAAACAGTCCTCGAATACGTTCTGACATTAAATGAAAAGATCGAGATCCCTGAGCAGCTGCTCAACGACATAGTCAGCATGAATGAACTGAGACTTGATAAGCTTTCACGGGTAGGCAAGATAATGTATAAGGCACTGAAAATGAACTACAACAGCAAGGAATTTCGTAAGGAAATGTACAATTTTGCTTTGAATACTATTAAGACAAAGTCTCTGAAGCTTCCTGAGTCAGTAGTTAGAGAGGCTGCTAAATTCGATGAAGCGCTAAGGATAGCTAGTAAATTAGTTAGGGAAGAGCACTACATTAAGTACGACAGCATACCACTACTGGTTGTGTCTACTAAGTTTGACGACAAATTCATAAAAGAGAATTTCAGCTTGCTTAAGCCTATAGCTTACGATCTTCTGCTTAAGCTCTGCAGGAGCAACGGACTAGGGATGCTGATACTAGAAACTGACTTAGGACATACACTAAGGATATGCCTACATAAGAGGGATCTCAGCTTCGTAAAGGTAATATCTTCAATACCTAGGGAGCTTAGCGAGAGACTACTAATATCACTGAGGGGCAACCACATAATAATTAAGTACAAGAACCCCAGCGAGAGCAGCTTAGATAATGTGCTGGACTTAGTAAATAAGATAACAGCCTCAATTCTCGAGAAAGAGCAGAAGTGATTGTGGGCACTTAAATACTTAGTATGCTCGACACTTCATGGTGTCTGATGTGAGAGTCATTGTGACTGGTGGTGCTGGCTTTATAGGTTCTCACCTTACGGAAAAACTATATAGAGACGGGCATGAAGTTATAGTGATAGATAATCTCTCTTCTGGTAAGTTATCAAATATAGCACACTTAGTAAATTTCGGTGAAGTAACGTTCGTTAGAGCCGACCTTAAAGATCCTGCCGGCTCGTGGGGTAAGTATTTTATTGGTGCTGACGCCGTCTTCCACTTCGCTGCAAACCCTGAGGTTAGGGTGTCAGTAACTAACCCAAGGACGCACTTTGATGAGAATATCCTTGCGACCTTCAACGTTCTTGAACTGTGCAGGATAAATGATGTAGGACTACTTGTATTTGCAAGTTCCTCTACAGTCTACGGTGATGCAGAGAGGCTCCCAACTCCTGAGGATTATCAGCCACTCGAACCAATCTCAGTATATGGTGCTGCTAAGCTCGCCTGTGAATACCTAATAATTACGTACAGTAAGCTATATGGCATTAAATCACTGATCCTGAGGTTCGCCAACATAGTTGGACCAAGGCAAACACATGGCGTTATCGTCGACTTCATTAAGAAGCTGAGAGCTAACCCTAAAGTACTTGAAATATTAGGCGATGGTACACAGAAGAAGTCCTATCTTCATATACATGATCTACTCACCGGTATTGATTACTCGCTAGGCTACCTGTTGAAGTCTAATGCGAGCTATGCGATATTTAATGTGGGAAATGATGACTGGATAACGGTAAACGATATAGCAAAAATCGTTGTAGAGGAGATGGGTTTAAGTAATGTTAAGTTTACTTATATAAAAGCTACTGAGGATGGCAGAGGGTGGAAGGGCGATGTTAAGTTCATGCTGCTAGACAACAGCAAGTTAAAGTCTCTTGGCTGGAGACCCAAGTATTCTTCGGCTGAAGCAATAAGGTATACTGTGAAGGATCTCCTAAAAGAGCTATAAGTATTTCTAAAATGATGCTGTAGCTTTAATATGGCGATATGAAGTCCTCAGGCTTTGGCGGCTCAGGCTTTAATCCTTTCCTTTCTCTAATCTTCCTCACCAACTCAGGCAGTAGTGAATCGGGTACTGGTGCCCACCTACTGAACTCTGTGCCCCAGAATGCTCTACCAGCTGTAGCACTTCTCAGCGCCTCAGCAAGGTCCATTGACTCAGCTACGGGTATTTCAGCAAGTATCCTCACGATGTTACTGCTGTGCTGAATGACATTCAGTACTCTTCCTCTCCTCTTAGTTATTACACCTATTACTGAGCTCATAAAGTCCATTGGTGTCCTTATATCTAGCTTTTGGAGAGGCTCAAGCAGTGTTGGGCGAGACATCAGCATTCCAGCATAGATTGGGTTCCTAACTGCTGGGTATATCTGGGCTGGCCCTCTATGTGCTGGATCTTCGTGAATTACTGCATCATGAAGTATTACCTTAACGCCCCTGACGGGCTCCATGGCCAGCGGGCCTTCCCTCATAGCTAGCCTGAAGCCTTGAATTATCGTATCCTTAACCTCCCTAAGGTGCTGGACGCCGACGGTCTTGTCTATTAGTATGTTGTAGTTTTCGTCTATGGCCCAGATCCTCCTTGCTTCGTCGTACTCCCAGCCTGCCTGGTCTCTTAGGATCTTAGCCCTCTCTCTAGCATCCATGTCCTCAGAAATAACACCCTGCTGAATTAGCTTGATTGTTTCTTCGTTCAGTGGCTCAACGCTTATGTACAGCTTGTTGTGCTTGTTAGGTGACTTACCTTCTAGTGTCTTTGACGTATCACGAATTGTCTCTCTGTAAACTACTATCGGAGGTGAGGTCTCTACCTCAAGTCCGTAGTTCTGCTTCAGTAGCGTGAGCACTATCTCTAGGTGTAGTGGCCCCATACCTGATATTAGATACTCGCCAGTTTCTTCATTGATCTTAACTATCAGGTTAGGGTCTTCTATAGCCATCTTCCTTAGTGCTTCTATGAGCTTTGTTAGCTCCGTAGGCTTCTTCGGCTCGACGGCCATAGTCACCACTGGCTCAGAAACATAATGTAGCTTCTCGAACGGTGCTGCTACATCCTTGAACTCTATAGCAATAGCAGTCTCGCCAGCACGCCCCTTATCTAAACCTAGGACAGCCGCGATGTTACCTGCCGTCACAAATTCTACTGCCTCCCTGTAGGGACCCATGTAGAGTCCTGTCTGAAGTATCCTCTGCTTTGTCCTCGCCATCATCAGCCAGACTTCCGCGCCCGTGCGCAGAGTGCCAGAGAAAACTCTGCCAGTAGCTACTAGTCCTGCGTGCGGGTCAACTCTCATGTCATTAATGAAGAACACGAGAGGTCCATTAGGGTCAGCGTTCAGCATAGCCTTACCTAGTTCGCTGTCTAAGTCGCCTTTCCATATCTTAGGGATCCTATATTTCTGTGCCTCACGTGGGTTGGGAACGAACTTGATTACTGCATCAAGCAGCGCCTCATGCAGTGGAATTACTTTCTGAAGTTCTTCAACCGCCTCCTTGCCTTTTGCATAAGCATTTATCATGTCCATTATTTTTATGCCCTTCTTCTTAACCATCGGGACTGAAATACCTATCTTATCTCTAGCTGAGCCGAATATCACCATTCCCTTCGCTGGATCTAAACGCCACTTTTCCTTAAACTGAGGCTCAGCATACTCGTTAATTAGTGTGTTAATGTCTCTTATTATTTCAACAAATCTTCTCTGAATTTCTTCAGGCGTTAGCTTTAGCTCCTTAATTAGCCTATCTACTTTATTAATGAAGAGCAGTGGGCGGACTCTCTCCTCTAATGCCTGCCTTAGCACTGTTTCTGTCTGCGTCATGACTCCCTCAACAGCGTCAACAACTACAATTGCACCGTCTAGAACTCTAAGAGATCTAGTCACTTTGCCACTGAAGTCTACGTGACCTGGCGTATCTATTAGGTTAATTACGTACGGCTTGCCCTCATATTCGTGGTAGAGGCTTATGTTAGCTGACTTAACAGTTATTCCTCTCTTCTGCTCTACATCTAGGTAATCAAGAGCCAGCGCCTCGCCAGCAACCTTAATTGATATGATACCCGCTGCTGCCAGTAGCGAGTCGGTGGTTGTGGTCTTGCCGTGGTCTACATGCGCAATAATCCCTATGTTCCTAACCTGCTCTAAGTTAGACATTATCTTCTGTATTTGCTCTACTGTTTTGAATCTTGGCATAGTACCTCAACCTAGGGGAATTAAGTGATTAGAGATTATAAACTTACGTGGCGGTAACCCGCATTTTAGCCCCCTGGAAAACACTCTTACGTATTGAGATCGGCTTGTTTCTTTAAATCACTGTTTCTGCGTTCCATAAATTTTGTTAAGTTTGTGCTGGGAGAAGTACCTGATGTGAAGTTTTCATTAACTATCTTAATTATTAGCCAAGCCTTCTCTTCAGTCATTCCTTCAACCCTGGAGAGCTCTGATGGAGATGAGTTAAGGACGTTCTTGAGCGAGCCAAACTTAAGTAAGAGTCTCTCAGCTAATACAGGTCCTATGCCGGGAAATGATGACAATATAAACAGTTGCCACTTCCTTAAGTCGGAGGTCTTCGGTTTAGCTGCCTTCTTATACATTGATGGTGTTGGAACCTTCTGCCTGCTCTCCTGAAACTTTTCAGCTATGTACTTTATTACTTCAGCTGTATGCTTCGTGTCCTGAGTGTATATTATGGGCAGCGAATTAATTATCGAAGCCGTTATTATCGCTGCCTCAATAGCCTTATACCGGCTTGCATACCTAGCCCTCAAGTAGTTGAGATTCCCCTCAATAATGAGCACTACTTTATCTGACGTTTCCTTTAACCTCCTTAGTTGATCAAAAAACCTACCGTCGAATACGGACTTCGCCAAATCGTCAACTCTCTTTCTCTCAATAACTATCCCCTCAGCCGGTATGTAGTCACCTACTGGCAGCTGCTTGTATATTACTGTTACTCCCATAGCACTCAGGTACTTAGGTACCCTAGACGCCTTCTCTCTTTCATCAGCATAGATTTTAACCAACACTAATCACCACATTCACATAACCATCTTCCTTCGTCAATTGTCTTAAAGGCTAGGTCTCTTGACTCAAAGAATCTTGTGAGAACCTTAATGAATAATTCTGGCTTAAATTCCTCTACATAAACTCCTGCTGCTGACGCGTGACCTCCTCCTGAACCCTTCATGGACTTGCCTAACTCGCGGGCTAGCTCAGCAGCAAGAGGAAACCCTAGCCGCTCCACTACCTCATTAGTGGTACGTATTATTATTCTGGTGCCCTGCTTTTTCCTAGACGCTATCGCTATAGCTATGTCAGCTCCAGCATCTAAAAGGAGCTTAAGAACTGATGACTCATATGCTCCAATACATGTAATTACCATTATCAGGTCACCGACCTTATAGAGACCTGCCCTCATAGCACCCTTAATCCTGGCAATACGCTCAGAGTAATCGAGCTCCTTCTTACTGCTTAGTATACTTAGAGCGGTTTCGTAGTCTCCTCCCAGCCTTATTAATTTAGCCATAACTTCAAATGTCATGTCGTTAGCTAACCTAAGATACTTCGTATCATAGAGGATCCCACAAATTAAAGCAGTAAGTATCTCACTTGGCACACGACATCCTGACTTACTTAACAGGTGATCCATCAATTCAAAAACTATCTCGGAGCTCGACCGCTTTTTTGGGTTATATAGGGCAATTTGAGCTGACTCAACTAGCGTATTTACTTCGTGATGGTCGATCAGTAAGTAGTCACGTAAAATACTAGAGTACATGCCTAACTGACTCGCTGAAGCAGTATCAATGACAACCTGATGCGCACATTCCATAAAGTCACTGCTGTGCTCGCTATCTACGTATTTTTTAAGGTTAAGAGCTTCAATCATCTTTTTTGATAATGCTTCTAAGCCCTCCGGAACTATTAGCAAAGTTAGTACCCTACCTGATGTTAGGTGCTTAATTAGGTAGCTAATAGCGTAAGCTGAAGCGACCGCGTCAGGATCAGCATTCCTGTGAATAAAAATACATGTACTACCCTGTAGCCGGCTGAGCCAGGAAGCGACCTCCTCAGTAAGTCTGCTAGTTGCTCTTGAATCTTCTGATGAGCTCATTTCTAATCACCTCAAAACACCTGTCAATTATAACATCTATGTCATTGATTAGCTCGGGTGAAGGTTGTACTGGCGTTAATATCTCAACCTCAACAATAGCATTAACTGCTCTACTTTCCTCATCAAACTCAAGCCTAACTGTTGACACATAGTGACTCTGCCTGCCAACTAGCTTATCTAGCGCGCCAGTTAATCTCTCTGATGCCTCGATAGCCAGCTTCTCTAAATCGCTCTCACTAATACTATCTAGGTTAAGCCCTAACTCCTCAATCGGTAGTTTCTTCTTAACCCTCTTTTTCTCCAACATTAACTCCTACTCTAAATTTACTTATTTTCTCCTTGACTTCATCTAGCTGCTTCTTTAACATAGACTCCATTTTCTCAAGGCTTGTTAGCCTGATTTGTAGTTCCTCCTTACGGTTCTCAAGATCCTTTACGGCCTCTTCCTTGCTTACCTTAACCATCACAAAACCTGTGTTTCTGTACACAGCTGCATCATCGCCAACTGACTGAAGCACTGACAGAGCCCTCTCTATCTCCTTAATCTGAGATAAAATAGCCGTCTTCTGGGTAACTACGGAAGCAAGCTGAGCCTCTAACTGCTGGTACTTAATAGCTAGTTGCTCTAGTTCCGGCGGTAGTCTCTGCGCCATTGATTACACCACGAGGTTATTCCCTGAGAATGTTAAAAATACTTTTGTTGGCATCTCTTACTGCAGCTAAAGAATGTGTTCATTAAGCTCTTTAATTAGCTCAAGTGTGGATGACATGAGCCTTAAGATCGCATTTACTGCAGCCCTAAAAGCCGAGTAGTCAGGGGCCTCTACAACAATCTCAATAGCTGTATCATTAATAATTCGAAGCTCTGATTTAACCCCTCTCAACTTAATTTCAGCCTCTGGTGCTAACGCCTTAATTATAGCTGAGGCGATTTCAGCCTCACCTAACTCTACTACAGCCCTAAATGAAGCAATTGAGTCATTCATACCGCTTAACACCTACAATTTTAAATGAGGGTCCGCAGGGCCTATCGGATGAAGTACAAATAAATGTTACGCCCACTTCAGACTCACCTCCAGTGATTACGATTTCGATAGATCTATGAGGTGGTTCATTGTGATAGATTGTAGGCTTAAGTATCCTTACCAGCGCCTCAGCAGCTTGAGACGGAAGACCCTCCTCAATATTAGCCACATTAATGACTAGTGTTCTAATGCCTAGCGGCTTCTGATAGTCCCTAATTTCTCTGCCTAGCCTGACTGAGGTTATCTTAAGCAAGTAAACTTTCTTCAGCTCAACACCAGCTGCTTCATAGTAGACAAGCGCTGATGGATTAGCCTTCTTTTCATATATCATCACTAAACCGTACGCTCCCTCATTAACCATGATGTCTCTAAGGTCGTAGAGAGTTGACTTGCCTCTATTCAATTTTATTGAGTGCGGTACAGCAAGCACGAGATCCTTTACAAAAGACCTTGTCCTTCTTGAGGGTTCCCTTGAAGTAGTTATTATTAATTTCTTATTCATTTTTATTTACGCTTCAAGATTTCGGCACTACCTTACCGACCTCAGTGTACGGCTGGTAAGCTCCTCCTGCAAACACCCGTCCACACCTAGGGCAGAGCCACAAACCTACAGATATTCTCTTCATCTTGACCTTACTCCCGCAAAACACACACTTATATACAGCGTACCTTCTCTCCATAACCTCTCTCCACTTCTTTCTAAGTGTAGACCCGTACCTCGGTCCAAAGCGGCCAGCTATGCCAACAACCCTTGTTCTCCTTCCCATACCTCCCAACCTTATTTAGCAGGTATGAACATAATTTTTAAGCTTTACTTTACGACTTGCTCTTCTCTTCATTATTCTTTAGTTCGCCGCTCACCCCCGCTTCTTCTGCCTCCTGCTCCTTGCTAGCCTCACCTTTCTCTGTCATCTCCTCCTTACCTGCCTCTTCGATCGACTCCACAGTCTTCTCTTCCTCAGCAACCTCCTTAGCTCCTTCCTTCTCAGTTGCTGCCTCCACTCTGATGGATCTCTCTATCTTCTCAATCAGTTCTCTGCCCTTCCTCATCGCTAACTCAGTCATTTTCAGCACTTCATCCTTGCTCAGAGCCCCCATTCCTGACTTCTGAAGTCCTGCAATCTTCCCGTCGTCTGAAACAGCGATTACGAGCTTTGTATCAAGTACTGACTCTTCCTCCATGTCAGGGTCGACCAGCATTATAGTATCTATCTTACCTATCGTTACTGTAACTACCTTTCTATTCATGGGTAGTGGACCCACGTACTCTCCCTTAATTATCTTTACCTCCTCGCCCTCAACCTCAACTTTAGGCACCTTAGCCGTCAGGAGTGCAGCTAGTGTTGCTATCGAGGACGCATCAATTAGGTTGCCGTCGTGATCAAGCACGTAAATGTCTATCCATACCACCCATACGCGCTTACCCGGAATTAGTACTAGCTTGCTTAAGTCTATCGCCTTTATTTCCCTTAATGACCTGTCAATAACTCTAGCTAACTCTATAGCATTCTCGTCTGGAGGTCCAGGCTCGAATAGAGGTGATGCTGTAGGAACGAACTCTGCTGAGACAACTATAGCTCCCTCATTAGGCATGTCAGGGTATGGCATACCTAGTTCCAGCTTAACCCCAACAACTACTTGCGTATTCCCTAGTTTTACGAATGCTGATCCGTCTGCGTTAGGTATGTAGTTCGTCACTATCTCTAATTCCCTGAAGTCCTCTAACCCTCTACCCGATGCCCTTACTCCCTTCTTAATTAGCGATATTATTGTGTCTGCCTTTAGCTTAGGTATTATGTAGTCTGATGAAGGCGTTATCGACATGGCTCACTCCTCCACCTTCACTTCTAGGTACTTTGTCTTAAGTACCTCCCTCTGCATCTTGTATATCTCCTGAATACCCTTAAGAGCTAAATCGAGCGCCTCCTTAAACTCGCTCGGCGTTAAGACGCCGTTGAGCTGCAGCAGCGTTATCTTACCTAGTGAGGGTGCTGCGGCAACCGGCATGTCAGCCTCACCATACATGTCCTCGACTTCATCGATATCAAGGACTATAACACCATCTACTTTCCCGACAGCTACGCCAGCAACTAGGTCCCTCATGGGTATTCCAGCATCTGCTAGTGCAAGTGATGCTGCCGTAATGGATGTTGTTCTTGTACCTCCGTCCGCATTGAGCACCTCAATGAATATATCTATTGACGCTCTCGGAAACATCTCAGACATTACTATCGGCTCAAGAGCCTCCCTAATCACCTTAGACAGCTCTATCTCCCTCCTCGTAGGTGCCGGCGACTTCCTCTCATGAGTTGAGAAGGGCGCCATGTGATACCTGCACCTTAGTATTGCCCTGTAAGGTAGCGATATGTGCTTCGGCTGAGGCTCTCTAGGACCATACACCGCTGCCAGAACCCTAGTTCTACCATACTCAACTAGGGCTGAGCCATTAGCGTTCTTCAGCACACCTACCTGCATCTTTATAGGCCTTAACTCGTCAGGCCTCCTGCCATCATGCCTCAAGCCATCCTCTCTAATTAGTTCCGGTTTCTCCTCCTTGCTCACCACCCAATAATCCCCTCCTAACCTTCTCCTTAAGAATAAATTCCTTTATTCTGTCCGTGAGACCAGGTATGTGTGCTTCTCTCTCGATCTTCCTTATTGCTAGGATGACTATTTCCTCCAGCTGCTTATTAGGACATTCAATGAGTATTCTGCCGTTCTTAGCTACCGTTATTTTGCAGCCTGTCTCGCTCTCGAGAGTCTGATGCATCGAACCTTTCTTACCTATAACTCTAGGCACCTTAACTGGGCTTATCTCAACTACTGAGCCCTTAGTTACTTTCCCCAAACCCTTACCTTTAGTTGTTAATATTGGGTCTCTAGTTCTATCGAAGACTTCTACTTTAGCTAAAATCACGTCACCTATGTTGAGGTAGTCACTTAAGTCTTCCTTAGCTGGATTTATCGGTCTACCTAGGAAGTCTGCCGCATAAAGTGTTGCAGGAAACGGTGCTCTTATGTCAACTTCCCAGCTCGTTATACCTACGTTTCTTATGACACCTATAACTATGTCTCCCGGTGAGGGGTAGTAAAATCCTTCCAGGGGAATTATACTCAATGACTCCTCACTAACTTCGGCAAGCCCAACAACTGCTGAGTAGTACCTACTCCCTACTCTATATACGTAGTTAGGTGTCCCTACCTTAAATTCGCCTTCAGCTAGTAGCTGCCCAGGCACAACTAACTCTCTATTTTCAACGTATGCTTTCTTCTGACTCATCTCACACCACCTTCACATTGACCTCAGCTGCACCTCTCGTTACCCTATTAATCCTATCAATTACTTCCGACTGCATCCCAGCTGGTAGCTCGATCTCTATGAGGTAACTTCCGTCATTTAGCCATTTCTCATTCTTTACCTCACCCAGCCTCCTCAGTTCCTGGTACGCTCTAGCAGCTACCTCAGGTGGCACCCTTACTGTTATGTATGCTCTCGCAATCTTGATTGGAAGCACCCTAGCTATTGCCCTGATGATGTGTGTTGCCTGCTCTTCAACACTCTTGTAGAGATCTATGCTGACTCGCGCCTCCTCCATAGCCTTCTCAATCCTCTGCGGGGGTATCGGTGTCTTCGTCTGCGGATCTATGGCTGACCTAGCTATGTAGTTAATTATCTGCTTTCTTTTAGCTTCCAGGAGCTTCCTGCGCTGCTCAGTAGTTAGTTGAAGCTCTCCTCTCTTTATTATTATATCTGCCACCTTCCTAATGTCGTCAGTTCCGAAGATTTTCTTCAGTTCCTCAGGTGATGCTCTATCTCCTCTACGAACATCTTTATATACGTAGTCCCCAACTAGGACATCGTCTATATTTACTCGAGCACCTTCACGATACTGGAGAGCCTTGTCTGGGTTGACCAGTATCTCAAACTTGCGTCCTCTTACTTCATAGCGCGCTATTACATACCCTCTTCCACTCATTTATTCACACCTGTCTTAGCTAGGAGCTCAGCTAACTTATCGCGGCTCAGCTTCTTGAAGACCTTCTCCTCAGCCGTTATGTAACCTAGCTCGACGTTCTCTACTGTAAGTGGTGCCTCAGCTGATGTTCTGAGTGCTTTCAGAGCTAATTCTATGAGTTCCTCGACACCCATATCCTCTTTATAGTTTTTCTCTAGGAACTCCATAGCTGGCTGCTCGCCAGAACCCATTGCTATGGCTAGGTACGCGAAGTAGTACCCGTTTATCTCAGTCTTAAATAGCTGTACTCCCTTACTGTCTACACCGAGGAATATTAGTGACACGCCGAAGGGTCTCACGCCTGCGTGCTGTGTGTATAGCTGCTTTACGTCACATATATTGCGTACTATGTACTCTACGTCGACAGGCTCGTCATAAATAAATCTGTAATTCATTGCAATCCTTCTCGCGTAGTCTATGAGTACTCTGCCGTCAGCAGCTAAGCCAGCAAAGGACGATCCTATGTGTGTGTCTATCAGGTATATTTTCTCTATTGAATTAATGTCTATCAAAGGCGCTATCTTCCTCCTCTCAGCTACAATCACACCGCCCTTAGGGCTCTTAATAGCTATTGTGGTCCATCCCTTCTTTATGTTCTCGGCAGCGTATTCTACCTGGTACAGCTTGCCGTCAGGCGAGAATACCGTTATTGCTCTGTCATATCCCATTGAAGGAGGTCCAAATGCCAATATCCCTACCCTTTTAGGGTTTTCGATCAAGTAATATAAACTTATAATTTTGCCCTACATTAAATCCGGTAGCTCTTTATGGCCGAACTCATTAATAAGTTGAGAAATGGTGGTGTAGTAGTCATTGGTGCTGGGGGGTCAGGCGATGTCATTTCAGCACACATTGTTTGTGAGATCTTGAACGACCTACTCGGCATTAAGAAGTGCTTACCTGTAGCTATTCTGTGGGAGAGGTGGTCTCTAGATCCGTATCCTGGACCTATACCTCGGTCCTTAGTTAGAAATGCTGAGGTAAGAAAGTGCGTGTATGCTGGACCGAGCACCTACGTTGAGAGGTGCGGTGGAAAGTATGTATTTAGACCTCATGCTGCAGTAGTTGCTGAAGTGCGCAGAGGGCAGGTTCCCGCTATCACATTGGAATATGGCGTCCACGGCATTGTAGAATGCTTACGTGAGCTGACGTCATCAGGCTTTAGATATGTTGTAGCCCTCGATGTTGGAGGGGATATACTGGCTAGCGGCTACGAAGAAGCTCTCTGGTCCCCACTAGCTGATTCACTAACTTTAGCAGCTGCTAGCAGGTTTGACTCGCTAGTCGCTGTCCTCGCTCCCGGAGCTGACGGAGAATTGCCACAAGACTATGTTATTGAGAGGATAAGTGAGGTTGCGACTAGAGGTGGTTATGTCGGTGCTTTAGGGCTTTGGAAAGAGCACGCTAAACTCTATGAGGAAATAATCCCTAAGGCACGAACTGAAGCTGGTAGAGTACCGTATGAAGCGCTCCTTGGACGCCTAGGTGTGAGAAGTATACGGAGGGGGACCAGGAGAATTCATGTAACTCCACTATCATTGCTGATATTTATGTTAAGAACTGATGCAGTCATTAAATTAAATAAGTTGGCTCAGGAGCTTAGGAACACAAGGAGCTTAGCTGAAGCATTGAAGATATCTGAGGAACTTGGCATACCTACTGAGCTACACCTAGAGATAGAAATAGCGAAGAAGTATGGTTGCGGACCTGAGAGTCTTAAGGCAAACATAAACACTCTAGAAGTGCGCAGGACCGTGAGGAAAAAAGTGATGTCCAAGCAAGCAAAAGCTTAAAAAAAGTAATACCTAGATAAGTATCTACGGGGGGCCAGAGCAGCGGGGTGGGGTAGCCAGGTAGCCCGCGG
>CAYQIX010000021.1:0-22114 GCA_964417765.1 uncultured Desulfurococcaceae archaeon
ATTGTAATTTCCCATATCTTTAATTGGGGGTTTAATTGAGCTTAGAACTCGATAGAGTCGATAAGGAATTATTAAAAATACTGCAGGAGAACGCTGACTTAACATATGCAGAGCTAGGTAGGATGCTGGGAATAAGTCCTTCGACAGTATACATGAGAGTTAAGAGACTTAAGGAGAAAGGAATAATAAAGAGAATAATTGCTGAAGTAAATTCAGAGATTCTAGGGTACAAACTAAGATCGCTAATTTTCTTAACGGTTGATGTAAAGAAGTACAACAAAGTTATTGAGGAGCTCTCTAAGCTTCCTCAAGTTAAGGTTATCTACGATATAACAGGGGAGTGGACATTCGCGCTGGAGGTGCTAGCTAAGGATCACATAGAGCTGTCCGATCTCTTAGACAGAATAGGAAGTATAGATGGAGTTCAGCAGACGTCAACAGCCGTAGTACTACGCGTTATCAAAGAGGACCGTAAGGTAATTCCTGTATGATTCCCATATATGCGCACGGCTTCTTCAACGTTCATCGCGATGGAACTGTAGTCCAACACATAATATTTAACTACATAGATCCAGCTAAGAAGTACTCGCAAATAATTAAGGACCCTAAGAAGCTAGAGAAAGAATTGAATGTAGTAACAAGTAACATGCAGAAATTCTTAGATACCGAGGAAGTACTGATTAACGGCACCAGAGTGTATCCTAAAGTTGTCGCTACTTGGATAGGCTTTAGCGGATCAGAGGAAAAACCTTACATAGAGTTCTTGATAGTGTTTAAAGGTGAGTTCAAGGAGGGTGTTAACACTTACGAGGACAGGTACGAACCTGATATAGCTGAATACGACTATTGTGTAACGTGGGTATTTCCTCAAGGCTCAAGGATTGTCGACGTCGATGTGGGTTTCGAGTACGAGATAATAGGAGGCAATATACTTCGTTTTAATGTTCTTGAGGGTTCCGAGACTCCTGGTTACGAAAGGATCTCTTTTTACTTAGAGACTCTCTGAGCATTTTCCTATAGTACTGTAATGGTGACTTAGTTCCGCAGTCACTAATGCAGAGGCCTAGAGTACGCATTTTCTCGCAACTATACACGTAGTACTTTTTCCTGCTCCCTCTTATGCCTGCAAGATGCTCTACCTGGTACCTAGCTACACGTTCATTAAAGTCTGGGCTGTGCTTAAATATCTCAAGAACTCTATCTACATCAGCTCCTAAATTAAGTAGGAATGTAGCTAGTGCGAACCGCTGATGATGGGATAGATGCTCACCCCTGAGAATAGCATCGTAAATAAGTTTAATACATGGAGGAAAGAGAGAACTATCAATAATTCCACTAGGCAGCTCTTCTTTTTTCTCTTCACGCTGTATATACCCTCGTACATCTCTAACTATTTCCAGTACTTTACTTACTAACGGCTGCAGTTTTGACCTGACCTCAGCACTTATAGTTATTGACTTAACTACATCATCAAGTATGTACTTCTTGATTGCTTCCTCTAGGAGCCTAGTAGCATCTCGCTTATTAAGATACACGTATCCCTGCTTAACTAATCTATTAACTAGCTTCCACTTAGGTTCTGTGAGAAGCTTCTCAGCCACTATGAGGTACTGTGTTATAGGGACTCTAAATTGATAGCACTCAACAATTGTTTTACCTGTCTTGATATCCTCACCTATGAGTACCGCATATCCGCATTTATTTACGTCAGAGCCTAGGTACTCTAGCCGCAGACTTAATTTCCTAGCAAGTATCTCCAGCAACTTATCTTGCTCAGATAAGAGGAACTTCCTAGAACGCTTAGCTTCATAGTCAACAAACTTGCTTAAAGCCCATGGATCTGCGAGTGCAGTTAAAGTTAGCGCTAAGTAGAAGGAAAATACTTCATCGTCTTCTTTTGAAGAAGGTGTATACCTCTTATTGCGTAGGTAAGCATCTATTCTATACATGGTTTTACTAATGTAACTTGGAATTTCAGCTAGTGAATCAATTCCTACACCAACTCCGAAGAAATCTCTAGCATAGTCTGTCAAATTGGCTAGGTATGGATACTTAATGTACACAGTTACCTTCTCACTACTATACCTCAAAGCTTCTCCGTGTTCAACTCATGTGTAAGTGATCTAATAAGTAGTTAAGAATATCAAATCTCAGAATTTTTCGAGCGAAATGTGACCTTAGAATTACTAATTTTCTCTGTCACTTACTCTGCTCTGCAAGCAACTCGTGTAGATTCTTCTTAGCTATCATTTTAGCTATTTCGTTAAGTGCTCTAAACACGTTCTCACTAACTAGAATATCCCCATTATCAACAGCAACACCTATTCCTTCAAATGGTGTTAGTGGAGGATCGGGTAGGTGTGGGTCAGGCTTTTCTTTACCTACGTAAACCCACCTTAACTTCCTACCTCGATTTCTTACTACCCTGTACCAGTATCTGCCGAAGTAGATGTACTTTACTTTCCGATCACCTACCTCCTTATGCACTACGTGAATAGGCTTTAGATAATAGCCGCTCTCTTTTATCTTTGAGTTATACTCATATATCTTGATTCTGTATGGCGTATATAGATCCATGATTACTCTATATCCGCCTTTAATTCTTATGGTCTTCATGCACTTCCACCTCCTAAGATTAACTATATTGCATGGCAAAGGTATTTAAGCTGTGCACTTCTCAGGCACGTAACGAAGTCTCAATGATTTAAGCAGTCTATAAATCTTCTCTTTAAATTCGTCGATTTCATTAGGAAAAACACCTCTTGACATAGCTATTTTCTTTACTTCCTCCTCAACTAAGCTATAGTTCTTGTATTTTTCATTGAGTTCTCGCCAGTTAATGCCGGAAATAGCCTTTGCGATGCGATCGCTGTAAGGCAGGACCCCTTTCAGCATTAGAAATGATATTATTGGATATCCTATATAGTGTCTGTGAACTGTTCCATTATCGGTACTACACGCCTCTCTAGATCTCAAGTCGACGTAGACTATATAAGAGCGCGTGCCATCCGACGACTTGACCTCTGCTCTGTTATTATTCATAACAGTTATTCTCTTATCAGCTACAGCAGCAGCCCCCTCTAGTACCTTGATTTTGGGTGGCTTACGCAAAAACATAATAAACACTACCCCTGATTTATCTTTACGTAATAATTACATATATACTATGCTGTCGTTGTGATGGGTGAATGACGAATAAAAACTTTTTTGGAACAGACCGTACTTAGTGTCTCCTACTCCTCCTTGCTCTTTATGTGCTCAGCATATTTTTCTGGACTCATCAACTTATCTTTAGGCAGTGAACCTGTCATTTCAATTTTTGCTATCCATCCATCTCCGTACGGGTCCTTATTTATTAGGTCAGGATTGTCGCGAAGGCTCTCATTCACTTCAACCAGCTTTCCATCAACAGGGCTGTACACATCCGCTATAGTCTTAACAGATTCGAGAACAGCTATAGATTCTCCTGCTTTTACCTCGGTTCCAGGCTCGGTTAATTCAACATTAACTATGTACCTGAGCTTCTTCTGAGCGTAGTCTGTTATACCTATAGTTATTAAGTTACCTTCTGCCTTAATCCACTCATCTGTTTCCGTGTACAGGAGTCCAGCCTTAATTAGGTATTCACCTATCTTTGTTTTAACTTTAATATCTTGACTCATTCTCAACACCCTAGCAATTATATAAATGGAAAGTCAACTAATTTAGCTTCATATTCTCGCCCTCTTACCTCAACAGTTAGCTTGCCGCCTAAGTACATGTGCGATACATCTACATACCCCATGGCTATAGACCTATTTAATGTAGGCGAGAATGCCCCGCTTGTCACCTCACCGACTACTTCATTACATGCCTTTATCTTACATCCATGCCTCGGTATAACCCGGAGACCCTTCTTTAATCTTAAGCCAACACGCACTCTGCTGACGCCTTTTTCATATATCTCTCTCACTTTCTTACAGCCTATGCATTCCTCCTTATTTAGTGAGAGAGCAAGCCAGTAGCGAGCCTCTATCGGGTTGGTGTTTTCATTCATGTCAACGCCAGCTAGTAGGTACCCCATCTCTAAGCGGAGGGTGTCCCTAGCAATAAGGCCTGCAGGCTTAGCACCTAGTTTTATTGCTTTCTCAAATATCGTCTTTCCGTGCTCTATGTCAGTCCATATCTCGAAACCGTATGAGCGCACCTCCTCTCCAGTCCACCCAGATTTACTTATTAAGACAGCCGTCTTTCCTAAAACTTCAGGCTTGTATATGAACTGCAGTATCTTAAGATCCTTAGCATTCCCCACACCTAACTCTTCCAATATCTCAGGAGCTCGGGGACCTTGGATTGCTATAAGTACTGAATTCAGTGTAACGTCTTCTATTTCAATGTCATGGTAACCTAGGCGCTGCTTCCACATATTAAGCCACTCAAGATCCTTCCTTATGTTGGGTGCATTAACTACAGCATACCAGACGTCGTCATCAACGTAGTATAGCATTACATCGTCTAATATGCCTCCTTCCTCATTAAGTAGAAGAACGGGGCCACTCATAAAGTGCCTACTTACCTTATATATATCTTTACTTACTAGCTTCTGTAAAAATTCGATAACCCTCGGACCTTTAATTATGTACCTACCCATATGGGAGACATCGAATACTGCTACTTCAGTTCTCGTCTTAATATGCTCTTCGATGGGGTTGCCGTAATCCATCGATGTTATCCAGCCAGCAAACTCGCCTGGATTACCGCCATGCTTTTTTTGAAGTTCAAGTAGTGGAACAGTTTGCGGCACTAAATCACCAAATAACAACGTGAGTATCAGTATATATTTCCTAGTATGCTGGCTTGAAGCGATATTCTCAGATGAGGTATAGGCCATGTGATTTTAATCGCATTGTTGCTATTGGAGAGTCAGCTTATTTTACCTAGATCGTAAAAGGTAGTTGGCGGTTGGTAGTAATGCCGCATCCATGGATACCAAACTCCGTACCAGAAGTTAAGAGTGAAATGCTGAAAGAGCTGGGTATTAATGACGTTCTAGAACTATTTAATGATGTGCCTAAAGAGCTAATACTTAAGGAGCCACCTAAGATAGGTTTGGGGAGGCCGCTAACCGAGTACGAGGTCAGGAGGGTTTTTGAATCTGTCATCTCGAAGAACAATGTTTTCCTAAACCCGCCGCCATTCATAGGAGGTGGAGTGTGCTATCATCACGTCCCAGCAGCCGTTAAAGCTATAATTTCACGCTCGGAATTCTATACATCATACACTCCCTACCAGGCTGAGATAGCGCAAGGTCTCCTACAGGCGATATTTGAGTATCAGAGCTTAATGGCAGAGCTCTATGGCGTTGATGTGGTTAATGCATCTCTCTATAATGGTAGTACAGCGGCAGCTGAAGCAGTGAGGATGGCGGCTAGAGTTAAGCGAAATAAGCGCAAAGTGCTCGTTTCAAGAGCGGTTCACCCTGAAATTAGGGAGGTGATCAAGACGTGGTCTTTCGGAGCCGGAATAGAGGTCATTGAGGTAGAGTACGATAGAGTTACTGGCAGAACGGACGTCAATGACTTGCTAGCGAAGTTAGGTGATGATATAGCTGCAACGCTAGTGCAGTATACGAACTTCTTTGGTGTTATAGAGACCGAGCTAAAGGAGATAATAGAGCTAACGCATAAATATAACGCGCTAGCTATAGTTTACTCTAACCCCATCCTGTTAGGTGTGCTTAAATCACCTGGAGAGCTAGGAGCTGACATAGTTGTAGGTGACGCACAGCCCCTTGGCTTAGGTCTAAACTATGGTGGTCCATCAGCTGGTATTTTGGGTATAAAGTTCGAGAGAGATCTGCTTCGGCAGCTGCCTGGCAGGCTAATAGGTGCTACAGTAACCGAGGATGGTAAAGAATTAGGATTTACAATGATATTGCAGACCAGGGAACAACATATTAGGAGGGAAAGAGCTACATCAAACATAACAACAAACTCCAATCTTGAGGCGCTGGCAGCAGCTATATTCGTATCTCTCCTAGGGGCTGAAGGCATTAGGAGGTTAGGTGAGGCTATATTAGGCAGAACTAGATACGCGCTGAGAAAGCTCAGTAGCGTAAGGAATATAAGGGTGCCCGTATTTGAGGATAGCCAGTACTTCATGGAATTCCCAATAAGAATAGAAGGTAAGGACGTTGAGGACGTATATAAGGCGCTGATCAGGAAATCCGTCCATATAGGGCCTCTTCTAAGACGCTTTAGGGACTATACAGAATTAAGTGACTGCTCACTAGTATGCTTTACTGAAGCACATACTAAGAGCGATATTGATATGCTGGTTAATGTGTTAGAGGAAGTACTGAGGTGATGGAGAGATGCTGTTCAGGCAGGCTAAGTGGAGCGAGCCAATAATATTTGAACTAAGTAAACACAGCAAGCAGGGATTACTTGTAGATGAGGAATTCAGGGATTATGCTGAGGAAGCACTAAGGGAGATCCCGAAGGAGTATTTAAGGTCGCAGGATGATCTTAAAATACCTAACTTGAGTGAGGTAGAGGTTGTAAGGCACTTTACAAGGCTTTCCCAGATGGCTTACGGTGTGGACCTAGGTCCTGTACCGCTCGGATCGTGTACCATGAAGTACAACCCTAAGGTATGTGAAGAGCTTGCTAGCGATAAGAGGGTAACTGATCTTCATCCATACCAGGATGAAGAGACTGTCCAAGGAATACTTGAGGTAATATACCTGCTGCAGAAGTGGCTAGCTGAGTTGACAGGTGCAGATATTTGTACTTTGCAGCCACCAGCGGGTGCTTCTGGAGAATTTGTTGGTGCCTTAATGATAAAGAAGTACCACCTAGACAGAGGAGAGGAGCAGAGAGTTGAAATGATAATACCTGATAGTGCTCACGGCAGCAATCCAGCAAGCGCTGTTATGGCAGGATTTAAGGTTGTTAGAGTTCCGGCAACACCAGAAGGTGATACTGATGTGAAAGCGATAAGGGCAGTAGTGAGCGAGAAGACGGCTGGCATAATGTTGACTAATCCCAGTACTCTTGGATTGTTTGAGTCGAAGATACTTGAGATAGCAGATATAATTCATGATGCAGGAGGGTTGCTGTACTATGATGGGGCTAACCTTAACGCAATACTGGGCTTAGTAAGACCATGTGATATGGGGTTTGACGTAGTACACCTTAATCTCCATAAGACATTTGCAGCTCCTCATGGTGGTGGAGGACCTGGTGCTGGAGCTATATGCGCTAAGGGCGTTCTGAAGGATTACATCCCAGTACCTGTAGTTGATTACGATGGCAGGAAGTACTTCCTGAGGTATGATATACCCAGATCTATAGGGAGGATAACGTGGTTCTACGGCAATATAGTGCCTGCTGTAAAATCATTCACGTATTTGGCATCCTTAGGTCCCTTAGTTAGGGAGGTGGCTGAAATCTCAGTATTAAACACCAATTACTTCATGAAGAAAGTAACTAAGCTAAAGGGAGTGGACTTAGTCTATGGCAGGAATAGGTGGCGTAAACATGAAGTAGTGTTGAGCTTTGAAAAACTTCATAAAGAGACCGGTATTACAGCGGAGGATATAGCCAAAGCCTTGCTCGATAGGGGCTTTCATGCGCCAACAATATACTTCCCCCTAATAGTTCCTGAAGCGCATATGGTAGAACTAACTGAATCTGAGACTAAGGAAAATATTGATGCTTTAATTAAAGCGTATGCCGAGATCGTAGAGCTAGCATACAGCAACCCAAGCGCTCTGAAAGCAGCACCAAGAAACACATCAATTACTAGGCTTAATAATGTAGTTGCTAATGCTCCAAAAACTGTAACACCGTCGTACAAATTTATTGGCAGAATCAAGAAATTACTTGAGATGCAGGCAGGTCCGGATAAGTAGTATCTGTTACGGCCTCTAAAGATACTCAGGAGAGGATGCAGGAACAACGGGCATGACTTTTTCCTCATTATAACCAACTATGACTCTAATATACCCGCTTAGCTCTCTATCCAGCTCCGGATCTCCGGTATCAACAAGAAGTCTCTTTATGCTAGCGAGCTTTGATCTAGTAGCCACAACATATATATTCTCAACCCCAACCCTTCTGATCACTCTAGGGCTTATTTGCTGGTTGCCTCGGCCGAAGATGTAACCCTGCTTGCCAATAACAGTAACAACGATATACCTTTTTCTATACTTACCCAGTATATCAAGTAATTCTTTCTCACCTAGGTCCTTACCAACTAACCTCTTACCGTAAACTGCATCAACTCCTAGTAAAGTCTTATCTATACGTAAGACATCTGCTATAGCTTTAATTGTTGACCCAGGCCCAAGTATATAGAGCGCGTCATCCTCCATGACATCACGTACAAAAAATTCAGCTACCTCAAGCTTCTCTTCAGCGCTGCCAGACGCAAATTCCTTACTTGGTACGAGGAGCCCCTCAATAAACGGAGTCTGTGCATACCCGTAGATCCTTACGCGTAGAACCCCCCTGGAAATGGCGTTTTCGTCGGCATCAGCAACTTCAGCCACTTCGATTGAAGCGTTGCCTTTCACGTAATTCATTACTATGTCAGCAGCAGCTTCTGGTGAAGCAGCAAAAACCCCTGAGTACATTTTGACTCCAGCAGGTACACCTAATATAGGTACGCTCTTTCCCACAGCGTCCAGTACGTCCCTTGCTGTGCCATCACCACCAACAAAGACTATCAGCCTTATCCCCTCATTAACAAACATTCTACACACCTCCTTTGTGTCTCTACTCGTTGTTTTGTCAGTTAATGGAATACGTAAGCACGTATACCTCAGTGAACATAGATTTTTTAGGTAGTTGCATCCCATGACTCCTGCAGCTGAAACTATCACTTCATCAAAGCCCATCTTACTCAGCCTCTTTAGAAATCTCCGTGCCCTAGTCGGCGCGACCGGCCTAGCACCTTTTTTCATAGCTTCCTCCAGCAGCTTGCCGTCAGTTCCCTTAAGTCCCACAGAACCTCCCATCCCTGCTATTGGGTTGACTACGAACCCTATCGTTTTTAATCACCAACTACCTCGGGTTAGGTAGCAAGAAAAACTTTCTCGTAGGTCACTCACCCCCTGAGGAATGTTGTTTCAGAGAACGTAATGTAGTATTACATTCCTCAAATTGCAGGGTAGGTGCCTTGAGGTGTCCATATTGCGGGTCGCAAAATCTGGTCTGGGATTATCAGAGAGGTGAAGTAGTATGTACGTGCTGTGGAACAGTTGTTGAAAGAATATATGTTAATGCTAGCATACATAGTGAACACTATGTAGAGATTCAGCAAAGGAATTCACGAATTAACGGGCTCGTACCAAAGCTTAGAAAAGCAACTAAGGACTATCTAAGGATACTTGAGAGTATAAGGAACAAAAAAGATGTTGTCATTGATGTTAATGCTTTTTGGGAGTATCAAAAAACAGGTAGGCGTGTTAAGCTCCTTAAAAAGAAGTTTAGCACTGAACTTGTGAATGACTCTGCTATACGCATAGCTATGGATGTACTGAAGAAATACCCAAAGCTTTCGGCACGGACAGATAGAGCTAAGATAGCTATAGCAGTGCTTGCTATATCACTAGTCAAAGGAACGAAATTAAACACGTCATTGCTAACTAAGAAGGTAGGGCTAAGTAAGGTTCATGTCAAGAGACTTGAGAAACTTGTGTTAAAGGAAAAAGCCTTTATTAATGAATTGAAGGAGGTCTTTAACAAGATGCAGTAGGTGAACTGTCAGCTAACTATTCAGAAACCTTAAATACGTAAGCTCTGCAATCTAAGCTGCGAACAGTACTCAAGTACCTGAGTGCATCTTGCCCATTGAGTATGTGACCGTTATTAAATTCTATCCGAAGCCCTTCGATAACCATGTCCTTAATATATATCTTTATGCGTAGTAATGTGCAATTGATGTTTAAATAAAATGCAGTTCCAGGTTCCTTAAGATCTTTCAAGATATCGTCTTCTATTATCTTTAAGAATTCTCTTCCCCTAATATTTACGTGCTTGTACTTAACAAGTACGGACTTAAGCACAATCATACTTAAGAATACATCATCACGTAACACGCTAGGGTCAGCACTAAGTTCAAGCTTTTTCTCTTCTACATCTCTGGGTTTTTCGATTTTTTCTTTCTGTAGGACATTGAAGCCTTCGTGCTGGCTTACGGCTGCTGATTCCTCAGCTTTAGTACGTTCCTCTTTACTGCGAGTGTCTCTACCCTTACTGACTACTAAAGTTTCAACCAACAGTGGTAATTGAAAAATAAGCTTATTCTTTAAGTCCTCAACAAAGGAGTTAACAACATTAGAAATAGATCTCTCTCTAAAGAATCCAGCCCTCACACTAATCCTGCACTTTATTATAGATCCAGCTTCTCTGGGCTCAATCCTCAGAATTACTCTAATATTGATGGGCCCCATTCCAATCAGTGTTATAGTGGTTTTACCTTCTTCAACAACTTTCCGTAACCTGAATTTAACGGTAAAGACGTTGCCAGCAATGTTTAATTTTGCAGTAAATTCGTCTAAGCTCTTAACCTCGAGGAGTCCTTCATAAATGGACCAAAGCGGTAACAGGATAGTTGGATTTGAAAGTACTTCAACTACGTCAGCAGGCCTAACGTATGTCGATACTTCAAAGTAGTAGTCCAGCACCATTTTACGCTCTACTCTCCCTAAGATTAACTTTGTGTTCTGGTGTATTTTAGTTTAAAACTTAAAATTAAAATCGCTGTATGATGTACTCTACTGCTTCTGGCTTATCACGTATTCTTGAAGAATTCTCTTAACTACATCAGCTACTAGTTTGCCATCGACTCTTCCTCTTACTACAGACATTACCTTGCCCATTACTAGCCCAAAGGCTTTCATGCCTTTCTCGTGCACAATTGATCTATTCTCTTCTATCACTTTCCTGATAAGCTCTTCAAGTTCTTCAGAACTTACTCGCGTGAACATTTTGATTGAATCTTCAACGCTTCTTACCTTCCCCCTAAGGTAAGCAGCAAGCACTTCAGGTATTGCTTCTTTAGCAATTTTACCTGATCCCACTGCTTTCAATACCTTCTTAATATCATCAATAGTTAACATGTCTACGTCTAAGCCCTCAGACTTAAGCCCCTTTACGTATATCAGAAGCGTAGTTGCTATCAATTGCGGTTTAATTAAGTTACCTAACTCCTTAGTCAGGTCTAGGTACAAAGGCAGTGACGGATCTTTAATTAGCTGTTTCGCTAGCTCCTTGCTCAAACCGTGCTTAGTGCATAGATCATTCAAAAGCTCTTCAGGTGTTTTAGGTTTTAGCTTGTTTGCTTCTTCAAGTAACTTCTCATCAACCCTGAGAGGAGGCACGTCAGTTTCAGGATACATTCGCGCCGCACCAGGCTGAGGTCTTAAGTATCTTGTTGTTCCGTCAGGATTAGCTCCACGTGTTTCCTTAGGTATACCTACTAGTGCGTGCCTTACTCTATCAACTACGGCAGCTAGTGCTCGCTCTGCCCTCTCTTTATCGGAGAGTACGATTACGAATGCATCCTCTCCTGGGTTTAATCCTAAATACCTGTATACTTCATTAACAACATCTTCTGTGATGCCGTATCTCGGCAGTTCGTCACTGTGTATTATACCTGAGACGCCGCCCCATGCTTTCGCATAGTCTGAGAGCTCAGTTCCAAATCTTCTATTCGGCTGAACTTCAATGCCAAGTATTCCCTTAAGCTTCTTAAACCCTACAGCGTATGCTCTAGACCCTCTTCTCAGTTCTCTCTGCACTAGCTTGCTCTTGCACTTCTTCAATATGTCAGTTACATCTACAATATCGTTCTTTATATCTTCAGCTTTCACGCCTCTCCTATTTAATTCCTCCTTAATTTCCATGAGCTTTAGCTGACGTTGCACTTCATACTTGATTACCTTAGGTATTAGCTCGAGCTTGCTAACTCCTTTAATCTCTATCTTTTCACCGCCAGCTATTGATATGTTTAGGTCCTGCCTTATGGTGCCTATTCCTCTTTTAACCTTGCCTGTCAGCCTCATGAGGAGGCCGATCTTTAATGCTACCCTCATTGCCTGCTCAGGGGTCCTTATGTCGGGGGCTGTGGATATTTCTATTAGTGGTATACCTAGTCTATCTAAGTTATATTTCACGTAACCTGCGCCTTCATCAACTTTTCTTGCAGCATCCTCTTCTACACAAATAGTCTGTATGCCTACCCTGCCGTCCTCATCTTCAATGTACCCTCCGACTGCTACTATCGCTGTCCTCTGGAAGCCCGTGGTGTTTGAGCCATCAACAACGATCTTTCTCATTACGTAGATTTCATCTAGTATGCTTGAGTGTAGGGCCTTAGCTATCGCAATGGTAATCTTTAATGCCTCCCTATTAAGTTCGTGCGGCGGCTCCTCATCTAGCTCTACTAAGCATGCGTGACCTTTGGGCACTTGATATATTATCTTTCTCCCTCGCCTTATCTCGTATAGTGCGGCAGGATCTACCTCACCTACCTCGCTTTTCGTTACTTTCAAGTACCTCTCAATTTCCTCTACGGGCGTATCTGGGCCAGCAAGTCTAGTTGGGCAATTACAGAATAACTTATGTTCCGTATCTAGCTGCTGATGTATCTCAAGCCCCACCTTAAGCCCTAATTTAGTAAAATCCGGTTCGTCAGCCATGGTACCACCTTGGGTAGAGACTCATGTCATGTACTTCATTAATTTCATTGACTAAGTTGCGGGTCATCAGCCTCTTAACTTCGTTCCTATCTGGCACGTTAGCAAGGAGCCATGAGAGCTTAGCGTAAGCTGCCTCAGGCAGCATGTCTGAGCCAGGTATTACACCAGCTAATATTAGCTTCCTGCCATTAGTGTAAACTTTCATGTTGACTCTTCCAAATAATGTCTGGGAAGTCATAACAATGATAACTCCCTCTTCACACGCTCTCTTTACGGATTCAACGCACTCTCCTCGTATGTGACCTAAGCCGGTACCCTCTATTACGATTCCTTCGTAACCCTTGTCTACTAAGTAGTCAATTATTTCGCAATCAAAGCCAGGGAATGCCTTAATAAGTGATACCTTGTCACTGAACTTGGTTTGAGCTGTAAAGAACTCGGGTTTGCTTCTCGGTAAATACCTCTTATTAATTAGCGTGAACTTCCCCTCCGGAAAGTCAACTCTAGCTAATGGGGTATCATTTATTGACTGAAACGCGTCTCTCCTACTTGTATGCATTTTTCTAACCTTTACGCCTCTATGAACTAGTACATAGCTATCTGACGTATGGCCATGCATAACAACTACTACCTCGCCAAAGGGCGCCCTCAAAGCTACTATGGGGCACGCGCGAAGATTAAGCACTGAGTCTGTGCTTGGTCTATCACTACTTCTCTGTGCTCCTACAAGCATAACTGGGCATGGTAGGTTTCTCAGAGCGAACGCCAGAGCAGCCGCGGTATAAGACATAGTATCGGTTCCGTGAGCTACAATGACTCCGCCAACCCCGGTCTCTACTTTCTTAGCTACTTCATCAGCTATCCTGCTCCAGTGACTAGGTGTTAGATCTTCACTTAGTAGTCTAAATAACTCAACTACCTCAAGCTCAGCAATTTTATCTAAGAACTCAGGGGCTAACTCAATGAGATCTTGTGCTGTCAGTGCAGGCTTTACAGCACCTGTTTCATACTCAACCTTACTCACTATAGTTCCTCCTGTACTGATAAGCGACAGCTTCATGCTTCCTTTACCCTCAATACATGTTCTGGCCTGCAGCGGCTCAGCACCTACACTTACATAAGACTTCTTGAGAACCTCTATCTTAGCGTCCTTAAGCGATACACCGACGTTGTACCCGTTGCTCAGCTTAAGAATTATCACGTCACTTGACGTGAATTCAGTGGCAGGCATTACGATGCCTTCAAGTATGATATTCTTTTTTATCACGCGCACTAGGTCACCAAACTCAATACTTCTTAAGCCTGCCATGCCGAATCTACCTCTAGAGTTAGAGCATCAAGATATACTCTGATTCCTAAAGTTAAAATATAGTGGGAGCTAAATCAGCTACAGGAAGCGGTGACAGGCACTATACTAGGTAGTCAATTAAGATATATTGTACAGTCTTAAATTACATACTAATAATACTAATAATTAAGCCTGAATAGCTCTAAGGAACATCTAAAGTTTAGTGATATATTCAAGAGTGAGCTCGAGTATTTAGCGCTTGCTCTTCGGTACGGATGATGGAGGAACGACTGTAGGCACCGGTAATCCAGATTCCTTTCTCTTCCTTATCCAGTATTCTCTCCTGTTCCTCACTCTAGGCGGCAAATTCCTCTTCGGCTTAGGCGGTATTTTCGGTGTTTGACTCCTCACCTTACCTGCTTTAGTCATTGATCCGTGTGTTGGCATGTTGAGTATTCACCAACTCATAAGTTGTTCAGAGCTTAAAAAGTTGAGTTAGTGTGTTGTCTTTTGTAAGATAATGAAAGCTATTTTAAGGTTAACTCAATTTTAGCTTTGGTGTCATATTTGAAGGTAGCTGTTATTGATACGGCTGTAGGGGCATTTGCGATTACTGAGGGTAATGAGTTGATCAAGGAATATGCTGCCAAGGACATTAATGAGCTGACCAGTAGGGCATTAAAGATGGAGGAAGAGGGGTACTCGAGCGAGTTTGAGAAAGTTATCGAGGCTCTGAAAAGTAAGTACGGGTCAGAGACTGAGGTTATTGTCGAGGACGAATCGCATGCAAGACTTGCGTCATCGAAGGGTATGAAGTTTATTATTGCTCCTGGGGATCAACTTGTACTTGCAGTACGTGAGAAGCTGCCTGAACTAGCTGTTGAGGGAGGATACATAAGTAGCGTTGATGAGTGGACTGACTTTGTCCACAAGCTATCAACAATGGTAACAAGGATGAAGTTAAGGAAGGTAGCGCAGAAGAGGGATCTGCTAGCTATACAGGCTATCAGAGCCATCGATGATATCGATAAGACACTGAATCTCTTTGCTTCAAGGCTAAGGGAGTGGTATAGTGTGCACTTCCCTGAGCTCGATGACCTAGTTAAGGATCACTTACTTTATGCGCGAATAGTTGCTGAGCTAGGCGATAGAAGTAACATTACAGTTGAGAATTTAGTTAAGCTGGGCTTTAGTGAAGGTAAGGCAGAAAGGATAGCTAAGGTAGCTAAGGAGAGTATAGGTGCTGAGCTATCTGACTTCGATATAAGGCAGGTAAAGACTTTAGCTGACATCATGCTGGAGCTGTACAGGCTAAGGCAATCGCTGACGGAGTACGTGAGCCACGTAATGAGGGAGGTGGCGCCAAACATAACTGAACTAGTCGGGCCATTACTTGGTGCTAGGCTACTTAGCTTAGCTGGCAGTCTTGAAGATCTTGCTAAGCTGCCAGCAAGCACTATCCAGGTACTAGGTGCTGAGAAAGCATTATTTAGAGCCCTCAGAACAGGCGGTAAGCCACCTAAGCACGGCATAATATTCCAGTTCCCAGAAATCCACAGAGCGCCGAGATGGCAGAGGGGTAAGATAGCTAGAGCGCTAGCTACTAAGCTAGCTATTGCAGCAAAGGCCGATTACTTCACAGGTAGGTTCATAGCGGATAAGCTGAAGAAGGCGTTAGTAGAGCGCATAGAGGAAATCAAGAAGCTGTACCCGAGGCCACCACCTAGGGCAGCACCAGAAAGAAGGCCTAGGGGCAGGCCACCGAGGAGGAGAAGAGGCAAGAAAGGAAAGTGAGTCCAGGAAATAATATTACCGTCCTTAATAAAAATGAATAGTAGTGGTGGGTGTGTCTTATGGTTGAGGCGGTAAAGGTTGAGGAACACCCTAACTATAAGGGTGTATATGTAGTTGAACTAGATGATGGCAGTACCAGGTTAGCAACGAAGAATCTAGTTCCAGGAAAGAAGGCGTATGGTGAGTGGCTATTTAAGATTGGTGGTGTTGAGTACAGGGAGTGGAATGCCTACAGGAGCAAGCTGGCAGCCGCATTGCTGAAGGGTATTAAGGAACTGGTAATTAAGGAAGGATCCAGGGTGCTGTACCTGGGTGCAGGAAGCGGAACTACACCAAGTCACGTGTCGGATCTAGTAGGACACAAGGGTGTTGTTTACGCTGTTGAATTCGCACCCAGAGTCATGAGAGAGCTAATAACAGTTTCTGAAGTGAGAGAGAACTTGATACCTATACTAGCTGACGCTAGATTCCCGCAGAAGTATTCACATATAGTTGATTTAGTTGACATAATTTACGCTGATGTAGCTCAGCCAGAGCAGGCAGGTTTAGTTAATCTTAACGCGAAGTACTTCTTGAGGGACGGAGGATATCTGTACCTAGCTATAAAGGCACGCAGTATTGACGTAACCAAAGCACCTGATGAAATATATAAGAAAGAGATAGAGACTTTGAAGAAAGGCGGGTTTGAGTTAATAGATGTAGTTCATCTAGATCCTTTCGATAAAGATCACGCAATGGTTCTCGCTAGGTATAACAGAAGTAATATTGGCAAGTAGAAGCTTAGTTGCTAAATATTGCTAGTAGAGATTTTTATTTACTTTTAAACAAATGTTTTAAGTAGAGATGCCGCCGTTAAAGTCCACGGACAGCAGAAGCCACGGGCAGGATAGGAAAAAGGAATTAAAAAACGTACTTGAGAAGATAAAGTTTGCACTAGAATTAAGTGGAAGAAAATTTGTCATACTGCAGTACCCTGCAAAACACAGGGACAGGTCAATAGATATTGTAGCTATCGGGGATTATGAGAGCGAAATAATTAGAGTTAAGCTTAGTGCTAGAGTTAGTAGAGAGGAGTCCAAGGACTTGATTAGAGCATCAAAAGCATTAGATGCAGTGCCGATGATAGTTACAAATGATCCTGAGTTATACGATAATATAGTTTATGAAAAAGAAGGAGTTTATGTTATTAATGACAGGACATTTGAAAATCTCTATCTAAAACCTAATGAATTAATTACTTTGTATAAGAAGGGCGACCTGTACGTGTCTCTAAATAAAGAGAGCTTCAAAAAGTTGAGGTCTAAGCTTAATCTAACCATCGGCGATGTTGCCTTTAAGACGGGAATCTCAAGGAGGACCATATACAGCTATGAGCGTGAAGGAGGCATTATAACTATAGAGACAGCAGAGAAACTGCTCGAGGTGTTCGGTGAGGGGGTGATACAGACAGTTAATCTGAGAGTTATGAGAGGAGAATTTCAGAGAAAGCATAGAGAATTTAGTGAAACATGCAGCAAGGAACTGCTATTTAGAGTTAGGAAGTACTTTAGTGGTGAAGTATATGAGATTAAGAAATCTGCACCTGACTTCATTATTAGTAGCGAGGATGAGGTGGCAGTGTATGTTGATGCCGTACTAAGTAAACGAAAGTACACGCTAAGAGATTTGATAAGGAAGACGGTAGAGTCAATAAAACTATCTAACATACTCAAGAAAAGCACAGCAGGAATAATGTTAAGTAGCGCCAATGAAGAGATAATTAGAGATGAGCTATCTTCTTACGTAGATATGAATAAAGTTAACATCATAAAAGTAAGTGATTGATGTCTTTAACTAATCTGATTAATAGTCAAAAAGTCGTCATTCGCGGAGGAGCTCGCACTCTAGATCACTGATTTTTATATCTTAAGATTATGTACTTGTTACGGTAGGAGCAGATGCTTAAAGTATTTATTACTGGGCGGCCAGGCATAGGTAAGACAACTGTTTTCATGAAAGTCGTGGCTAATCTAAGAAATCACGGCTATACTGTTGGAGGTATAATTTGCCCTGAAATAAGATCCGGAGGGAGGAGACTAGGTTTTAACATAGTAGACCTATTCACAGGCGAGGAAGGCATCTTGGCGCGTATTTGTCGAGAAAGGGAGTCAGGGCCGAGAGTAGGTAAGTACTGTGTCAATGTGAATGATGCTGTAGCTATAGGAGTTAACGCAATTAAGAAAGCACTAATGCATGCTGATGTAGTAGGTGTCGATGAAGTCGGTCCTATGGAGCTAAAGGTACCTCAGCTTAAGTCATCAATATATGAGGCGATCCAGTCAAGGAAGCCGGTGCTAGCTGTTGTTCACCATCGCATCATAGGTGAGCTAGCTAGTATTAGCAATGCGAGAGTTTACGAAGTAAATTACAGCAATAGAGATACACTGCCGAAGGTACTTCTAACAATCATATTGGACTTTCTTAAGAAGCGGTAGTGGGTGTAAATAGTTTAAGAATTTTATCCTGATGCTATTATGGATTATAACATCATATTGTATGTTATATATATTACCTCTGATACTATAATATAAATCACGGTGAAGAAGCTACGTTCAATGAGCAATCACTTGAGGCCAGGATCTTGGAGATTGTTAAGGAGAAGACTGCTAGTGAAGGTGGAATAGTACAGAGTACATTGTGGAGTATGCTGGGTATAGACAATAGGGAAGGGACTAAGGCAGTACTCAGCTTAGTGAGGAAGGGTCTGATACGTAGGGAGCCGATGGTATATAAGGGTCGCAGGACATACAAACTCATATACTGTCCGAAGAAAATTAAGGAAGTCAAAATTGTCATCGACCTAAACCCCGTTATCGATATACCTTGCTTCTTCTGCAAGGAGTTATACAGGTGTGGATCAGGAGGTTACTTCAATCCATTCAAGTGTATTCTGCTGTCTAACTTCGTGAGGAAGTTAGGGAACGCAAACAGTAGGTGACTTCCTCTATACTAGCGTTAGTTCTTACATAGTTACCCTGAAAGTGAGCTGCCACAGCCTTAAACCCCAGCTCCCTCAGACACTTTATAATTTCTTCTCGCTTGGGTATGTTGACTTTCAATTTCTGCGAAATTCTAACAATGTTGTATACTAATGGTGCTTCAATTTCAGGTAGCAACTTCTCCAGCAGCTTTCTTATATCCTCAATAGATTGGAGGTATTCGTACTCATATCCTCTTACACACTCTAGCGTGTGCGAAATAAATTCCTTACTGGAGGTCGAATTCACCCATAGTGGACCAATTAAGTGGAGTTTTACACCGCAATTAGGACACGAAACTCTTTCTATTTCATTTACTAGGTTACGGTAGCAACAATTAGGACAGTATTCAAGGTAACCAATATTCCGCTTAACCATGTCGTACGCTCGCTTAGCACTTTTTATGACTTGAACGTAAACTCTATAGTAGTATCTGTCGTAGTATGTAAGCAGAGGTATGACGTATTTGTCGATTTCAGCAGCGCGCCTGGCTATATATCCTAGCAGTACTCTCAAACCTACTTCATGACCTATGTCAGTTTTAA
The DNA here is from genome assembly GCA_964417765.1 of uncultured Desulfurococcaceae archaeon. Taxonomy (GTDB): domain Archaea; phylum Thermoproteota; class Thermoprotei_A; order Sulfolobales; family NBVN01; genus B83-G16. The sequence goes on from CAYQIX010000021.1 coordinate 19,333, forward strand.
CTATGTTAGCATCGTATCTTCTTGTCCCGGCCCACCATCTAGAACCACTCAATGGGGCAGTATCTGTTGCCGTATAAGTTACTACTCCACCGCTTCTAACACACCACAATGAGGCCCTTACGTAAGGAGCGGGCGAGCCGAATGGGTCAATGTCTATGAAGTCTACTTTACATTTTTCTCTCTTCAACTTATACATTAAGATATTGGCGTCTTCGCAAAACACCTTAACTTTATTTTGAATGTTATTAATTGCAGCATTTTCCTTAATTAATTCTGCTGCTCTTGGATCTACGTCATTAGCCATACATAAGGTGGTGTCAGGAACTTCAATACAGTATCTTATTGCTCTTACACCTGTCCCAGCAAGCGCATCTAAAACCACAGTCTCTCTTGAAGAAAATACGTGTTTTATAATAGTAGCTAGTGCAATTACTGATAAGTCTCTATTAAGAATCATTTGAGGGTTATAGAACACCGGAGCCCACGCAGGCTCATAAACCCCATCCATTCTCAAGTATTTACTTGGATTCGGCACCTTTAGTCTAGCTTTTCCTTCTTTAATGATTATTAAGTCCTTCATGTTCTTCTAGTTATTTATTAGAATTCATGGTAATTTAAGGTAATTAAGTGACAGCACGATAATACTATGAAAGATGGTGAAAGCCGGAAGGGCACTGCTTATTAATTCTTTAAGCTGCATTCCTGCTACATATTTACGTAAATAATGAGGTTATTTATTAAGTCTCGATATCTGTTCCTTATGGTTACCTCTGATACTTCAACAAGTGTTGATATGTCCCTCTGTGTACGTCTCTCACCGAGCAGGAGTGATGCTATGTAAAGGGATGCAGCAGCTAGTCCTTTAGGTCCCTTTCCTGATGTAAGTCCCTCTGCTCTTGCTTTAGCAAGCAGCTTTGCTGCTAGCGCTATAGTGCTTTGATGAAGCCCTATCTTTGATGCCATATTACCTAGGTAGGTCCTGGGGTCAAGCGGCTTAGCTCTTACACGTACACCCGAATCCCTACATATCTTTAATTCAGCATTCCATACTTCTTGAGTAGTGACATGACACAGCTCCATTACTCTCTTATTATTTATAGGAATTCCAAGATTCTTAGCAGCAATAATTATTGATGCAGCTACCATCGCCCGCATATTTTTCTTCTTTATTAACCCACTCTTTACTAGTTTATTGATAATTAATCCTGCTGCCTCTTTTAATTGATGTGCTGCCGGTATGTCGAGTCTCGAAATTACATCATTCATTAGTGTTAATGCCTTAGAATGCCTCTTCTCTCTCACGTTTAACCTTCTTATGCGTTCGTTTAATGAATCTAATTTCCTTCCTTTCGTCGAGCTTCTATCAACTCTTGTATTAAGACCATAGTCATGTACTTTATTTGTTACGGGGGCACCAGCCCTCTCTCTACCGCTTATTTCACCATTAACGAACACTCTCCACTCCGGGCCAAAATCCGGAACATGATCAACCAGTACTTCACCTGTTTCTACACATATGTATTCTCCTCGAACCTCATCATACACTATAGAATCAGGTGAGCAAGTCATGCAAATCACCCCCGGCTGAGACTTATTTTGTAAACAATTCCTCGTAGTCTTTCAGCTGGACATTTCCATTCTTAGGTTTCACTACGGCGTATGGCGCCCTTACAGGTCCTATTATATCTACTACTATACCCACAAATCTACCTCTAGAGTCCACAACTCTTGACCCTAGGCGAGGTATCTTACGCCCGGTCATCTTGACTATTAACTTACCTGAAGGAGCCTTATGAAGGAAATAACCTAGCCTCCTCACGAAAACATCAACTCCAATACATAAAATTAAGGTAGCATACTTATAAGGTAAGTTATTAATAAGAAGCCATGCATTGCTTAAATACTTGATCGTCAAGTATTAGGTAATACGCTATATCACACATCAAAAAGAATTAAAGAATTTCATTTCCTAGCCTTCAACTCAGTGAGCTTACTTGCAATGAGCTTAATGAGTTTATTTTTACTTAATTCCTCGCCATCCTTTAGCGTAACCACAACACATCCTCCACTACTGTACCACGTTCTGGGATACTTCTTGTCTTCACGTACTTCACATTCTAGGTTTAACTCGCTACATACGTCAAGAATATCTTTTAAAGTTGGCCGAGGAACAGCAAGATTCTTTGGGATTCTTCTACCTAATCTTCTAGGTAATGTAGAATCAAAATACTCAGGCCATACTATGAAATTCTTCACCAATAGTAACGACCTTCTCAATCAGCAATTAACCTAAACTGTTAGCAGAATATTATTTGGTGATGTTAGGCACTCTCACCTTCAGATGACTTAATGAGTATAGCATTGATCACGCCATCCTGTCCAGGCCTTGACGTGACCTCAGCAAGACCAAGCTCGGTCTCAATAATTGTTCCCTTAGTTATTATTCCTCTTCTCGCGTACTCCCTATTAGCTGGTGTCTTAACAATATTCAGTATCTTAACTTTCTTTGTTACCCCCTCAGTAGGGTCGGTAACGTTTGCGTAGGTAGCTCTCTTAACTCTTATCTTAATATTGCCGCCTCTTACTCTCTGTACAATCATCTTTTCCCTATCTGATAACATTGTTAGTGTAGGGAATCTCCCTAATTCATACTTCCTCTTCTTTCTGTGGGGCCTTCTTCTGCCACCAGTAATTTTCCTGAAGTCCTTCCCTTGGTAAACACTCATTTACTTTACCCAGAGGGGCTATATAATAGCATCCCTTAAAAGTTTTCTTAAGATAT
>CAYQIX010000022.1:0-20762 GCA_964417765.1 uncultured Desulfurococcaceae archaeon
TACTTTACCCAGAGGGGCTATATAATAGCATCCCTTAAAAGTTTTCTTAAGATATTTGGGAGAGGAATATGAAAAGCGGTAAGCGTGTAAGTAGGGTTGCTGGCCTACTTAGGAAGTTCAGTAGTGCAGTTAGCTTTATACTTAAACCTGTTTACAAGATTTATGAGGCATGGCTTTTCTCACAGATATATCTGGGCCCTATGCCAAGGCATGTCGCAATAATCCCTGACGGCAACAGACGATGGGCAAGGAGTTTGGGGTTAAGGCCCGTATTAGGTCATAATGTCGGCTATAAGAGGTTAAAGGAGGTTCTTGAGTGGTTGTGGGATCTGGACATTAAGGTAGTTACATTATACGCTATGTCTTACGAGAATTGTGTGAAACGCTCTAAAGAAGAAAAAGAGAACATATTCAAGCTGATCTCCAGTGGTATAGATGAGCTACTTCATGGCGAGATAGATAGGAGAAGAGTCAGGGTTAAGTTCTTCGGCAGATTCGAATTATTACCTGATGAACTATTAGCTAAGATAAGGAAAATTGAAGAGTACAGCAGTAAGTACAGTGACAAGTACCTAAATATAGCGATATGCTATGGTGGGAGACAGGAAATAATAGATGCTGTAAGGAGGCTAGCGGCTGATGTGAAGAAAGGACACATAAGGCCTGAGGAGATAGATGATGGAGTATTTAAGAAATATCTCTACACATCGCACCTAAGTGACGATGGTCTGGAGGAGCCTGACTTAGTTATTAGGACTTCAGGTGAGCTGAGGATCAGCAATTTCCTATTATGGCAGATTGCTTATAGTGAGCTTTATTTCTGTGATGTTTACTGGCCTGAATTTAGACGAATAGATTTGTGGAGAGCCATAAGGTCATATCAGAGGCGAGAGAGAAGGTTCGGTAGGTAGTATTACCTAGCTGGCAGTTAAGTAAGTATTTAGTAGCTAAGTACAAGCAGCTCTAACGTTGCTACATAAAGACACTATACTTCACTTTCTAATTCGTACTTAATCCCTAAATGTTCAAGAGCCTTCGTAATTAATTCCTCACTGACTCTCTTATCAAGTATTATTATTACTCTCTTAGTACCATTTTTTGAGAGTTTAATTTTATCTACTGTGACCCTGCCTCGGATCAAGTCAACTTCAGATTTCCTTGGAGCTATATAGTCTTTAAACTTCTTTTTCATCATTTCATAAAAGACATCGAAATTCTTGATTATTCTCAAAGCATCATTGACATCCTCAGTGTCCCTTCCACCGGAGCTCTTTAGGTAGTTAAGTATTTTAATTGCCTCTTCAGCGCATGTCTCTAACCTAATATAGCCAAATAACGTTTTTACTAACTTAGTGGTGGTCATGTAAATTACTCACCTTATTAAAATATACTTAGAGCGTACATAATTAAGGTTTAGTTTAAATTTGAAGGTGTAGAGATAGACTTGGTGAAGGTCAGTGTTTAAAGTAACTTACCCGGATGGTAGCAAGTTGAAGAAACTTATGCAGGGAGCTCTTAAGCCTCTTAGCGACGTCCCTATAAGTATTAGTGAGAGTGAGCTGTTAATTAGAGCTTTGAGTCCTGACAAGAATTTATTAGTTGAAATTACGATACCGCAGACTGCTTTTGACGCATTTGAAGTATCTGGCGAATCTAGCTTGACAGCTGAGAGAGATCAGTTCCTCAAGGCTATTAGGCGCGCTACTAAGAGAGACACCGTAACTCTAAGGTACGAAGAAGGTTCTAGGCAGATGACTGTGACTTTATCAAACACCAAGACAGGTGCAGAGCGGTCATACATGATTGATGTTATAGAGGCGGGAAGGGAGCCCGTGCAATCACTTCAGCTAGAGCTACCTGTTAAGTTCCAGATAACAAGTGATGACCTAAAGAAGATAGTAAGGGATACTAAGCTCGTTGGTGATGAACTGGAACTCATATACAAGGAAGGCAATATAGAGGTCATTTCAAGATCTGAGAGTAAGGAGTTTAGGCAGCAGCTAATGCTAGATAAGCCCCTATACAGTCTCGAGTCTAAAGAATCTATGGTCACAAGTAAGTATGATGTTGACTTATTGAAGTCTATATCAAGTTCATTTGATGTAGCTGACATAGCGTTGGTTGAGTTTGGTGCGGGTTTACCCATGAAAATAACTCTATCAGTAGAAGATGGTTCTAGGCTAGTATTTTGGATAGCTCCTAGGGCTTAAGTACGCATTATTACTAGGACGAACTTCTTCTTTCTTACATCTGGGATCTTAGCAATTACCCCTTCCCTAATAAGCTGTGATAACGCCCTGCGAATATTCACTGCCGTCGCATTCATAGCACTTTTAGATTGTAGATAGCTAATTAACTCATCGGTTGAAGCGTTACCTAGCTCATCTAAAGCCTTCAATATCATCCTTTTAAGCTCATTAAGTTCGTTCATACGGCCGTTACCTTTCACCACGTGTTAAGTGCATGATGCGGAATACCACACGATCAGCCGGGGTATGCCCCTCTTCATCGAGGTATCGGTGGATAGGGCACTCATCACATCCAAGACTTATTACTTGCCGTGGGGTAATAAAGATAGTACTGAAGCAGTTTTGGGTGATAAGCAGTATGAAGAATGTAGAGTTGGAGTTAATTGAAGAGTATACCTTTGCTGGGCAACATAGATTTAGATTCAAGGTAAAGAATACAAACATTATTCTTAATGTCGCGGCAGAAAACCTGGATGAAGGAGTAAAAAAAGCTGTAGAGCTACTTAGTAGATTAAGGCTCTTCGATCTCAGCAAGCAATAAGAAGAGAGCAGCGTGGTGGGGCCGCCGGGATTTGAACCCGGGACCACCAGCGTTCCGGGCGGGGATTACTCCCCAGGCTGGCATCCTAGCCAAGCTAGACGACGGCCCCGTACTCCACAAGTCTTTAGCTTCTAGTATCTTAAATACTTAATCCAACAATCTCTTAATGAGTTAATAGTGATTAGCTTCTAGCTGCAACAGTCTTCGCAAGAATCCGTGCAATTAGCATTAAGTATTATTACTGAGTGTTCACTGTGTTAGATTGGGCTATCAAGTTGATAAGACTTTTTATAGCCGTGGAGATAGAGGACGCAAACGTGCTTAAGAGGGTAATTTCATTTAGGGATCAGGTCATTGCTTGCGGTAGGGGTGGAGGAATTAAAGCTGTCGAGGATGAAAATATACACCTAACTATTAGGTTCATAGGGGAGGTTCCTGAAGCATTGTTGCCGTCAATAGAGAAGTGCCTTGATCTATGTGCTTCAGTCAAGAAATTTAAGGTAATAGTTAAGGGAGTTGGCGCGTTCCCCAACATTTCTAGACCTAGAGTTATATGGGTCGGTGTCGAAGAGGGTGCCGACAAGTTTAGGCAGCTACGCAGGATCTTGGATGAATGCTTGAAGGATATCGTGCGTCCCGACAAACACGAATTCACTCCGCATATAACAGTTGCTAGAATTAAGGGGGGAGTTGATAGAGAGTGTATAGCTTCTTTAATAAGCGAGAACCAGGACCAAATATTTGGGGAGTATACTGTTACTACAGTAAAGCTGAAGAGAAGCATACTTAGACCGCAAGGCCCATTATATATAGATTTAAAATCTGTTAAGCTGGGTGACTAGTTATTAGCAGTACTGGAGCGGGTGCCCCGGCTCTTAAGAGCTCTATAGAGGCTGTGGTAGAGAGCATTAAAGAAAGAATAAGGCCTACAAAGGAGGAGCTAGAGGCTGCATGGAACTTCTATCATGAAATAAAAGAGCTGATTGAGTCATCACTTAATTTGAGGTGCGAGTTTAAGGTCGAGCTGGAAGGTTCCTTAGCTAAGGGCACATGCTTAAGAAGTGAAATTGACCTAGACGTATTTATACTAGTGAGGAATGACGCAATAAATAATGAGTGGATAAAGAAAGAAATAATAGATCCATTAATTCCTCCTCTCTCCGCACGTTATACTGTACAATTACGCTATGCTACTCACCCATACATACGTGTTGTTCGTAGTGACGGTATTGAAGCAGATATTGTCCCGGCGTATTGGGCGAGGAGTATTAAAGAAATAAGAACATCTGTTGATAGAACGCCTTTTCATACACGCTATGTAATAAGTAATCTTAGTGACGAACAGAAAGACGAAGTCCGCCTCCTAAAGAAGTTCTTTAAGGGGATAGGAGTATATGGTGCTGAAATAAAGGTAGAGGGTTTTTCTGGCTACTTATGCGAGTTACTGATAATAAAGTACGGCAGCTTCATAAGTACCCTTAAGTCTATGTCTAAGTGGAGGATTCCGCATGTAGTAGCTATCAGTAACTTATCTAAACATGATGTAAGAATGCTTCTCAGGTTATTTAAGGATTCTGCACTGATATTTCCTGATCCAGTCGACCCAAGGCGAAATGCTGCAGCTGCTCTGTCTAAGCAGTCAGTAAGCACTGCTATCTTGGCATCAATGTGCTTCCTAACTAACCCATCTGACGTGTTCTTCTTCCCCAGAAGAGAGCTCGTGAGTATAGAGAAACTAAGCAAACAGATAATTAACTCAAAGAGGTGCACTGCTTTCATAGTCCTTAAAATTAATGAGGAGGTAGTGCCTGACGTCCTTTGGGGAATACTCAAGAAGTTCTTAAGGAAAGGTGAAAACATTATTTCTCAGTTTGGCTTCAAGGTGATTGACTCAAGGATCTGGAGTGATGAGAAGGAGCTAGCTGTTGTGTTTTACGAGACGGAGTTCTGTAGATTAAGCGAGTATGAACTTCATGAAGGTCCTCCACCTTATGTAGGAACAAACCTAAGTAGATTTATTAATAAATACCTAGTAAATCGCTCAGGTTTTGGTCCTTGGATAGGTCGTGACGGCAGACCGCACGTACTACGTAAGAGAAAATATGTAGAGATAACTGATGTACTACATAGGGAAGTCATAGGTAAACTGCCTAAAGAGTTATCTGTTGTTGATGTAGTTGTTAATTCCCTGACTAAGCTTCCAGTTAAGCTACTATCCAATAAAGAATTTGTTTACTGGCTGACTGAAGCAGTTCTCAAGGCTCCTTCATGGATGGAAATAGGTTGTAGAAGCGATTCATCCGGCTCAGCTCTGTGCTGATCAGTGTGTTTCATGACGGCAGTTCTTGCTCTACCATTTATTACAATATCATCAATGCTAGGTAACCTGAGCTTCTTTCCGCAAGCAGGACATTTCCCATTAAACATTGTTAGCAGCTCCGAAGGTGTGGGTAGACCAAAGCAGTCCTGACCAACTCTTTCAAATCGGTAAATTATTGTACCACAACCACTGCATCTGAAAAGAACAGGCATTACGACACCGAGTAATATTATACCTTGAGAAGATAGATAACTAGAGACCATAGAAATACTTTCCGGGTATTACAGACCTGCTTTAGCGCCAATAACTCTATTATAGGTAATACATAGAAAATAGAGGCCAGAGGTATTACAGAGCATGTATCAAGTACAACATAGTTAGACAGAACAAATCGCTCGAGCCACGTGCTGTTTTTAACTTTTAATTAGGTCTTAATGTAAGCCATAGTAGGGGTGTTGATGCGCCGAGGACAGCAACGTACATTTATTTGTGTTACAGGTATGCCAGGTGCTGGTAAGTCGGTTATTGCTAAGTATATAGCCAAGGAATTAGGAGTTAAGCTCTATACTATGGGAGATGCAGTCCGGAGAGCAGCAAAAAAAGCTGGTGTAGGTTCTGATGCAAAGTCTATGATGGAGTTCGCTAAGAACTTACGTAGGAAGTATGGGAGTGCTGTCGTCGCCCGCTTGATCCTTGAGGAGCTAAAAGAGAATAGTAGTGAGCTGTTGATTATTGACGGTATCAGGAATATTGATGAAGTAGCGGAATTTAGAAAGCATGGTAGCGTGGTGCTGGTAGCGGTTCATGCCTCACCTAGAGAGCGTTTTAGAAGACTTAAACTGAGAGGAAGACCTGATGACCCAAGCACATGGGAAGAATTTGTTGAGCGCGACATGAGAGAATTAGAGCTTGGAATAGGTAACGTAATCGCACTAGCTGACGTGATGGTCGTTAATGAACGCTATCCTTTAAACGTTATAAGTCAGGAAGCCCTGAAGAGGGTTAGGGAGGTGCTATCTGAAATTGTTCGTACTGAGAGCAGAAGCTGAAGTAAGACCAACAGAAGATGTAGAGAAAGTTAAGAAAGCACTACTGAATATAGTTGAGGTAAAGGATGTTAGACATGTTCGCAGTACAGATGGTTATTCGTTTCTTATATGTGAGTCAAGGAGCATTACAGCACTATCTAGGCTTTATGAGCTACTTCGCCAACAGCGTATCCTAGATACAGCAAGGAGAATTCTTCAAATGCAGCGCCAAGGAAACACGATTAGTATCAAATTACACAAACAAAGCGCATATGCAGGACACGTATCTTTTGTGACTTACGATGACGAATCTCCCTTAGGTCCAATAACGGTAACTATAGTTAGTGATAAAATAGATGAGATTATTGATTGGCTTGCACCGAAGACATCTAGAGGCAGACCGCTTTGGGAGCGGGAAGCGCCTAAGGTTTGATTCTTTTCTTCAATACTACTATCTTCATATACTGCTCAGCTACGTACGTGTTGTTAAAGAATTTCTTTGCTTCGTAAAGTAGCTGATCACGCTCCTTATATCGCGGTGAAATGTGGTATAGCAGTAGAAGCTTTGCACCTAAGTTACGCGCTGCTTTAGCAGCATCAACAGATGTAGAGTGTCCATACTCTTCTGCTTTATCTTTCATGTCGAATGCGAAGGTTGAGTCGTGAACAAGTATTTCGGGCTTAGAGGCAGCATCTGGAAACGCACTTAATGGTTTAGTATCAGTTACATACACTAACTTTATGTCATTAACACTTACTACGTAAGCTAAAGTAGGCATTACGTGCTTTACAGGAAATGAGAAGACACGCACATTATCAATCACCAGCTCTTGCGATGAGACTTCATTAATAATTACATCATAGAGAGGTTCAAACCTTAATATACGTAAATTATCTTCAACAAACTCCTTAACTCCGGGAGGTCCAATGATATAAATTCTATCTCTGCATCCCCCAAGAGACCTGGACTGCAGTAGTGGTAGAAGCCCCAAAACATGATCTCCGTGCAAGTGAGAAATAAGCACTATCCTTACTTTAGCTACTGAGTATCCGGCTTTCTTAATCCTATGTTGCACCCCTTCTCCAGCATCTAGCAGAAGAGTATTTCTCCCATAAACAACTAGAATGGAGGGGAGATCATCACTGCCTGGATAAGGGCCGCTTGCACCAAGTATTATCAGTTTTAATGATTTCAAGTTTTCTTCACCACGAAAATATCGCGTGTTAGTGATCCATGCACCCAATTCTTGTGGTACTCGACAATCTTAAAGCCTAGGTCCTCTATATCGCTCACTCTTATCACGCCATGTTTTTGAGCAAAAACGAGGTACTTGCCTTTACTCAAGATGCTACTTGCCTCCTCTAGAAACTTAAGCATTAGGTCATAGAGAGTTTCATAACCTAGAGCTCTAGTTAATCTCCCGTATGGTGGATCGGTGCCTATTGCGTCAGCACGTGAGAAAGGTAGCTTGCAGGCATCTGCTACCACGACATTCGGTATACAACCATAGAACTCTAAGTTTCTTATCGCGCCCTCAACATAAGATGGATTTATATCGCAGCCACATGCTCTTAGCCCGACAGTGCATGCCTCAAGAAGAAAACCACCAACGCCGCAAAAAGGGTCTAGGAATAAATCATTCTTAGTTATGCTCGCTCTGCTCAAGTTAACGAATATTCTTGAGAGTTCTGGTGTAAGCGTACCTGGCTTGTAAACAGGTCTTCTCTGAGGGTCGCGATCCCTAAATTTGCTTAAATCGCGTGTGTACCTTCTTACGCCAATTATTACTACACCGTCACTTAATATTATGTCTAGAGTGTTACCCAAAGAGTCCCTCTTGCTGGTGTTATGTGATAAGGGAACGTACCTTCTAATTAGGTTAACAACATCATCAAACTTTATTTCGCTGCCGTAGTGCTTTATTCTTCTGAAGGATACTTTAGCTATATTATATTTAGCTAAATCTACGCTACGTAACACGTTTTTAATCCCGTCTGCACCGAGACTGGACTCCGTAATACCAAGTATGAGTCCTGCAGCTTTTACAAATGCAGCCCTAAGGCCCAGAAAATTAAAGTATACAGGAATGCTCTCAGCTATTAGTATTTGATCTAAGTGCGCTAATACCTTAAACGGGATGTTCTCTGCTTCAGCTATGGCTTTGGCCTCCGCAGCAGGGAGTGTTCTATGCTCACCGGATAGGTACACGTAGACCAGCACTATCCGCACCTGACGCGTCCTACATAATCAAAATATAGTGCTCAGGAAAGTAAAAATCACTTGCTAAAAAGGGTCTCACGTATCTTATTAGCTATTAGTTCCGTCGGGTCAAGTACACTAACATACTCGTCACGTATGCTTATGCCCACGGTCTTTAGAACATAGATTTGGTCTACACCTGATGATCTCAGCTTTTCTAAGGCATCCCTAACAAATAACCCGTGACTTGCTATTACAAATACTTTCCTGGTGTTTAGGCTTTTTAGATGCTTAGCTATCTTAGCCACAGTGCCTCCAGTACTTATTATGTCGTCAACAATTACAGCGTCTCTCTCATGTACGTCTAGCACATCAGGTAATTCATGCCTCACCTCTCCTGTTCTCCTATCTCTATACTTCTTAATGACAACAAAATCAGTGTTCAATAGTTTAGCAAGTGACTTAGCTTTCTTCTCTGCGCCTAGATCAGGTGCTACTACTATTGGTTTAGAGAGTTTATCCTGCAGCACTTTAGCGAAAAGAGGTACCGGGTCAATATTATATGCAGATCCACTAAAGTGCCTAAGTGAGTCCTCTTTATGTATGTCAATCACGTAAATTCTGTCTAGCCCAGCACTTCTGAGAGCCCTTAGTAATGCTCTAATGCTTACTGCTTCCCCTTCAATAAATGCTCTATCTTGACGTGCATAAGCCATGTATGGTATCACAGCCGAGATAGAGCTAGCACCATATGACACTGCTGCATCAATAGCCAGTAGCAACTCGACGAACTTCTTATCCTGATCAGGGTAAGTTGTTTGAATTAAGATAATTTCCTTACCTTTCACATCAATCGGAAATCTTACGTATGATTCACCGTCTGGAAACACCTTGTAATCTACATTTATGTGCTCTAGTCCTAAAATCCTGGATAATTTCTCACCTATCCCTAGCGATGCAGGCAGTGAAATTATCATTAATTGCACCGTAGATATCTATGGAGATATGAGGTTAATATAAGGTAGCATTATTTTAACGCCAGTTAATTTAGATTTAACTTAATTACCTGGTAAAGCAAGTAATGTCACGTAGGGATTAGTTAATGACCTTTAAACGGTCTTGGAAACCCGACTTAAGCAAGCCGTGGGTCAGGAAGGCTAAGCATTGGGTTAGAGTCAACGATAATAAAGTCAGGTGCATGTTATGCTATAAGAGATGTCCTATAGCTGACGGAGGTTTCGGAGCCTGTGGTGTCAGGTACAATAGCGGAGGAACTTTGTATACGCTAGTTTACGGCTTACTGACAGCGGCAAATCTTGACCCTATTGAAAAGAAGCCGCTAATGCACTTTCAGCCAGGATCCTATGTATTCTCTATCTCAACAGCTGGCTGCAACTTTATGTGTGCGTTCTGTCAGAACTGGATGATAAGCCAGTCGCGGAGGCACGAAATATACGGGGAGTTCATACCTCCTGAAAAGCTTGTTGAGATGGCGAAAGCGGATAAGGCTGATGGCATAAGCTACACGTACAACGAACCAACAATATTTTACGAGTACATGCTTGATGTAGCTAAGCTAGCCAAGAAGGAAGGTCTCTTTAACACAATGGTCACTAATGGCTACATGACTACTGAGGCACTTAATGAGCTGGCACCTTATCTTGATGCAGCAACTGTGGACTTCAAGGCAGGCGGAAATAAAGAGTTCTATAGGAAGTTTATGGGTGTTCATGACCCAGACCCAACATTTGACACGCTACTTGAGATGAAGCATAAGGGAGTATTTATTGAAATAACAAATCTTGTAGTGCCGAAGTATGGGGACAATGAAGAGGATATATCTAGGTTAGCTCGATGGATAGTTGAAAACCTCGGTCCTGAAGTACCATTTCATCTTTTGAGATTTTATCCGCACTTTAAGCTAACTGATGTTCCTCCAACACCTGTTGAAACTCTTGAAAAGTTGGCTAAGGTGGCTAAGAATGAAGGTCTACATTATGTATATATAGGTAATGTTCCTGGCCACCCGCTGGAGCATACGTACTGTCCTGAATGTGGTAATCTAGTTATTAAGCGCTTCGGGTTCGATATAGTTGAATGGAAGCTAGATGACGATAATAGATGTCCTAACTGCGGTTTTAAGATAAATATCGTGGGTAGGTTCAGAAAGAGAAGTCTAGTCTTCTACTAATTAGGCAGGTACACACTAGGTGTAGATGTAATTACTTATTTTCCTTCTTAACATCATGTAGTGTTGGTGTCTACGGTGTACTTCATATTGATTATGGGTCCTGCAGGCTCTGGTAAGTCAACATTAACGGCAGCACTTTCCCAATGGATCGAAGATCATCAGATGAGCGTTGCTAAGGTAAATCTTGATCCAGCAGCTGAAGTTCTGCCGTACGTTCCTGACGTGGATGTTAGGAGGTATGTTAAGACTTATGATATAATGATTAAAGAGGGACTAGGCCCTAATGGAGCTTTAGTTGCCAGTGTTGACCTGCTGATAAATCACGTAGCAGAGTTAGTTGAAGAAATATACGAGACTAGGTCCAACTACGTAATAGTTGACATGCCTGGTCAGCTAGAGATAGTTGCGTTCAGGAGAATAGGTCCTCAATTAATCAAGGAACTCACGAAGGGCAGTAAGGTAGTCTCGCTCTTCCTTACTGACGCTAGACTAGTAGCACAGCCTGCTTCAGCTTTCTCTATATTGTTGCTGATGCTGTCTACTCTTTACCGCATGGATATGCCGCTAATTCCAGTAGTAAATAAAGTCGACCTTATTGTTAGTAAAGAAACTCTGGAAAAAGATCCGGCTATTCTTGAAGATGGTGTTTACCTCTTTAAAATGCTGAGGGACGATTACAGCTGCTTAGATGTTGGTGCGCTTTCTTACTATATAGATAGTGATGTAAGTGCTGGCTTGTGCAGAATATTGAAGCAGGCTGTGGGTGACGTAATTCCTGTGTCTGCAAGAGAGTTTTATGGTCTTGACGAGCTTTACGCTAAGGTTCAGCAGGTACTTGCGGGTGGAGAGGACTACTTAACTGAAGAGCCGAGCGGAGTACTGTAGGCTTGATCTTAGCTATTAAAAGTCAACCTTTTAAGAGTATATGTGGAGTGGTTAGGGGGCCGTACAATGAGTGCTGGAAAAGAGAGGGTTAAGGAGATAATTAAAAATGCTAAAAACGAGGGCAGAAGCAAACTTCTTGAACATGAGGCGTATGAGGTACTAGGTATTTACGGGCTACCTATCCCCAAGGCAGGTCTTGCTAAGAGTTCTGAAGACGCTGTTGAGATAGCAGAATCTGTGGGATACCCAGTAGTCCTTAAGATAGTGAGCCCTGACATAGTCCATAAGTCCGACGTAGGTGGCGTTAAAGTAGGGCTAAAGAGCAAGGAGGAGGTAGTTAAGGCATTTAATGAGATAATGGATAATGTGGCTAAGTATGCACCTAAGGCTAAGGTTGCGGGCATTCTAGTGCAGGAGATGGTTCCTGAAGCACTTGAGGTGATAGTTGGCACCACCAGAGATCCGACATTTGGTCCTGTCGTGCTTTTCGGTCTTGGTGGCATATTTGTTGAGGTACTAAAGGATGTTAGCTTTAGAATAACCCCAGTAACTAAGTATGATGCTGAGATGATGTTATCGGAAGTTAAGGCAGCGAAGATACTGGAGGGCTATAGGGGCATGCCGCCAAGGGATAAAGAAGCACTTGTTGATATAATTATTAAGATCTCTAAATTTATGGAGGAGCAAGAAGACGTTACTGACGTGGACTTAAATCCAATCATGGTGTTCGAGAAAGGTAAGGGTGCTAAGATAGCGGACGCAAGAATTTTAATAAAACCTAGCTAGAATCTAAAGTTGTGGAGATGAGGTACTTCAATGCTTAATGAAGATGAGCTGCTAAGGAAGATAAGTGACGTAAGGGAACAAATAAAGCAGCTGAAGCTGCAGCGGGCGGAAGTAGCAGGCAGAATTAAGTTGCTTAAGGAAGAGCGAAGGGAGCTAATTAGCAAGGTAAAAGAGGCTAGGCAGGATCTAAATAAACTGAGAGAGGAATTAAGTAGGCTCAAAGAAGAGAGGCAGAAGTTAGTTAACGAGAGAAGAGACGTAATAAGGAGAATACGTGACGTAAAGTCTGAGCTTTTTTCGAAGAGAGAGGTACTAAGTAGTCTTAGAAATCACGAGGTAATACCAGTAAGTAAAATTAAAATGAAAATAGATAGACTTGAGTGGCGTATTATAACTGAGTCGCTCCCCCTTGAAGAAGAGAATAGATTAGTAAAGGAGATTGCAAGATTGGAATCCATCCTTGAGGATGCGCTAAAAGCTAGAAAGCTAAGAAATGAGTATAATGAGTTAAGAGCTGAATTAAAAAGCCTAGTAATAGAGCTCAACAGCTTGAATTCTAAAATAAGTGAGATTTCCGATAAGATAGATAAGGTGAGAAACTCTATTGGAGAGATTAAAAAGAATGTAGAGAAGTTGAGATCAGCTATCGAGGAGAAAAATAATCAGATAAGAGAGCTCGTTAATGAGTTAGTAGAGATAACCAATAAAATAAATGAATTAAGTGAATCATATAGGAAGCTGCAAGAAAACCTAAGAGAGGTAAGGATAGCTAAGAAAAAAGCTGTCGAGGAGAGAATATTGAAGAAGAAGAGGGAAATAGTCGAACAAAAGATCAAGGAAGGCAAGAGATTGACGCTAGATGATCTTAAAATATTATATGGAGAGAGTGATGAGTAAGGAGAAGGGTAAAAAGAAGCTCGTGCTAGCTGTTGATTTTGACAACGACTTAGGAAGAGCAGGTATAAAAACACCTATCATCGGTGAAAATGCTGTTAGGGAGGCAGCCCTCAAGTACGCTTTATTTAATCCGCAAGACGCAGATACGAATACATTATTCACTGCCCTGAAGCTCTTTGATGAAATAAAAAAGAGCTATGGAAATGCTGAAATAGCGGTTATCGCAGGTCACGAGAGAGGGGGGTTCAAGGCAGGCATTAAGGTTCGGGAGGAGTTAAAAGAAGTCATTAGTGTGGTCAATGCAGAGTCAGCGATAGTTGTCGTTGACAGTGTCGAGGACGAGTACGTTATACCAGTTGTACAGTCGTTTCTTCCAATAGATGCTATAGAGAGAGTTGTTGTTGAGCAGGTAAGGGGTGTTGAGGAAACATACGTACTAATTGGTAGATACTTGAGAAAAATACTCGAGGAAAAGAGATTTTCAAGAATTTTCTTGGGATTGCCGGGGGTAATGATTCTTTCATACATAATAATCAGCATAACACCCTACAGCTCATACGCATCGAGCGCGACATTAATAATACTGAGCTTATTCTTGATTCTCAAAGGCTTTGGGATAATTGATGAAATCATAAAGATATGGAAGACATCTCCAATCATGAGGTTTTCCTTCGTTTTCACCGTAATAGCAGTCTCGATAACATTAGCGATGACTTATGTCTCACTTCAGTCATATAACTTCGCCACCGATGCCAGGGCACTTGCACACTACATCAAGGACGTTCTACCGTACGCTATGACGTCATTTGTACCCTTGCTTTTGGGGAGATTTATATATAAGTTATTTAGGAGGAGCTTTAGAATATGGCGTGACGTAATGACATTCATAATACTAGGCGTGCTATACTACTTCTTCAACAGGATAGCTGATCTAATACTTCTCGCTCCAACAGAGGACTTACAGACAATAATGAAATTAGTGAATGAGTCATATGTTCTACAGACGTTCATACTGTTTATCGCGGTGATCATGGCAGTTTCTGCAATGCTATATGCTAGGGAGAGAAAGATAATATAAGGAGTTTCTGATTTTCATATTGCCTTCAAACGTACTGTACTAAGTGTGGTTTTAGAGTAGCATTTAAACGTTGCCCTTAGCAATTACTTTCTTCTCCGCCTCTGCTTCCTGCTCTTAACTTTCTTAACTGTACGGTGAGGTACTTTCCTAATTTCTATTAGCTGCTTAATTATGGGTTGAGGATTGTCTGAGGAAACAGCTGCTTCTAATAAATTGCTTACCTTAATCATCTCCTCTAACTGGTCGATATTTACAGCGCCTGGAGGAGCCTTCTCCTCGACCTCTTCAGGCAAATACTCTTCAACTGCTTTTTCTTCTTCCTCCTTACTAGCCTCCACCTCAACAGCCTCCATGTACTCTTCAGGCGTCTCGGCTTTTTCCTCTTCAGGTGTTTCTTCGCTCAAAAATGACCCCTCTTACCGTTTTATTAATGATTAAATTTAAGTTTTAACTACATAAACGTTTTCGTCACCTCTAATCCAGACTAGTGCCTCAAACTGCTTAAGAGATGTGAGCACTTCTCTTAATTTCTTATATTTTACTAAGTCATTTCCTGAAAATATTCTCGCCATGTACGATGATGAGCTGGCTTCAGGGATCACGTAGCTGATTAATACTTTAGTATTAGTGAAAATTGCTGGCTCGACACCTAAGGGATCTTGCGTAACAGCTACTACTGCTATGCCGAATTTTCTTCCTTCCATAAATAGTCTCGGTATTACTGACTTCCTCCCTTTGCTACTGAATCTATGTACCTCCTCAATTACTATAAATAGGCCCTTCCGTGTGAGCTGAGCTGTATAGAAGACGCTTTCTAGCAGAGTTTCAACATAGATTTTAATTAGTGACATATCATTGACTACGCTTAAGTCAACAACAGTCACCTTATTGCTGAGAATTTCTTCTGGGAGAACCCATCTTGCTAATCTATTTTTAGGTCTTAATGACCTTACGTAAGGCAGCAACGACTTAAGCACTTCTTTATCAAACGAACCTAACTCCTTACTGCCTGTTAAATACTCCTGTATTAGCTCCTCAAGATCATTTAGTGTAGGCTTCGTCTTCCTCATGTATAGCTCAGAAATTAACTGTGCTAGTGCTAATCTCTGAACATTTCCTAGCCTGAAAGCTGTTGAAATTAAGTCCGCTACCTCCCTGGCCCTCACTTCAGGCATTTTCCCCATATCATCAAGTATGTTTATGGGGTTACTTAGTGGTGTTATTATATCTGCCTCCTCAATAGATCTGTATTCACCATGCACGTCAATGATCAAGACAGGTATGCCGTACTGTCTTAGCTGTGAAATCATCTTCTTACAGAAGTATGATTTGCCTGTACCACTCGCACCAACAACTACTACATGGTTGTTCTCCTTCCCTAATTCTATACTTATACTCAACTTACCCCTGCCCTTAACCCAGCGGGAATTTTTCAGCTTCTTAATTATGGTACCTAACGTAATTTCTTGTCTTTTGGTAGTAATATATCCTGATCTTCTTTGGCGGATCACAGATATCACGAGGGGTGTTGAGAGCCCTGAAAGATATACCATAATTGAACTGAGGATCGTCAATAACGGCTTACTAATTAATTCATCACCTAGTAATAAGGTTAAGATTACACCATTAAGTAAACTAAATAGTAGACCATAGCGTGATGTCGGTAGGATATACATGAGCAAGTTAGTACCCAGCTCACTTATCATGGAGGCTAAGTATACTAATAATAGTGTAAAACCAGCTATACCGATTCCTCCTACGAGAATTGCTTTATAGTCCATGTACTCCCGCCCTATACGGAGCTTCATATTAAGGTGGACATTCTTAAAGAACGAAGATCCTACAGCTATTCCAGCAGCAAAAATTAGAAGAGAGAATAGGACCTGATCCCTAATGAAAGTCCATGAAAGTAAATACCCCCCAGCGTGTATCATGATGAAGGTAAGCGATACTGCCTCAGCAAGTATTAGGATGCCGTCACCTACCTTGCCTAGCCCGTAACCTATGAAAGCAACAAGAAACAGAAAAATTAGCGTATTTGATAGAAAGGTAATTTGCATAGTACTAGCAGGAGGTAACATTACAGCTAGGAGGATTATGTTCACAGCCGTAAGTATAGCGGCGTAAGCAACGTCAGTACTGGTAGTTTTAGTCATCGTTACAGAATGAGTACAAAGAGTATTAAATTTTGTAGTTTTGTTAGGTTTGGCAGGTGCGCTAAGTGACGTCAGCGATAGCACTGCTGCACGAGAAGCTGAGGAGGGCAATGAAATTAGCAGGCTATAAAGACCTTACCGAGGTTCAGGAAAAGGCAATACCTAAGGTACTCTCCGGAAAGCACACGCTTATAGTCGCTCCAACAGGTAGTGGTAAAACTGAAGCAGCACTATTTCCCATAATATCAAAAATACTGAGCACTAATTACAGAAGAAGAATAGCTGTAATCTACATAACGCCCCTCAGAGCTCTAAATAGAGACTTAGTGAAGAGATTAGATACGATATGTAGTACCTTAGGGCTAGATGTTGCTGTGAGACACGGCGACACACCTCAAAGTAGGAGAAAATTAATTGCTGAGAAACCACCACACATACTAATAACAACTCCGGAAACACTTGCATACCTACTAGTTAATAGCAAGATGAGAGCTCACTTGAGGAGCGTGAGATGGGTAGTTATCGATGAATTTCACGAAATTATGGGTAGCAAGAGGGGTTCTCAGCTACTAGTCAACCTAGAGAGACTTAAGGAGGTCTGCGGTAGCTACCAGAGAATAGCTCTCTCAGCGAGTATAGGAGACATTAACCTTGCGAAGGAGATGTTAGCTCCTGGGAAAGTGGTTGAGGAGGTAGTCATACCGAAAGTTAGAAAAACAGAGATAATGGTTGTCCCGCTCTCACCTCTGAGCAGGGCAGGTGATGTATCGGTACTTGCTGACCTGATTAAGAGATATGGGAGGGTGCTCGTATTTACTAATACGAGAGATGAAGCAGAGCTTTTCGGTTCTAAACTTAGGGCAGCAGGCTTAAATATACGTGTACATCATGGCAGCTTATCGCGTAGTGAGCGCGAGGAAGTTGAGGAGAAGCTGAGGACCGGTCAACTGGATGCAGTAGTAGCTACTTCTAGTCTTGAGCTAGGGATTGACATAGGCTGCATTAATGCAGTTATACAGGTATCCTCGCCTAGGCAGGTCTGCAAGCTCTTACAGCGTATTGGGAGATCAATGCACAAGGGCTGGCTCGTCGCCCGTGGTACTGTAGCTGTGGAATTTAATGCTGATAAAATACTCGAGTCGGTAGTAATTGCCCGAAGAACGCTAGAGGGAGTTCTAGAAACTCCTAGACCATTCACTAAGCCCTTAGATGTGCTTGCTCATACACTAGTAGGTATAGGTATCGAGGGCGGCAGCTGCACCATAGATAAGGCGTACAGCATAGTTACTAGGTCATATCCGTTTCTTGGCTTAGGACTTGATGAATTCCTCAGTGTACTCTACTTCCTCAATGAACTTGGCTACATAAGGTTAAGAGGTAATGTTATTGAGGGAACTACTAAAGGCAGGATATACTATCTAACAACAACAATGATAGTAGATACCCTACAATATAGCGTTATTGATGTGCTGACTAGGAGGCAGATAGGCGGGCTAGACGAAGAATTCGTTGCTACATCTGTGGAGGAAGGTACTAACCTAGTACTTGGTGGTAAGGTATGGAAGGTTCTTGCAGTAGATGATGAGTCAAGAAAAGTATTTGTTGAGGTTCAAGAAGCGGAGGAGGCATACATTCCTTCTTGGCTAGGTGAGAGCATACCCGTAGACTATAAAGTAGCTAGAGAAGTCTGCGGCATAAGAAGACTCATTGCACTTAACTACAAGCCAGAATGGCTGTCTAGGCTAGCAGATAATGAGTTAATAAAGTACATAGAAAGTATCATTAAGGACCATATTCAGAAGGGCTACCCACTACCTTCAGAGAATAATGTAGTTATAGAAGTGTCGGGTACGCGGAGAACGCTGCTTGTAATTCATGCATGTCTAGGTACCCTAGGAAATAGAACACTTTCACTCATTATTACAGGCGTAATAAGCAAATTACTAGGTGCCAATACACATGTAAAGATAGATCCATATCACGTATATATCGAGCTACCCTATAGGCTACCTGAAAACACTGTAAAAATAATAGTAAATAAAGTATTCAAGGAGCTAAACAATGATGCACTAATGGATATTCTTAATTACTCTATAAAAGATACTGCATTATTTAAGTTTGTGGCATTCAAAATATTATCTAGAGTAGGTTTAATACCTAAGGGCGCGCCCTCAAATGTTATTAAGTCAATCATATCTAGATATTCTAGTAACGAGTTAGTTAGACGTGAAGTAATGAATGAAATACTCACTAAATACTTAGATCTTAAGCCTGTCGAGATTCTGCTTAATCGCATCCGAGAAGGAAGAACGAGACTAACTGTAGTGTTTGTGTCTGAATCACTATCTCCTCTGGCTTCTGAGGGATTAAAGATACCTGGAGGTTATGAGAGAGTTAAGACTCAGTACCTGCCTAGAGATATAGTTGCTGAGTTAGTTAAGAGGAGAATACTGTCTAAGGAAGTACTCCTAATCTGTATGGTGTGCGGGTATCACTGGAGCTCAAAAATAGCTGACCTTCCTGAGAGAATATCCTGTCCAAAGTGTAGGTTCTCGCTAATTGGGGTATCATTTAATAGCGACAGGAGTAAGGTGGTAGAAATTGTTAGGAAAGGCCTGAAGGCAAGAAAGAACTATAAGTTTGTCTTGAGTTCTGATGAGAGGGAAGTTTTTGAGAAACTAATGGATACTGCTGAGTTGGTGCTAAATTACGGAAGGAAAGCGGTTATTGCGCTGGCTTCATATGGTGTAGGACCTAGAGTAGCTAGGAGAATACTATTTATTTCGGATGAAAAGGAATTCTACTTTAAGCTTCATGAGCTAGAGAAACAGTATATTCGGACGAGAAGATACTGGGATTAGTAAGGCTAGGTAAGTCAAGCATTAATGAGCTCGCGTCCATGTAGGGTTAATGTATCATTGTACCTAATCAAAATTAAGGTAAAAATGTATAAACTCCTTATTTCAAGGTTAATGTATGGTTGGGAAGGTATGCCTTGGTCCGTCCTTGAGATGCTGAGGAAGAATCCAGACATAATGAGGGAGAACTTTAGAAAGAGGTTTATGGATCCGTCACTAGTTGATAAGTTTCTAGAGATAGACCGTGAGTGGAGGAGAGTTCAGACGGAGCTTAATAAGCTCAGGCACAAGCATAACGTCATTAGCGCGGAAATAGCTAAGTCCCCTCCGGAGCTGAGAAAAGCTAAGGTTGAGGAGGCTAAGAAGCTACTAAAAATTATTGCTGAGTACGAGCAAAAGCTGAAAGAGCTAAGCAGCATGAGGACCGAATTACTAGATAACATGCCTAGCTTACTACATGAGTCAGTTCCTATAGGTCCAGATGAAAGCTACAATAAGGTAATTAGGGTGTGGGGAAAAGCTAGGGTCCAGAGGAAGCACTTAGACGGATTCTTAGCTGAGACCGAGGGTAAGGGGGTTAAGATGGATTATGAGGTAATTGACTGGGAAGTAGTTGGGCATGCAGACATGCTTGAGAACGTGCTTAGGTTGGGCGATACGCTGAAGGCTGGTGAGGTTGCTGGCTCAAGATTCTACTACATTTTCGACGATATTGTCTGGCTCGATATGGCGTTATTAGCGTATGCTATAGACTACCTAACTAGTAAAGGCTTTAAGCTGGTTGTACCGCCATACATGCTTAAGGGCAAGTACATGGCTGCGGTAGAGGAGTTTACAGCTTTTAAGGACGCACTCTATAAGATAGAGAATGAGGACCTATATCTAATAGCTACAGCCGAGCATCCCCTAGCGGCCCTTCATGCGGGAGAGACTATTCCTGAGGAGGATCTGCCGCTGCTTTACGTAGGTGTTAGCCCGTGCTTTAGGAAGGAGGCAGGCGCAGGTAACAGAGACTTAAAGGGCATCTTCAGAGTTCACCAATTCCACAAAGTTGAGCAATTCGCATTTACGCTGCCCGAACAGAGCTGGGACGTATTTCACCAGCTAATACGCAATGCAGAGGAGCTGTATCAGGGCTTAGGAATCCCGTACAGGGTAGTTAACATAGCGTCTGGCGAGTTAAATCTAAGAGCAGCAATGAAGTATGATTTAGAGGCTTGGTACCCGGCTCAGGGAAGGTTCCGCGAGTTAGTCAGCTGTAGTAATGTACTTGACTGGCAGGCTTACAGACTGAAGATAAAGTTCGTGCGTAGGAAGGGTATGGTGAAGGACTTCGTCCACATGCTCAACTCTACTGCAATAGCCAGTACTAGAACAATAACTGCAATATTAGAGAATTACCAGCGGGAGAACGGCGTTGTCGAGATACCTAAGGTTCTTAGGAAGTACTTAGAGCCATTCACAAAGGCACCTAAAGACTACATATATCCTAAGAAGCATTAACGCTGATTCGACGCATACTATTCATTAGGCTTTATTATCCTACTAATAACTTACTTAACTGATAGAGATT
>CAYQIX010000023.1:0-19857 GCA_964417765.1 uncultured Desulfurococcaceae archaeon
CATAAAGAGAGCTAAAGAGCTAATGAACTACAGCTGGTTCAGGACGAAGCGCTGGAAGCACGAAATAGAGATATTCCTCAGCAAGAAGGCTAAGCTCGAAATAGAGGCATTAACTAGCAAGGGCCTTAGATTCCTAATGGATAAGTACATCCCCGAGAAAATAGAAACTGGTGACTGGATTGATTAAGGCTGCCAGTGGTGATGTAAAAAGTATCCTTAAGAATATTAACAAGTATATAGATCAGACATTACTTAAGTATGAGTCCAGCCTTAAAGAATACATCAACTTCGTTAATGAGTCAGAAAAATGCAATTTCAGATCAATAGTTGTTCCATCGACGGTAGTCAGGCATGTTGCATCTATAAGTAGGTTACCCGTAGTTGGTGTGGTTGGTTTTCCGTTTGGCTACTACCCTGTAGAGGCTAAGTTAAAGGAGATCGATGCTGTAGCTAATGGCGGGGGAAAGGAGGTAGATGCTGTAATAAACTTAGTATACCTTAAGGAAGGTCTCTATGATAAAATTAGAGAGGAAATTAGGTCTTTAGTAGGTTATGCGCATGACTTGGGCTTAGCTATCAAAATTATAATTGAGACCAGCATCTTGGATGTTGATGAAATCATAAAAGTAGCAGAAATAGTTGCGAGCGAGAAGGCAGACTTTATTAAGACAAACACAGGCTTTGGCCCACGTGGCGTCTGTCTTGAGGATATTATACTGATTAAGAGCGCTGTAAAAGATAAAATAAAGATTAAGGCTGCTGGAGGCATAAGAACAGCTTTAGACGCTGCTTACCTTATACTATACGGTGCTCACATAATAGGCACAAGCAGAGGACTAAGAATAGTTAAGGAGGCAGAAAAACTTCTGGGTTTATTTCTTAAGTGAAGTAGACGTCCTGCCTGCAAAAGACTTAGTTAGATCTGTTAGCGTTATGATACCACTAATATTATCGCTTTCATCAACCACAATAACACCCCTGACACCTTCACTAAGAATTAGTGAGGCTGCCTTACCTACAGTATCATCGCTCCTTACCTTCGGTAGGAGGGGGCGCATTATCTCACCAACGCCAATACGTCTCAACCCTTCCTTGGAGCCGCCTTCAGCAAGAATGTTTATAAGATCAACTAAGGCATCAGTTAGTTCGTCCACCGTTAAAATACCCACTAAGTTATTTCTATCATCAACAACAGGTAGCGTAGAAATACCTTCATCAATAATCAGCCTCCTAGCAAAAATTATCGAGCTATATTTGCTAATCACCTTGACTGGGTATGTAGCTATGTCTTTAACTAAGACAGTGCTTTCTACCATGAGGCTAGCTATATTCCATTTCGTAAAGAGTGCTGTAACATGAGAATTCTTAGTAACTGGTATGCTGCTTATATTCTTCTCTAACATAATGCGTGCTGCTTTAAGAACTGACGCATCATGCGGTAGTGTTATTGCTGGTGATGACATAATTGACGATAAATGTAACTGCGATATAGGTATTCTCTTATACTTGCTTTTCGCTATTGGTATCTTCCTCACTACGTCCTTCTTTGTTATAATACCTACTAGGGTGTCGCCGTCATATATTAGTGCTCGATCAGTTTTCTGTTTCCTCAACTCCTTTAACGCATTATATAGTGAGTCACTCTTACTCAGTTTCAGGAATGACCCAGTACTTGCTTCACCTATGGTTAGGAGGTCTATATCCACATTCAGAGCCTCCTTAGCGCTTTAATTACGTCCTTTTTCGTTAATAACCCAACTAAATCTCCATCACTGCTAGTCACAGGCAGTGTTCCTATGCCGTTCTTAACCATTATATCCGCAGCTATTGCTAAATCTTCCTCAGGACGTACCGTTATCGGGTCAGGTGTCATTAAGTCACCAGCTAATGGAATAGTGTATAGCCTGACAATGCCTTCAAATCTCCTACCAGTATACCCAGGACGCTTGTAGTACTTTATTGAACTACTTTTGATCAGACTAGGAATGTTTAAGAATGCTATATCTACTTTCGTTATTACACCAATAGGCTTATTACCTTCAACAACCACAGCCTTCCCTAAGCCAGTCTCTTGCATTAAATCAATGACATAGTATAAGCTGTGTGTAACGTGCACTGTAGGTACCTTATCAGTCATAAAGTCAGCAACCTTATAACAGCCATAGTACCTCTCAGCATAAGCTCTTACCAAATCTGTCCTTGTTATTATACCTTGCAACTTTCCACTCTTGTCGAGTACAAGAAGTGATCCTATATTCCTCTTTAACATGGCTTGTGCTGCTGCTTTAATAGTTCTGCCAGGTTGTATAGCATAGACAGGACTTGTCATTATTTCATAAGCTAATATGTTGGTTAGCGGCTTTATGTACCTTCTCTTATTAAAGACTACACGTATGAAGTCGCTTCGACTTATCATTCCGATTACGTTACCATTATCAACGATAACGATTTTACTTACCTTATGCCTTATCATTAAGTTCCTAATGTATGCAAGATTATCATTTTTTGAGGCAGTTATAACGGGGCTGCTCATGTACGATGCGACTCTGGGAGGCATGTCTGCATCACCGCGCTACTATACCATATAGAATATCTCTTTCCGTTATAATACCGATTATATTGCCATCCTTCGTAACAAGCAAGGAGTCCACACCTAATTCCGACATTTTCGCTGCAGCTGCCCCTATGTCCTCATCAGGGCCTACCGTCCCTATTCTAGTATTCATCACTTCAGTTACAGGTAGTGAGTGGATCTCATCAAAGGTAAACTCTCTCAACATGCTGAATACCTTGTGCTTGCCGAATAAGTCTATTATATCCTTCCATGTAATTAAGCCAATAACATCACCATCCTTTGTAATAGGTAATCTTCTTATACCTAAATTAACCATTAGCTTCATAGCTATACCTAAGGTATTACTGTGACTTAATGAAATTACACTAGAGCTCATTACCTCACTTACCTTGACACCCACAACCTTCGAAGACAGATACTTTATTAAGCTGCCCTCTGTTATGACACCTATAACAACATCATTATTAACTACCGGCAACGCTCCCACGCCATAGCTAACCATTAAATTGAGCAAATCATGGAGCTTTGATTTAACATCAACTGCTAACGGTTTTGTATTAGCTATTTCCCTCAAGGGCGCAGAGAGCGCTGGATAAAGCCTACCCTCATAGTGCTTTAAAACCACTGCATACTTTATGCCACCACCAAAGTAATCCACTATATCCATACCTGTTATTACACCTAGTAATCTCCTTTCCGGATCAGTGATAGGTATTAGTCTTGCGCCTGAGGAGCTCATCACCTCACATGCGTTAATCACTGTAGCCTGCATGCTAAGTAGTGGCACTTCCCTGTCTGCCACAGCCTCCAGTTCTGGTGGTTTAGCACATATTCTATCTTTAAAATTAGGCTTGCCATCACTTCTTAACCATCTATTGCGTTCTATTATTCTACGAGGTACGTATATCTTAACCAATTCTGACTCACCTCAACTCAATGTTGAGAAATGCTTTACATACATCGCTGCGGTCAATAATACCTATAAGCCTCTGCCTTTCATCGACTACTGGTAGCCTACCTATGTTAGATTTAACCATCTTCAGTACCGCCTCTCTTAGTTGATCATTTGGCTTGACAGTAATTGGTGGAGTAGTCATTGCTTCTCTGATACGGGGGCCGTGCTTCGGCCCCGACTGCGACTCCAGTTCTACACGAGTATATCCCTTCTTGAGTAAATCATGCTGAGTTATCATACCCACAATAACGAGACTGCCACTTTTTACTACTGGGAAGCCACTGAATCTCAATTGCGTCATTTTACGCCATAACTTACTAATGAGATCTTCAGGATATACGTACTCTACGTCACGATTCATTATCTGGCTTATGCTAATGTTGAGAACTTCATGATTTGATTTAAGGAGGTATTTAAGGAGGTTATCCAGCGAGAGAACACCTATAAGTTTACTCTTAGCATCATCAACCACTGGGGCGTACCACTCGTCGAGCTCTATCATCACCTTGAACGCGTTTAACGCATCCTCGCCAGGTTTAAATGAAGCTATGGGATTATCCATTACGTTCTTGGCTAATGCGTTTGAGCGTGTTGATGTTATTAAAAGTATATTTTCTCTCCTTATTATACCCTGTAAGCGCGATGTTTCATCAACTACGGGTATCATCCTAAGACCAAGGTCACGCATGATTGCGCGAGCCTTGGTAGCAGGATCATTAGGCAGAATAGTTGGGTAGAAGGCATCAGTAAAATACTTAACACGCAAATTTGCACCCTAAGAATCTAACGCCTACGGAGATTTAATATTTAAATGAATTAACGTAGAATTATTTTACTATTTTAACTATGGTACTGGGCCCCGGCACACGCTCAAGAACGTCATCTACTGCCAGCGTTAGTAGTCGGGCGTCATTAGCGGTAAATGCCCTCTTGATCTCTAGTGCAATAATTCTTGGTGACACAGTGCCTGGAACTAGCACAGCATATTTTGCTGCTCTCCTGCTAACCAATTCCTCTGGTCCAACTATCAGCTGGTAGTATTTATCTTCATGTACTTGCACACCTATAGCTAAGCGTAAGGGAACACCCTTTATGTAATTTCTTTTGCCGTAAATCATGAACGCACCCTTAGGCAGGTATTGCCCAGGAGGTGGTGCTTTACTTACTTGCTCACCCCAAACCCAGAAAACATCGAGAGAGCCTACACCAGCTTTCCAGCCCTTGCTGTAGGAAGCCGCGAGAACGGATACCTCATAAATGTCTTTCTCCGGCGGTTCAATCCCACCGCATTTAAGCACGAAAGCTGAAGCGCCATGCACTTCCGCATGAATAAATATGTCGTCCTTACTCAGGTACTTCTTAACTACTTTCTCATTTTGCTGTGCATCCCTACCTCCAATCGCGAGAAAGCCACTTGATGTTATAATCCAGTGATAGCTCGAATACCACTCAACCTTCTTAAGTAAAGGCTTGACCTCCTTCCTAGCAGATAGAGTAGATGAAATACTTTTTAGTCTAGTCTCCAGATCCTTGATGCGCTTTTCAGCCTGGGTTATTTTATCTGAAAGGTGACTATACTTCCTTCTTAAGTTAATGTATTGTTCATGCATTTTTTCAGTAATTCTCAATGATATGCATTCATCATTAACTTTCACTGTAAAACTACCATTCGGCGGATCTACTTCTACGATTTGCTTGCAGGCGATCCTCACCTGATCCCAGCCTGATGTCTTGACTACCTCTCTAACGCATTTCCATATACTTTCCAAGACGTCATATCTCTCCTCAATAACTCGGAGGAGCTTTTCAATTTTCGAGTGCTCATCCCTAAGTTTCTCTAAATCTTGAATAGCTTTACTAATTACTGCCTTAAGTTTAGCTGACTCTGAAGTTAATCCCTTTTCTTCTGCTTCCTTTAATGCACTTGCGTAGAAAGCTCTGAAGTATTCGTCTACCACCTCATTAAAGGACGAAAATTCGAGTACGCTGCATTCAGCAGGAAGATTTGCTGGTCTAAATGGGTGAAATGAAGAGTATTCACCCTTACATTTCACTATCACAGGGGAGGGCCTCTCTATAACCGACTCAATAAATTCCAAAATTCTCCTCTGTATATTGCTTACTTGATTTAATGACAGCGTTGAAGGCCTTAGCTTGCGTTCGGATACACTCAGAACTTCATTTACTACTTCGGGAGGAATGCCTAGTTTCCTTATTAGTGCTGTACCTAAGTTTCGTGCATCCTTAATTAGCTCTAACCACTTCTCAGCACCTATAGTTCTTGGATTATGAAACAACGGTGGGAATTCATACTTTATTCCAGGATATACCCTCCTGTCCCGCAGTTTTATGTCCTCACTAGATACAAGGACTCTACGCTGATTGTCAAGGACAGCTACAATTCCCCTCGGTATTAACTCGATAATTACGCTGAAATCTTCGCCACCCCTAGTAACTTCAATGACGACTATTCGCTCAAATTCGTGCTGCCTTAGAGACCTTATTCTTGAGCTTTTTAGAAATCTCCTAAATATAGGTGTGCGTCCTGAAATATCTAGTGGAGGTATGTACTTGGTTAAATGCAGCCTAATCGCGGGCTCTATTACTAAGAATAGCGTATCGCCCTCGAGGCTCTTAAGCTTAAGTAGGTACCCTCTCTCACCTATGTTATAGAGATTAGTAACTAAGCAGTCAGTAAGAGTCTCCTTCAATTCCTTAACTAGAACAGCAACATCTAGTGCCGTCAGTGACTTCTTACGGAATGACTCCATGCTATCTCACCTAGTCTGATGATTTTGCCTCGACTTAGATACTATGCACGCTACCTCATTTCTATGTACTATGCCTATCAATCTAGTGTTTTTAGGACATAAATTACCTTCCTTGACCTCGCAATTACTCTCATGCATTATGGTCAACACAATAGCACCTCCCTTATCGAGGTGTCTTTGCGTAAAGTAGTCGACAATAGCTTCAACATCATATGTTGAGCGAAGGACCGACACTAAAAGAATTAAATCAAACCTTGCATCTTTTCTTAGAGGTAGTGCTGAAAGGTCCCCTGCTATGAACTCAGCAATGGAACTGCAGGCATTAGCTAGGAAAAGAGTTTTCTTTCTTGCTATAGTTAGTAGATTGAAGCTTATGTCGATACCTATATAAAGAGCATTGCTTGGATTTACCTTACAGCTGAAGAGAAGAAACTCCGCTGAACCACATCCCACATCTAAAACCTTCCTGTATTCGTTCTTGAGGACTTTGCTAATAACTAAGTATTTTTTACGCTGCTCATTAACGTAAAGGCCATCATATGAAGGTGCAATAGAGTCATACCACTCCATAACACGCAGTACCTCATCGATTGGTATAGCCCCTTGTAGATCCCTACCACATCCCTCTGATTTTCTACTCTGCATTTCCACTTTCATGAACTAGTGCTCAACTATTCTATATTTTCTTAATGCATAGTTGCGAATAATGGTTAGTGCAGGAAATAGGTCATCAGCTCGTAAATAGCGACCCAGAAAACAAATTCAGCACTGTAAAATACTGTAATGCCCTTGGTGAGCCTAAGAGCCTCCAGGATCTCTGATTCATCCTTAAGGAGCTTCTTTATTAAGGCAGATGAGATAGGGTATGACAGAAAGTAGAAGCTAAAGAAAAGAACTAAGAGTAGCACATCCGAAATCGGATGATACAGGAACATATTAACCAGGTATGTAAGCGGTGCTAGAATAGCCCCGAATAAAGCCCCCACCACTGCCTTAATTACGAACACATCCACCCCACATACCCAGGAGATATTGAAGATATAGCTATTAATTTTCCCTCTCCACCTTTAGCTTATTTAAGTGCGCATTCTAGGCTTCCTAATCTAATTAAGATAGTAGCTCATCAATGTGAGCTAACGCCTTCTTTACCGCATACTCCACTACAGTAGAATCGCACCTAATTGATGATGAAGCTACGTAACTGGAGAATTCACTTAATGCCAATAAATTAGTGTCAACATTCACATGAATGCCTGGGATCACATAGATGTGAAGTACACCAGATCTTGAATTGTATTCATGCAGGAATAGTACGTTATCCTTAATTACAGCAAACCTTATATTACCATCCACCTTAGCATACTTAATTTTCTTATCCTTTAAGGCCATCAGCAGCCTCTCCTTTTCGTTAATAACAACATAGACTCTTACGGATGCTGAACAGTACCTTGAGAGCTTAGATACTTCATCAATAAAGTCACTACGGAAATCCCTGCGTGTGAACGAAACTTCAACATCGTATGTACTAGTGAAGGTATCTAAATGTCTTATCCTTCCCTTTAATTCCTTAATAATTCTACTAAATTTTACATAGCCAGCATCAAGCAGCGATCCCGTAATTCTTACTACTACCTTAATCCTCATTCAACACCCTTAACAAATAATCTACCGATGTCGCTACTAAGCTTTATCGCTTACAACTTAATTAACCACACTGCATACTCACTAAGATGGTTAGAAAATGACTGAGAAATTAACATGTATTGTCTGCGGCAGAAAGTTCCCGAGAGGTCAGGGGGTCGTATTCACTATTGAGGGTAAGGATTACGTTTTTCACAGCAAGAAATGCGCTATAAAATTCATAAGGAGAGTTCTTGAAGAACTAGATAAGTCTGCACTTAAGTCTGCATTTGATAAGGTCTCGAGTGAATTTGAGAAAGAACTTGAGTTAGCTAAAGAGAGAGTCGCCAAGAAAATAGCTTAAGGAGATGTAAGGTAACTTTTTAGTTACCGTAACACCTAGATCTAGGGGCTGCACCGGGATGATGTGTGTGGCGGTCTCAGATCGGTGACGACTTAGGAGCCCCCTGACCTACCCTCTTACCGGTTCTTCAGTCTCGACTCCCTAAGAATGGGTAGTGTGACTCCCCTCTGGCCTTGATACTTACCTCTATACGGCTTAGTTACAGGCGTTGTTAGCTTAGCAAAAACTACGTGGAGTAAGCGCGTACCAGCAGGTATTTTTACAGGGAATGATGTAGCTAGTAATTCTATTGTTATCTGCCCCTCAAAGCCGCCGTCAATTATCGTTGGCGGTATGAGTAGACCTAATCTTGCAAATGTCGATCTTATCTCAACGAAGGCCATCAACTCAGGCGGCAGTGAAATATATTCTAGCGTGTGCAGTAAGTACCTACTGTTTGGTTCTAGCAATATCATGTCTGACTCCTTACAGAGGTACCTCTGCTTAATATCTTCTGCTGGCTCACCTTTAGTTAAATCTAATACATTGTCTGATTCAACTAATTTACAGTACTCTCTGCCTAATCTTAAGTCAACACCGTTTTCTCTTATTATGTCTTCAGAGAATGGCTCTATCTTTAATCTACCACTATTTAAGTATGCCCTTAGATCGAAGTCTGATAGAATCATTTTAGGTCACCTCATGACAAAATAGATTAATTAAATCTCTAATTTCGGGTATAACCTTATTTACTTCGCTAATCATTGCATTGACAAGCTCCCTTATCTCCCACTGAGCTTTATTGCTTAACCTTAAGCACGCAATATGAAGCAGTTCTCTGAGGTTAACGGTCATTAAGATAGTTGTTGTTACAGCTTGCGGCAGGACATACCTTGCATCCTCGGGTGGGATTCCTGATTCAATCATTTCCTCGTAGAGCTCAAATGCCTTTTCAATGAGTGTACAATACCTACTCTCGTAGCCCTTAACTTTAATTGATTCCGGTATGACGTACTCCTTATTAACTACTGAGTACCTCTGAGACTCCTGTGTGTAAGAAGCTATCCTATGCCTAACTAACTGATGTGACGTGACTCTACTGATACCCCTTATTAGAAATGTAAATGTCACATGCTCTAGTACTGACGGAAACTTTACGGCCTCTCTAAGCCACTTTCCTACATTCTCCTCAGAATACTCGCTTAAATAATAGGTGGCATCCCTCTTCCTTAAGTTACCTGCTGATGTCTTTATAGCTAGAACTACTAATCTTCTCGGATCTTTAACTTTACCTCCTGACCATGAAATAAGCGTAACTTTAGGCAATGAACCCCTACTCAAGCCTCAGCTCTTAAAATTCTTAAAAGGACTTACACCGCTCGCTGTATTCCCTAGCTAGGTCCCGCTCTATAATCTCTCCTCCAGGGCTAACTTCTCTGAATGTTTTAGCAGTAAATTTCATTATCTTTACCTTGCTGCTCAGCCAGCAGTCAGCAGGCATTCCTGCTTTAATGCATGTTTCAGAGAGGAATGTTTCCTCATCCCAGCAGTACTCTACAGGAACCTCAGGTAACAGAAGCCCCTTATAAATGCCGTACTCTACTATGAGACCATCTCTTCCCAATACTATTGCCTCAACAGCTTTCTTTCTATCACTTACCTCCACTTCCTCAGGCAGCGAGAGTACAGATACCTCAAATATTATGTGATCTAGCTCATGCAGCTCGACTGGAGAAAATCTGGGATCCTGCGTAGCAGCTGCTATAGCTGAATTTATTACATTAATAGCTAGCGCCTCAACAGGCTGCAGGTACCCTATACAGCCCCTCAGCTCACGCCCTACTCCACTTATCTTAAGTAGTGTAGTAAACGTCATGCCGTACCTTAGTAGCTTGCTAGGTGTGTCCTCCGGAGGCTTAATGATATTTCCCCTACTGAGGTACTCGAAAACTGCCCTTCTAGCTAGCTTAACCAGGAACACACCATCAGATAGGGTTAGTTCCTTAGGGTCTAGACATTCATGATTGCCTGGAGACGTCATCTTGATTACCTACCTATTTTCATTTTCGCTGACTCTAAAATGCTATTGATAGTCTTCCAGTGATTACCTTGCCAAAATACTTTACCGCACTTCGGGCATCTCCAGAATACGTCATATTTTGCCCCTACAGACGGAGGTACAAATGAGAGAGCCTCAGCCTTAGTTATTATTTCTAATTCAGTATTACAGTATGGACACCTGGTTCTATTCGGCTTAAAGTTAAGTTCGATACCTGTTCTTCTAGCTATGTTCGCTAGCATGTCAGAAATGTCTGAGGGCTCTATATATACTGCCTTAAGACCTCTCTTGCGTGCCCTTCTAAAAAGCCCTAAATCCCTAGTAATTATCACTCTATCATCTTTAGCAGCTATTCTTAGGATCTCCCAATCCTCGTAATTCCTAGAGTACAGCGTATCGTACCCTAGCATTCTTAACCATCTAGCAACATCACCTAGCATGGAGTCTACTACGAACTTCATTATCCCTACTCAAGTATAAGAAGGCGTAAATTGACTAATAAGTAAATCTTTAGTTACTCTGATTTTACATTAACATTAAGTAATAAAGCTAAAAAGCTGAATGAAAACATCTTAAGAAGAGTATGAAGGTGGGGTGAGATCGTGAAGAATCCTACCGGTATCGGCGTTGTCGTGGGCTATAGAAGAGGAAGTAATACCCAATATCCTAGGCAGGTGTTAATTAAAGTAGTAAATTCAATAACAAAGAAAGTAGACAACCTAGTAGGTGCTAAGCTCCTAGTTAAGGACATTTACGGAAATGAATATCACGGCAAAATAATTAGAGTCCATGCTAGAGGTAGAAATAACATTGTTATAGGGGTGTTTAATAGAAATCTCCCAGGACAGGCTATAGGCGCTGAGGTACTGATTTATAAGTAGCATAGTAAGTCAGATATCAGAACGTCGGGTGGAAGTAAGGATTTTTAATTGCTAATAAATTCATAAAGCTTGAGGTTCGGTATGCCACTTAAGAGCGAAATTAGAGAAGCTGACTTACTAATATATGGCAGAGCCTGCCCAAATTGTGGTGGCTTCATAAGCGATGCGAGACTTAAACTAGGTGTGCCGTGTACCTCATGCCTTAAAACACGCCCAAAAAACACATCAATAGAGAATATTTATAATGAACTGAGAAAAATAGGTAAATTACAAGGTTATCGTACGCTCTACTCCATTAGGAAGAAGTATGAGGAAATGGTTGATTTCTTTAAGAAATGCGTGGGCAATGAACCGTGGAGTATTCAGAAATTGTGGCTAAAGAGGATAGCGAAGGAAGCTTCCTTCGCTATGATTGCTCCAACAGGCATAGGTAAGACGACGTTCGGCATTGCTGTCGCACTATACTTAGCATTGAAGGGCTACAAGACATACATAATAGTGCCTACTACGACGTTAGCTATCCAATTAGAGAAGAGAATAGAAGAGATGTCAAGTAGAGCAGGAATCATAGTTAGGTACCTAGTGATTCACTCGAGACTAAAGAAGAAAGAAAAAGAGATACGTGAGTCACAGCTAGACGATCCTGAAGGCTTTGATATTTTAGTCACTACATCTAACTACTTGCTAAGAAATGCCGAAAGAATAATTAAGCATGACTTTAAGCTGATATTCGTTGACGATGTTGATGCCGTCCTGCGGGGCTCGAAGGCAATTAACTACATACTGTACATGGCGGGATTTAATAATGACGACATTGAAAAAGGTCTTAAAGTAATTAAATTGAAGAGAGAGCTCACGTACAGAGGTGAAGACCCAGAGCTACTTAATAAGATAGCTAAGTTGGAGGAGTCACTAGAGAAGAAGAGAAAGAGGCTAGGTAAGATAGTAGTGATAGCTTCAGCTACAGGCAACCCCAGAGGCACTAGAGTTAAGCTCTTTAAGGAATTGATGGGCTTCGAAATAGGTGCTAGACCTGAATTCATAAGAAACATTGCTGACTGCTACTTAAAGCCTGAGGGTGACCCAGTAGAGGAAGTGATAAAGCTCGTGAGGGCACTAGGTAACGGAGGACTGATATACGTACCTATAGATGCAGGCAGAGAGTATGCTGAGCAAGTTGCTGAAGAACTAAGGAAGGCAGGAGTATCTGCCGAGGCGATGCACAGCAAGAACATTAAGGCTATAGATGCGTTCGTAGCAGGAGAGTTAAGCGTACTTGTCGGTGTAGCTACTTACTACGGCGTTCTCGTTAGAGGTATTGATCTTCCCGAAATAATAAGGTACGCCATTTTCATTGGCATTCCGAGACATAAGATAGGGCTAAGGCTTAAGGAAGTAAAACCTCAGGACGTCCTTAGACTTTTACCTCTTGTCCGAGATGCTTTGGATGACGACAAACTAAAGAGAAAGATAGATAGGTACATAGTTAGAATTCGGAGAACCCTTCGTAGATTAGGTAGCTTCGCGCTTCAAAGGATTGACGAAGTAATCAGAGGAGAAAGAGAACCTGAATCCACATTTGAGCGTGAATTTCTTGAGGCACTAAGTTTACTGAAGGAACTTACTAAAAAAGAAGACGTACTTAATGCTATTAAGCAAAATCCTGAAGTAGCTGTTATCGAAGAGGAAGGAGAGCTCTATGTACTAATACCTGATGCCCCAACGTACATTCAGGCTAGTGGTAGGACTTCAAGGCTTTACTTAGGAGGAATCAGCAAAGGACTTTCAATAGTCATAGTGGATGACGAGAGATTACTGAAAGGTTTAGAAAGAAGGCTTAAGTGGATCATCGAGGACTTCAGCTTCGCACCGTTAGAGAGCATCAATCTAAAGAAAGTGATTGAGGAGATAGATTTAGATCGCAGCATAATTAGGGGGCTAAAAGAAGGGAAGGTACCTAAGGAGCTGCTAACTAGGAAGGGTAAACTGCTTGAATTAAAGACAGCTTTGCTAGTAGTTGAGTCACCTAATAAAGCTAGAACAATAGCTAGATTCTTTGGTAGACCTAGTGTAAGAGAGTATGGTAGGTTACGCGTATATGAGGTTAACTTAGGTAATTATACGCTCTTAATAACAGCAAGTGGCGGTCACATATATGACCTAATAACAGACGTGTCTGACGTACCCAACATTTACGGTGTAGCCTACCTAAGCAGAGAGAAGGAGGTAACATTCATACCGATATACACTACTTTAAAGAGATGTTTAGATAAGGGACATCAATTTACTGTGGAATTTCATGGAGGAGCTCTTAAGTGTCCGGTCTGCGGTTCTCCAAATATATTCGATGCTAAGGTAACCATTGACGCAATACGCGATGTAGCCTTAGAAGTCGACGAGGTTCTTGTTGGAACAGACCCTGATACTGAAGGAGAAAAGATAGCATTTGATATAGTGAATACGGTACTTCCAGTGAATAGTAACGTAAAGAGGATAGAATTTCATGAGGTAACAAAGCGCGCTATTATCAATGCAGTTAATAACCCCAGAGAAGTTGACTTAAACTTAGTGAGAGCGCAGCTAGTTAGGAGGATTGAGGACCGGTGGCTAGGTTTTTCACTTTCTCGACTACTTCAGACCGAATTCTGGCAGAAATTCTGCAAGGAGATAATGTCGGCATCAAGCGATAAAGAAAGTATTAAGTGGTATCTAAGCTTGTGTGCTGAAAATCCGCTAGAGTACAGGAACTTAAGTGCAGGTAGGGTTCAAACACCTGTTCTTGGATGGATTATACAGGCGTATGAGGAGCATATAAAGTCCAAGAGACTGTATGTTATTGTAGACATTGATGGTACGCGCCTTGACATTCCGGTGCCTGACGAACTACGAAAAGAGTTGAGGCTTGGACCTAAATCCATAGCTGAAGTTCAAGTAAGCATCCCTGAAATTAAAGAAGAGGTGAGCGAACTAAATCCGCTCCCGCCATACACTACGGATTCAGCGCTTGCTGACATAAGCTCTATTCTCAAAATACCTGCTCCTAAGGCAATGCAGATACTTCAGGATTTATTCGAGCTAGGATTCATAACATACCATAGAACTGATAGCACCAGGGTCTCAGAGGTAGGTATTGCAGTTGCGAGGGAATATCTTAAGGAGCAGGTAGGCGACGAGTTTGACAAGTATTATAGTCCAAGAACGTGGGGGGCTGGAGGAGCTCATGAAGCCATAAGACCTACAAGACCTATAGATGCTAATACCTTACGTAGTTTAATAAGTGAGGGCGTCATAGAGCCTGTAAGGCCCTTAACTAAGGCGCACTACAGAGTCTATGACCTAATATTTAGAAGATTCATAGCATCTCAGTCGAAGCCTGCCAAGGTCAAGAAGCTCATCTTCAGGGCAGTAGCTAAGGCTAGATTAAAGAATGGTAAGGAAGTGGAATTAGGGTCAAAGGACGCAGAAGTTTACGTGGAAACACTGTTTGATGGATTTCTAAGATTCTACTCATATATCGCCCTAAAGAGACCTGTCAAGCCAGGGACCTACTCGTTTAAAGAAGGCGAGTTTGAAGTAAGAGAGAGGCATGAGAAGCCTCTTCATACACAGGCATCTATTATTAAGTTAATGAAGGAGCGTGAAATAGGAAGACCAAGTACATATGCAAAGATAATCGATACGCTCTTTAAGAGAGGCTACGTTACCTTCGAGAAGACCACTAAGCGAGGCATAGTTCCGTTGCTGCTAGGCAAGAAGGTCTATGAGTACCTCACTGAAAGGTACAGCGAACTAGTTAGCGAAGAGCGGACAAGAATTCTTGAGAGGAAGATGAAGGCTGTAGAAGAAGGATCCGTTGATTATAAAGAACTTATCAGAGAATTAAATAGGGAGCTGAGCCAAAATAACTTGATTCCTGGTGTTGAGTAGTGACTCAAAATACTATATCACTAGGCGTGATACATACAGACCTGGGTACTAGCACAAAGGAGTACTTGATGACTCTTTCAACAACATTAAGCAGCCTCAGTGAAACTAAAGTTGATGCTGTCCTAGTATCAACGCCTGTGAATCCTATTCGAGACGTTCTGATAGGCAAGAGAAAGTACGGGAGTTATAGGCATTACTTAGGGAGCTTACTCACACGGTTAGGCAATTTAGCCTTAAAGACGAGGAAACACATAATATTGTCACCAATACTTCGCAGAGCCGGTAATAAACTCTACATGATGAGTGCGATACTTCCACCTATTGGTGGACCCATTATTAAAGGTAGGAAGCTCAAGCCTATTAACGATGTAGTAAGTGGAGGGACAGATCTAGACTTAATAACAATAAATGGTGTTAATTTATGCATTCTGATACTAGATGACATAGAAGTTCCTGAAATATGCAGATTGTGTCTCTTTAAAGGCTGTGACGCGTTCATATCCATACAGCCGCCTGTACTTACTGAAAGACCGCCGGACCTCACCATTGCTATTTCAGCTGTTCGTGCTAAGGAAAACTCAACCCCAGTGATCAGCATCGGGGGTTATGTTGCTGAGGCAATTCATCAGCCAACATTCATTGTTAGAAGGGATGGTAGCATAGCTGACGAAATATCATCCTTTGAGCCTAATGTATTTGAGATTGAGATACCTAAATTGGATAGAATAGAAAAGAAAACAATGACAAAACTCTACTCTAAGATATTAAAGGAAATAGTAAGGTAATAGTCCACCTTCACATGAAATCAGCAATTCGCTTTAAGTAAAAAGGAGGAAAGTTTACTTGAGTCCTGCCCTCTTTAGGAGGTCATTCCACACGGCATCGACATACTCTTGCAGCTTCTCAACCACGTGCTTATTCTCTGGTCGTAGTAAGTGCCTGAACCTGCCCTGAATCTTCAGGAATTCCTCTACGGGTTTCTTTAGCTGCGGGTTCTTAGCTATAGCTAAGCTCCTGTCTGTCAATCTCCATGTTCCTTTCTCATATTCCCAGAGCGGGAAGTAGCATGTATCAACAGCTATTTTCGCTATCTCCATGGTTATGCTCGGGTCATGACGCCATCCTCGTGGACAGGGCGATAGGACGTGAAGGAATTTCGGTCCCTCAATACTCAGTGCTTTCTTGACTTTTCTTAGCAGGTCCATCCAGTGCGCTGGCGTAGCTGTAGCTACATATGGTGCCTTGTGCGCTACTACTATATCAGCGATCGGCTTCTTATGCTGTAGCTTACCTGGAATAACCTTCCCTGCCGGACTTGTGGTTGTTGCTGCACCCATTGGTGTTCCGCCACTCCTCTGAATTCCTGTATTCATGTATGCTTCATTATCGTACAGTATGTAGAGGAAGTTGTGTCCTCTTTCAATAGCACCGCTCAGTGCCTGAAGGCCTATATCGTACGTACCTCCATCACCTGCAAACGCTATTATGTTAACTCTATCATGCTTAAAGACACCCCTCCTCTTCAGCGCCTTAATTGCTGCATCAATCCCTGCTGCTGTTGATGCCGCATTTTCGAACGCATTGTGAATCCATGGAACTTTCCATGAAGTATACGGGAATATTGTTGTTGCTACTTCCAAACATCCTGTAGCATTGACTATTATTGTCGGTCCTTCAGCAGCAAGTAATACTAGCTTAACTATTACAGGTGCTGCACACCCAGCACATAATCTGTGACCTGGCAACAACTTTGGTTCTTTTTTAGCTAATTCCCTAATATTTATGGCTGAGCTCATTCTCTCACCCCTACATACTTAATTAATTCCCTAACCTGACCTGTCTTAGCAATGTCAAGTAGCTCCATGAATATGTTCTTAATTGTTGAAGGCGGTAGATCTCTGCCACCTAGACCATATATGTAATTAAGTATTATGGGCTTCTCCCCTATATCATAGAATGCTGACCTTATCTCCATGAATAACGGACCACCATAAGCACCAAATGATACGGCTCGATCCATAACACAAACTACCTTAACATTTCTTAGTTTCTCAATTATATCCTCTATCGGAAATGGTCTAAATGCTCTTATTCTCAGCACGCCTACCTTATAACCGTTCTCCCTAAGCTTTCTTGCTACATACCTTACTGTACCTGCTGCTGACCCAAGCAGCACTATTGCCACATCAGCGTCTTCAAGAGCATAGGGTACTGTGAGACCATTGCCATACTTCCTACCGCTTATCTCAGCGAATTCCTCATTTACCTCCTTAATTACTTTCTTAGCATTCTCCATAGCAACTATTTGAGGCATCTTATGCTCGAAGTAGTAATCCTGGAGGTCCAGGGGTCCTAGTGTTATTGGCGTCTCGCCGTCTAGCATTAATGGAACCTCCTTATTATTGAGGTATGGTACCTTAACTTTAATTGGTTCCCTGACACCTACAAACTTCTTAACCACTTCATCAGGAAGTATGTGAACGTCCTGAAGTGTGTGGCTCAGGAAGAATCCGTCAAGATTGACCATGACGGGCAGTAGCACGTCTGGATGTTCTGCTATTCTGAATGCCTGAATGACAGTGTCGTATGCTTCCTGAGAATCCTCTACATACAGCTGAATCCACCCTGAATCCCTAGCTCCCATAGTATCGCTATGATCACAGTGGATGTTTATTGGTGCTGAGAGAGCTCTATTAACAATAGCCATTACTATCGGCAGCCTCAAACCTGAAGCTATGTAGAGTATCTCCCACATGAGAGCCAGACCCTGCGATGCCGTAGCTGTAAAGGCTCTTGCTCCAGCAGCAGCTGCGCCAACGCAAGCACTTAATGCTGAGTGCTCACTCTCTACTGGAACAAACTCAGTATCTACTTCACCATTAGCTACAAACTCCGAGAACCTCTCAACAATTATTGTTTGAGGCGTTATCGGGTAAGCAGCAACCACATCAACATTACACTGCTTGACCGCCCACGCCACAGCCTCATCTCCATTTAACCCCATTATTACTCCTTTAGCTTTTTCAGACGCCACACCCCATCACCTCTCAGGCACCATTGAAATAGCTTTTACGGGACACTCGTGTGCACATATACCACACCCTTTACAGAAGTCATAGTTTACTGCAACTTTAGTGCCATCCCATATTATCGACATCTCTGGACAGTAAATCCAGCATAGCAAGCACTTAACACACTTACCTTGATCTATCACAGGTTTGAAGGTTCTCCAATCACCTGTCTTGAATTCCGTTGAGAACTTTAATGGAAGTGTACCTATTGGAAGCTCACGCCATCCCTTAAGCTTGCTCATCCCTAAGCCACCCCCCTTGTTTCTTCATATGCTGCCTTAATAACCTCGACATTCTTCTCTGCTATAGGCCCTCTGAAGCGCTCCTTAACAACATCAAATATTGTTTCAAGCTTCACTATAGGAGATGCCTTCACTAGCGCACCAAGCATTGCAGTGTTGGTTATGCCTCTACCAAGTACCTTAACAGCTATTTCAGTTGCTGGAACTACGTACGTCTTGTAGTTTCTCAATTCGCTGCCTAATAGATGCGTCAACTCCTCGATACTACTGCTTTTATAGTTGAGTACTAATAGACCGCCTCTTTTTAGACCCTCAAGAACATTTATGGTTCCCAGAAGCGTTGGGTCCAGTACAACAACTATATCAGGCTCATACACTCCTGAATGTACCTCTATCACACCTTCGCTTATTCTAGTAAAGGCCATTATTGGAGCTCCCATTCTCTCTGGCCCGAATGTGGGAAATGACTGCGCGTGCTTACCTTCCCTAATTGCCGCCTCTGCTAGGATGTTACTTGCTGTCCAAACACCTTGCCCTCCCCTGCCATGCCACCTTATTTCTACACTTAGCAAGTTATGTTTCACCAACTAGTGAATAGCACGCTAAAAATTAATGTTTTCCCCGAAAATCCTGCCAACAACACTAATGTTTCTTGAACAGAAGTATAAGCTTATAAAATGCGCTGTACTGTTATAAGCGTTGGGGCCGCACATGACTATTGAAGGAGTGCAGAAAGCTATTAAAATTAGAGTCAAATCATTCGCTGACTTAGCAAGAATGGCGGCTTCGAGCATCGCATTAGGTCAGGCGACCTACATTATCAGGTACGTAGATAGCGGAAACACTATCTATGGTATCATGGCGGTATTTAGAGATTACTATAAACTTTACGGTATCCCGCTCTTCTACTATTACGTTGATACTAGAGAGGAGATACCTAAAGATAAAAACTACGTACTCATAAAGACTGACGTTTCAGGTGAAACAATAGAGTTTTCTAAAGGAACGAAAGCAGGATACATAGTAGTACCCATAATAGATCTTTACGAACCCCCTGATTTCATCAAGTAGAACTGTACCGCCATATACACGTCTTTTTAATTGAAGTGCACCATAGTGAGTATACATAATAAGAACATTACAAAGTTACATATGGACGGAAGGTCAAGTGATGAAGCCGACGTAGTCTGAACCTAAAAGCTATGTAGTGATGAGGGGTTGATTGGCTGACTTCTCAGCTAGTCTTCAATACTTCAAACACTGCCTTAAGCAATGCTTAAAAACCCTTAACTTCCTAATTCTCAAGGAAAGGGCCCGTAGCTCAGCCAGGTAGAGCGGCGGATCCTTGCCGAAGGGAAGCCGAGGCTCTTAACCCGTAGGTCCCGGGTTCAAATCCCGGCGGGCCCGCCACAC
>CAYQIX010000024.1:0-18830 GCA_964417765.1 uncultured Desulfurococcaceae archaeon
TATGTAAGATAGATAAGATGTAGCGGTGTCTTTAATGGCTAAAATTTCCGTTTATGGTTATGAGTTTGATGAAGAATCGCGGCGGAAAAGAGAAAGATTAGAATTTGTAACGCTTGACAGGGTCTATAATGGTATAGATCTTTCGGGTTTAAAGATACTTGATGGAGGTACGGACATGAGATATTCTGCTAAGTAATTAGCCTCGCATGTAGGGGATGGGCTTGTAGTAACAGTAGATGTTGATACTAGTTCCTTTGAGATGCTTACAAATATTGTAGAAGAGAATGTATTGGATAGAATAGTATTTATTAAAGCTAATTTGAGTAAGTTAGACTTTATAAAAGAGAACTATTTTGATATTGTAAATCTTTACTTCACTGTGCATACTATAGAATCTGTAACACCGGGAGAAACACTTCAAGTACTTAAAGAAATGCATCGTGTACTAAAACCAGGAGGTATGCTTGTTATAACTGAAAATTATTCTTTTTTTAAACCTGTGGATAGAGCACAGGAACTTCTTATCGAGTTTTCAAGGATAGAGGATAAAATAATGAAAGCCCTAGGAATTACTGCTAGGGATTTAGAGTACGAACCCGACCAACTAGCTAATATACTCATGCATGTCGGCTTCAAAGACGTAACCCACGTAAAGATAAGTAATGGTGAAATAGATCCGACATTGATGGATTGGGTATCCTACCTAGCTAGAAGAGCTCAAGAAATATCGGATAATAAGATTAAAGAAGAAATACTGAAAGATATCAGAAGTAAATTAAGAGAAGCAAAGAACTACGGAATTAGAGATAACCCATCGTATGTAATCTACACACTAAAATAATAGAAAATGATTTTTCCAAATACTAAAATTAAACTTCTCTAAAATAGTCAAAGCGAGATGTGCACTACAGTAGACAAAAATAAATAATAAATACGTAAGAAAGCTAAATTTCAGCAGTTCTCTTTAAGAAGCTTAAAATATTTTTCTCTAGTTAGCCCTGCTTCTCTTATGATTACTCTTACAAGACCAGGTTTAAGCTTCTTGCCGGAATGTACAGGTACGACAATTCTAGTTCGCTGATCGTTCATAAGTATGACGTG
Source organism: uncultured Desulfurococcaceae archaeon (assembly GCA_964417765.1). Taxonomy (GTDB): domain Archaea; phylum Thermoproteota; class Thermoprotei_A; order Sulfolobales; family NBVN01; genus B83-G16. Next base: position 1,102 of record CAYQIX010000024.1, read on the forward strand.
GGATCCCCTCTGTCTGACTGGCTTAAACCCTACTTTATTGAGAATTTTAATAAGTTTATAAGGATCGATAGGGGTTACCCTAGGCAATAGCTTTCACTCTCTGAACACCAACAACTTTCTGACGTAGCAATTCCTCCTTTTCCTCATCACTAAGAGTTTCTAAGTACAACTCTATAGCTTCCTTAACGTTCCTCACCACCTCATCTATGGTAGCACCTTGAGTATGACAACCCGGTAAAGCAGGTACTAGAGCTACATAACCTCCACTTTCATCCTCTAGGATAACAACATCAAACTCGTAAACTCTTTCCTTTTTCATGAATAACCTCTCCAAGAGCAATAAGTACATTATCAAATATAAACCTAAAGCACATAATTCTTTTCAGTACCCCCGTTAAAGAATTGTAAGAATACTTGGCTTAAAAGGACTGTTATATCATCCATGAATTAATAGCATGTTTGAATTCACACTTCACTTCAGATTTGCCTCCATATTATATCAACTAGCCACAGCTACATAGGCTCTGTTATATCTTTGGAATCCCCGTGATCCAGGGTTCAAATTTCCTTAGCCAGAGAAATGTAACTGGTAGAGCTTCCATCAGGTCATGTAGACGTTTATTTAATACTGCTCCACTAGCACACTGTTCCTAGCTTTTTACCTACAACATTTCTTTAATGTGCTAAATGTGCTAGTATGAACTGGTCGATAGCAGACTAATGAGTAATTCACTGCCATGAGAAGTTTTCATGCAGCTTTAGACCCTATAAAAATACTATGGAATTCATATAGCCTGAAATACCGGAATTTTCGCACCAGTAGAGCTTATTGAGTGAAGTATATTAGTGGTGTTGAGGAGCTAACTAATATCTTTTTCTCCTTATAGCATGGAGTCCTTATATTAAATTCGGTAGTAAATTTAAGCACGAGCTTAAGACCTTGGACAACTCCGCTAATAATGTTCAGATAAGTTGCATCCATCTGCTTAATAACCACGTAGGGAGCACCCAGCTTTGAGAGAACTTCAATAAGGTGTGTGGTCTTTATGCTTTTCTCACTAGAATATATTAAGGTGAGAGCATTTCTTGATATACTGTATATTGGTGCGTGAAGGAATTCCTCTAGGGGGTATGCCCTGCAGGGCATGCAGAGCGCCTCATAGAGCTTTAAGCAAGTAAAGTATGCTGCAACGAATCCGCTACCCTCCCCAACAGCAATAACTTCGCTTACATTCTTAGCGCTCACTGAGCCGCGTACTATGGGCTCTAAGCCAGTAATGTCTTTGAGCTTAGACTTCAGTAAATTTATGTTTAATTTAGCTCCAAGCAGCTTAGCTAAGGCTGTAACCATAGCTACGAAACTCGATACTCCTACTGGAAGTGCTTCACTAGTTTGCATTATACTGGCAACCTCACTTGCTGCTGAGGCCAGAGGAGATGAACTATCTGATGTAACAGCTAGTACTTTCCACCCAAGCGACTTTAACTTACTAGCAGCCTTAACAACTTCTCTAGTTCTTCCCTTATATGAGATAGCTATCGCTACTTGTTTAGGTACCTGAGCCTTGCCCACATAGTATGCTAAGCTTAAGGGGTCAACAGCTACGAACCTAAACGAGGATAGGTACTGTGCAGCAAGAGCAGCAGCAAATGAGTCGCCAGCACCAAAGGCGTAGCCGAACTCGCTATCATCTATGCTTACACCTAAGGACTGTTCGTACTGACTCATAATGACACTAGCAAGCCTTGAGATCTCGTAATTAATGAAGTCAATGAGATTCGTGTAAATCACCAAATCAAATTCGCAGAATGTGTTATTAAGAGTATAGGGGTGTGTCAGTAAGTTCAGGTATTTTTAGGGATATATCTATCATGTATTGGTGACTGACATGCTCATAAAGAAAGAGCACGCTATCATACTACGTGAGCTAAGAAACTACAGGAATGTTAATGACTTGATAGCAAGGGAGGCGATCGAAAGGTCTAGATTTTCGCGGAGAATAATGGAACTCTACATTATGGGGTTGCTAAAGAAGCATGGTGGTGAGGTAGAATTAACGGAAGCTGGGGTGCACCTGCTTAATGCAGCCGAGAAAGTCGGCATAGAAAGGGTACCTGATCCATGGATTGATTCCCGAATAATCGAGATACTAGACCTAGTTATAACAACAGGATATTTGCCTGACCCATGGGTTCACCTACTTGAGGAGCGGTGGTTGTGGAGAGGTGGTGAGCTAAGTGAAGCAGGACGCGAAGTATACAATGCGTACGGCAAAGCTAGAACGTTAATCTACATCACACCCGAAATAGCTGAATTTCTGCTAAGTATCCCTCCAGGTCCAGCACCCTACGATGAGCTAGTAAGACTTAAGGATGCTGGAGGCTATAGCGCACACGTAATAAATGCTCTCGAGGCAACGAGGCTACTAAAGATATCACCACCTACAAAGGAAGGAAGCATCTATATGCTAACGCCACTAGGCAGGCGCGTCAGAAAAGCTCTCTTTAAGATACCCATATACGACTCAGTCATACTAATCGATGAGCACATAGTTGACGTACTTCTCAGGGGTAAGCGTAGTATAGCTGAAGAAACAGAGCTTAAGACCATGCACTTAATCGGCAGTGATGGAAAGCCCACTGAGGCAGGGCACGAGCTCGCAGCAGGGTATAGAGAGTCACGTAAAACCCAGGTAAGAATAACTCCATTCTCAGTAAGTCTCGAAGAGATAGGTGTACTTAAAGTAGTAAGCGAGCTAATTAATAAGTTGCCTGACAGACCGTACCCAACATTAGATGACATCGCAAAGAACTCAAGTATCGGAGAGAAAGTCGTAATGATGCTTCACTTGCTTGAGTCCAAGGAATTAGTAGTGAGGTATGAGTATAAAGGTAAAGACACCTACAAAGCAACGGAACTTGGCGAACTAGTGCTTAAGAAGCTAGGCAGTATAAAGCGTAACATAACATCTTCGGCAACCAAAGCAATTAATTATGTACTCATTGATCGCACACCAAAACCTGAGTGGGTAAGTGAGGCTAGGAGACTGGGCTTGATACACAATGATGTAACTGACAAAGGATGGTTTCTGCTAGAGCTATCTGCTAGAGTAATCAGAAAGCCCGTACTGACTAAGTATGACGCACTAATACTTCAGAAAGTGCCAAGCAAAGGCATAAAGCTTAGTGAGCTAACCAGATGGCTTATTGATGAAGGAATTAATGAAGAACTCATTAAGTACGCAGTTAGTGAGTGTGAGAGTAAGGGTTACGTAGAGGTACTACCGAATGATTACGTTATTTTAACGGAAGTAGGCTTACTGATGAAAGAAGTAATAACGTCAGCTGTCACTAAGGAGCTAATTCAATCTGAGATATCTATTACACCAACACTCTACAATGTTCTATACACTATAGAGAGGAATCTATCCGAACTTAAGAAGGTATGGGCTAAAGGTGATGGAAGAAAGTTAGTTAATGAGGAAGCTAGAGTGATCTACAATAACCTTAAGAACATAGCCAGCATAACACTTGATGAAGTAGTAAAAGCAGTAGTTCAGCTGAGAGGATATGGTTTACTAGGTAGAGCAGGAATTACTGGTGCTGGCAGAAAGTTGCTGGAGGCTGGCATCAAGTTGAGGAGCTATGTTGTTGATTTATCTTTAGTTAAGGTCTATAAGTAGCTCTTCGCCGTTGACCGGGAAATATATGTCGACGCCGCTAAGAATCTCCTGCAGCTTTTCCTTAAATACTAAACCTGTCTCCTCCTCACTATGTATCAAGACCACCTTAGAAAGTCCTCTCACTGACTTCACTAACTTAATTAAGCCATCAGCTCCTGCATGGCTTGAGAAGTCGAACCACTGCACCCTCGCTTTAACTTGCTCTCCGCCCTCAGTTAGGTACCCGTTCTCAAGCAGTGATCTTCCAGGCGTTGTTGGTCCTTGATACGATACTAGAAATACAGCACTATTAGGGTCATCCATGATTTTCTTCAAGTAGTATACTGCTGGGCCGCCCTTAAGCATTCCAGCAGAACTAACTATGATGTTGCCCTCACCCTTAATTATCTTCCTCCTCTCACTTGACTTCCTCACCATCCTGAATTCCTTAAGTGCCCTCACAAGCAAGTCGTACCTATTAAGGTATTCAGGGTGGCTCACGAGTACGTCATTAATAACTCTAATCATGCCGTCGTAGTAGACGGCAGCCCACCTCAACTTCTCGTAAAGCAGTAGTAATATCTCTTGCGACCTCCCTAAGCTGAAGGCAGGGATTAATACGTTTCCTCCTTCATCAATAACCTCTCTTACTGACTCTATGAACTCCTTCTCAATCTCCTCTCTACTTGGATGTATTGAATTGCCGTATGTCCCTTCAGTGATTAATATGTCAGCTTTAATTCCATTTAGGAAAGCACCCTTGACTAACCTTGTATTAATGGTGTTTACATCTCCTGTATAGAGTATTCTCGTACCATTAACTTCAATGAGTGTCATAGCGCTACCTGGTATGTGACCTGCATTTACTAGCTTCACTACATAGTCTCCGAAATTAACTTCCTCGTCATAGTAGAGGTCTATGGTATTATCGAGCATCATCTCTATATCTATTTGTTCGTACGGCAGGTAGTATCCTGAGATCTTAAGAAAGTCTGAGAGCATTATTTTAGATAGCTCCTTAGTTACTCTAGTCATTACTGCTGGTATTTTAGCTGATGTGTAGAGCATAGGTAAAGCGCCTATATGATCTAGGTGTGCGTGCGATACAGTAATTGCTACTAATTCATTCGGCCTTATATGTAAAGGTAGCTGTGGTATGTCCTTATCATTAAAGTTTATTCCGTAATCTAGTAGCAAGTAATTTCCATTGCTACCTATAGCTACCGCAGCGCGGCCTACCTCCCGTCCACCACCTAGTACTTTAATTCTTATCTGAGCCAAATCCTCACCTAGAGTAACTCTTTATATTTCTCGGATAATAAACTAAACTGAGGAGGAGTAATGCTGCCATTTAATCCTAGAGAGTTAAGAAGGATGCTCAGGAGAATGGGAATTCGAGTAGAAGACCTTAGCAACGTTAAGTCCGTCAGTATCGTGCTTAACGACTGTGAGATAATCATAAGGAATCCGCAGGTATCTGTAATGACTGTTCAAGGACAGAAGATCTACCAGATAGTAGGCGGTCAAGAAGAGAGGGTAGAGCTTTCAGCTGAGTCAAGCGTTGTCGAAGAGGTAACGTTTAGTGATGATGACGTAAAGTTCATTATGGAGCAAGCTGGCGTAAGTAGAGAACTAGCGATAAAGGCTCTAAAAGAAGCAGGCGGCGACATAGCAAAAGCGATACTCCTGATTTCTGAGGGGAGGCTAAAGGACTAATGTTTTAATATCCTCTTAGTGCGGAAACTAATTCTGACACATCTTGCTTAAGCGACAGAATGAGTGGTATGCCCTCCTTATCAGCTAGCCTAATAGCCATGGGGTCAACTTTCTTAGGCCCGTGAAGAACTACTGCAGCTGGCTTAACAGGAGCTACACGTACTGCTATCATTGGCGACCTTCCAGTAGTTACTTTAGTAAATATTAAAGCGCGATTACTTGTTAAACCCATTAGCTGCCAGAATTGGTCTCCACTTAATGTTACTATAGCGCCAATGCTGTCTATTACTGTGTAACCGTAAAATTCTGTTCTTGATATGTGAGAGTTTACTATCACACCCTCAACAGCAGCTATTAAGTCATCAAGAGATAAGGGAGTACTTAAGTCGCGAGCATCTATGATGGCACCTAAGTTTAAATTAAACATTTTAGCAAGCTGTCTGGTCACCGACCACCCTCTCTCAGAATCTATATGGAATAGAGCATCAACAAATCTCCTAAGAAACCTCACGCCAGGCAGTCTTCTATTCTTTTCGTAATCAACAATAACGCTAGGTGTGATGCCCATGGCTCTAGCGACCTCGACTTGAGTAGCCTTAAATGTTTCTCTCCACCGCTTTAGCGCTGCCCCACAATTATCACTCATTACTATATCGCCAGCGATTCTGCGCGCGATAACTTCCCTAATGTATTCATTAACCATTTATTCAACCATTAATTATTTACTTAACTGAAGTAAAAATAGTTAGTTAAGAATGGCCTTGCTTATTACCAGCTACTTTACGGACAGAAAATAGTGTCACGTAAAATACAAAGAAATCTATCACGTGATTAATGTAAAATTTTCTTTTGTCTTAATTGTGTGGAGTGCGGATACTTTGATCTGGTTGCTGTACATAAATTTTTATTTAGCTGCGGTGGCGTAGTGAAGTAGCGAGGGCAATTTTATGAATACTTCGCGATCCTTAACGAGAAGACTGAGAAAAAAGAATGACATTAAATTGCTGAGCAATCTCATTAAAGCCTCCAGAGGGGAATTAAAATCAACTGTGCTTATCAAGAATGTCAATATAGTTGACGTGTTGATAGGTGATATAAGAGAGAAAGTAAACATAGCTATATGGAAGGACTTTATTGTTAGGGTGGGTTACTTTAATGCAGATAAATTTGTAGGTGATGAAACCTTAGTTGTCGATGGGTCAAAAGCTGAGATAGCAGTTCCGGGATTTATTGACCCGCACGTCCATATAGAATCTTCGCTGCTTACTGTACGGGAATTTGCTAGGGCAGTACTACTTCACGGTACTACGACTGTAGCTGCGGATCCTCATGAAATAGCTAATGTCTTAGGTAGGGAGGGTGTTGAAATGTTTATTGAGGAGTCAAGGCATACGCCACTGAGGGTTTTCTTTTACGTGCCTTCATGTGTGCCGCCGACGCGTAAGGGCTTAGACACGCCTGGGAAAGAACTTAGTATCGGTGATATTAAGAACCTGCTCACGAACTACGATGAAGTAATAGGTTTAGGGGAGGTAATGGATTTTCATGGCGTCCTTAACCTCGATAGAGGCCTATTAGAAGAAATAGTACTAGCTATGAATATGGGTAAGATTGTTGATGGCCATGCACCTCAGCTACCTGAGGAAATGCTCATTCCGTATATAATAGCAGGTATTAATGGTGACCACGAGTCAATAGTGACTGACGAGGCACTAACTAAGCTAAGGAATGGTATGCGAGTTTTGATACGTGAGGGCTCAGCGTGGAAAGACCTTGAGGAGCTTTCAAAGCTACTCACGTACATGCGAATAAATACCAGATACTTATCGTTCTGTAGTGATGACTTAGATGTACTTGATATAGTTAAGGAAGGTCACATAGATAGAATACTTAAGGAGGCGGTATCATACGGTATAGATCCTATTACAGCTGTCCAAATGGCTACTTTAAATGCGGCTGAGTACCTAGGATTAAAAGAACTTGGTGCTATTGTACCTGGAAGGTTTGCTGATATAGTTTTGCTTAAGAACTTCAGGAGATTTATTGTAAGTGACGTGATTTTAGGAGGTCAGTGTGTAGTTAAGGACGGCAAGTACATTTATGATCACGGACCTAAATTTAAGTACCCTGACAAGGCTTACAAGACTATAAACATAAATAAACTGAGATCACCCGATGAGCTACTCATGAAGGTGAATGTAACTAGAGGACATGCTGAAGTAATTGCTGTGAGGGTAATTCCTGGCAAAACATTAACTAAGAAGGAGAAAGTGGTAGTTAAAGTAGATAAGGGGTACCTATATGTTGATGATGAGGATGTTGCTTACATATGTGTTATTGAAAGACATCACGCAACAGGCAATATAGGCAAGGGATTCGTAGTAGGTTTAGGCATGAAATATGGTGCACTAGCCCAGAGCATTGCGCACGATACACACAATATAGTAGTCGTTGGTAAAGATCCCGAAGACATGTACAGAGCAGTTATTGAGCTTGCCCATTTAGGCGGTGGGATGGTATGTACAGCTAATGGTAGAGTCATTGGTAAGGTTCCTCTCCCCATCGCAGGACTCATGTCTGACAAGACATTTGAGGAGTTAGTTGATGAGGTAGAGGACTTTATTGACGCACTAAAAAGATTAAATCTAAGCTATCACGCAGTATTTATGACTGTAGCACTTCTCACGCTACCAGTCATTCCGGAAGTGAGAGTGACTGATAAGGGTCTAGTTGACGTTATTGAAGGAAAATTCTTAGATCCGATCATAGGTATTAAAGAGGAGTAAGCAGGGATTACGATGCAGTCATTGCTAATTAGAGACGTGTACATTGCAATTAATAAAGAGATAATTCTCGCTAGCATATTGGTAGTAAACGGGAAGATAGCAGCCTTAGCTAAGAACCCCAGCAAATTTAGGGATGTTGACGAGGTGATAAATGGTAGCGGATTATTAGCGCTGCCGGGAGGCATAGATATTCACGCACACATCTATGATCCCGACTACACCCACCATGAAGACTTCAGAAGCGGTACTATAGCAGCTATCTATGGTGGCATTACGACGGTGTTTGACATGCCGCTGAGGCTGTATGTTGACAATGTTGATGTGCTTAAGATCAAGATTAATGAGGGACTTGGGAATTCATTTGCTAATTTCGGTGTCTTAGCTGGGATGATGAACGAGGATAATATAAGCAACATTCAGACGTTAAGAAAAGAAGGTGTCAGAGGGTTTAAGCTATTTACATGCAAGCCATTTAGACCTAAAGATGAGTCCGCTATAGCTAAAGTAATTAATGAAGTAAGTAGAAGTAAAGCCCTGACTATAGTTCACGCTGAGGATGATATCTTAATAGATTACCTAGTGAATTGCTTCAAGCGTGAAGGAAGAAAAGAACCAATTATTCACCACCTCTCAAGGCCTCCTGAGGCTGAGGCATCAGCAATCACAAGGGTTATAGAAGTAGCCAAGTACCTAGATGCTAGAGTACACATAGCACACGTCTCTTCAGCCATAGGGGCTAAGGTAATCAAGGAGGCTAAAGCTAGCGGCGTTAAAGTAACAGCCGAGACATGTCCGCAGTACCTTTACTTCACGCGTGATGATGTAGTAAAGTGGGGTAACTATCTCAAAATAACACCCTCACTGAAGAGTAAGTCCGACGTTAATTATCTATGGCAGTCACTAGCTGATGGAACCATAGATGCTGTTGCATCTGATCACGCTCCTTCACCGCGCGATGAAAAAGAGCTTGATGTGTGGAGTGCGTGGGGCGGCATACCAGTAATAGAGGTGATGCTGCCTTTCGTGTTTACGTACGGTGTTAGGAAGTTAGGTATACTGACTATTAAGAGGTTTATTGAGGTTACTTCTGAGAGTCCTGCTAAGATAATCGGTCTCTACCCAGCGAAAGGTTCCATTACGCCAGGTTCAGACGCGGACATCATAGTCATTGATCCTAACAAGTATGTTAAAGTTACAGCTGGTAGTCTGCACCATAAGGTAGATTGGACCCCGTTTGAGGGTATGATGCTTACTGGCTGGCCAAGGTACGTAGTAGTGAATGGTAAGTTGCTATTAAGTGATGGAGAGTTAGTAGAGGAAAATAGGTTTGTAAGATACGTCTAATTTACGTGTCTTACAGGTATCCTCGAAAGAATTTGATTATTAGCTCAGATAGCCTATTCTTAGAGTTGACTACGGCATCATAGTGTATGCCTAAAAGTGTTCTCAGCTTAAGCGACAAGAACCTGCGGTCAGCTAGGACTATGAACGCTCTATCACGCTCAGATCTGATAGCCCTTCCGACAGCCTGAAGTACCCTTATTGCAGCGGGTACCGAAGTAGTTAAGTCAGTAGCTACCTTATTCCCTAATCTCTCACTTAAGCTTCTCCTTAAGTCGATTAGATAGTCATCTGGCTGAGGGTAGGGGATACCCATGAGAACAACTACTTTAATCAATGACCTGCCAGCTTCATCTAGAAGTTCTATTCCCTCGGTCAGCTTGCCGCTAGCTACTGCATGTACTACTACTTTACCACTGCTATTCAGTACTGAACTAGCTATATCAGCATATGTTGTTCCTCTGCCCTCAATTATATGGTCAGGTATATCAATTATATTGACTGTTACTTCATCCATGAACGGATAGCTAGGGTAGACAGCTAGAATTACTCCTTTATCTAGTGCATGATATATTGAGGTCAAGAGGTCAGCATATTTAAGGAACATTTCCTTAACTCTTAGCTTGTAGCTTGACGAAACGTAAGTAACGACAGCATAAAAAGTGTTTTCTCTAGGAAAGATATTGCCAAATTCTTCTTCGACATCGACGTAAACTGTCTCTTGACCGCATACAGAATCCATAACCTCCTTAGGCGGCAAAGTACCCGACATGAGGAGGATTCCCTTAGCTTCCGACAACCTTTCAGTAATCACATCGTAATTTATTGGCATAACCTTCAGCTTCTTAACTCCCTCAGTGATATCTGCAATACCATATACTTGGAATTCATCTCTCTTTACATAGGTAAGGAATTTAAGGACTCTATTAAGTGACGAACCTAACCTAACAAAATCTGCGGGACGTACCGTGAGCTCCCTCAATTGCTTAAGCTTTATTTCTATGAGAGAATCTTCAAGAAGTTGTAGAATACCCTCTCCAGGAAATATAAAGGCCTTCTCAACTCGCCTTAAGAGTCTGGACTTTACGCTTTTTAAGAGTTCTTTAATACTCGTTAAGTACTTAATAACTTCCTCACTCGGGCAATACTGCTTAACTTCCCTGATAGCACTGTCTAAAGTCACTTCATCTAGCTCTCCTTCTATGATTGATTGAGGATTAAGTATAGTGTGTGCTTCATCAACAACCACGTAGTAGTCGCTGAGGCTCAGGTCCGTGAAGGCTGTTCTGAATATCTCCTCCTGAAATAGGTACGGATATGTAACTATAACTAGCTTGCTATGGTGGGCCCTATCTGCAAGCGCGAAGAAAGGACATATTTTGAGCTCATTAATTATTGAAAGAACTATCTGTCGGGGGTCGTTCTCACGCCTATGCAATATGTCACCTAATTTGTCTTGATATGGCTTGCGATCTAAGTTAGCATAGAAGTCACAGAGACCCTTGAATCTTAGAATTCTGCAGTTTACCCAAAAGTCCTCAGGTCTTACGTCAGAACCTCTGAGAAGCGGGCACATTCGCCTGCCACTAAAAATAAAGCAATAGTTAATATTGAGTTTCTTCGCTTCACGAATTACCGGAACCATTTCATTTCTTGTTCTTACAGCATACAGCACTCTATCAGCGTCTTTATGCGCTAATAAAGCAACTACAGTCTTACCGAAGCCTGTCGGAGCCTTAAGTACTATGAATCTACCTAAGAACTTACTAATGAGTGCTATGGACTCCCTCTGACCCTTCCTATATTCTTCGTAGGGGAAATTCTCCATCACTTCGACACCATTTCTCAATCACTAGGTTGTTCCTACAGTGATAATAAATTATGGAAGTAGCTACTTAACTTTATTTATACCCGATTCATCCTTTATTGGTAGAGGTAATTAATATGGGATATGGATTGTATACAGTAGAGAATGTTTCGAAGTACTCGCTCTATATAGTTAAGGTAAAGAACGTCATACTGACAACGAAAACTAAATACCAGGAAGTTCAGATAATAGAGCTAGAAGAGTATGGCAGGGCACTAATCCTCGACGGGTACATACAGTCTGCTGAGGCAGACGAATTTATTTATCATGAGTCACTTGTTCATCCAGTAATGGTTACTCATCCTAATCCAAGCAAGGTTCTGATTATAGGTGGTGGCGAAGGTGCTACTCTTAGGGAGGTGCTGAAGCATAATTGTGTTAAGGAAGCAGTTATGGTTGATATAGACGGTGAATTAGTAGAGTTCGCAAAGAAGTACCTAGACTTCATGCATCAAGGCGCATTCTACGATCCTAGAGCAAAAATCGTTATTGATGATGGGAAGAAGTACGTTGCTGAATGCGACAGCTCAACTTTTGATGTAGTTATTATAGACTTAACTGATCCTTACAGCTCTGAAATAGCTAAGTCACTCTACACTAAGGAGTTCTATACCGAAGTTAAGAGGATCTTAAAGAGTGATGGAATAATGATTACTCAGGCAGGTAATTCATTCTTCTACAGCGACGTCTATCTTTACGTACTCAATAACGTGAAGTCTGTATTCCCTCTAGTTAGGGAGTACTGGCAGTGGGTGCCATCCTTTGGATATGCGTGCAACTTCATAGTAGGGTCTCTGAAATATGACCCAGTAGCAGTAAGCGAAGATAAAGTAGATAGCATACTGAGAGATAGAGAAGTTAAGACAAAAATTTATTGTGGTGCCCACCACATTTCCTTGCTTAAGGGGCCGGTAGTATATGGTAAGCATGTGGTACGGTAGCACATAGCTATTGTGTCTTTCTACAGGTACGTTACTGTTTCTTTAGAGAACAACTCGCACTATGCCTAATACTACTTCTACCGCCTCTCTGATCTCTCCACAAGCGCGATAATTTTCCTAGCTATTTCCACAAGCGTTTTACTGGCCTCAGAACTCGGGTACGCAAGAACTATTGCCTCCCCTCTATCATTTGCCTCAGCTATGCGGGGATCTAAGGGGATCTCACCTAGAAACTCTACACCGTACTTTTCGGCTATTTCTCTGCCCGTGCCCTTTCCTAATATCTTGTATAGTGTCTTGCATTTCGGACAGTAGAATCCAGACATGTTCTCAATGACGCCAAGCGGTCTAATACCTACTTGCTTAGCGAAGGATATCGACCTACCAACAACTTCGACAGATATCTCTGACGGTATTGTCACAAATATAGCTCCGTCAACTCTAGGAAGATACTGAGCTACGGTTAATGCTTCATCACCCGTTCCTGGAGGCATGTCAATGACTAAGAAATCTAGCTGCCCCCAATTAACATCGCTTATGAACTGCATTATAGCAGTTGTTTTCAGCGGGCCGCGCCAAATAACAGGTGTATCGCTAGAGGGCAGGAGGAAGTCTAGAGACATTACCTTAACCCCTAGCGGACCCTCAGCAGGCTCTATGCCCTCAGTAGTTACTACGAGCCTCCGCCCCTTAAGTCCAAGCATTCGAGGCGTCGAGGGCCCGTGGAAGTCAATGTCCATTAACCCCACCTTAAGGCTCAGAGAAGCTAGTGCTACAGCAAGATTAGATGCAATGAAAGACTTACCAACACCACCCTTACCAGACATTACAACTATCCTATGCTTTACTAACTTCATTTTCTCTTCAATAACTTTGAGTCTCTCACGTAGTTGAGGCGGAATAAACCTTGGGGGTTCCTTGCCGCTCACAATACCCACCAGGTATAGTAAGACAGGGTGTATTTTTAAGCAATATCTAATTTTAAACCATAAATTATTTATTTATGCCTGAGCTTCAAATTTAAAGCTGAACCAACACTAAGCTGATTGTTAAAGTTAATCCTATGATTTTATCACGTTTGTAGATTTTAGCTCAATAGTCAGCATTCTGCCGTTAATGTTGAAGATCAGCTTTACAGGGATCTTGAATCTGTCCTCATACCATACCGTGGCGTTTACATGGTACGTCTTGCTATCCTCTGTTATATCGTATATGTATTGTACTTTAAGGGTACTAACCTTCCCTAGCGTACCTACTTCAATTTCTTCTCTGCCTAGGAATCTCTTAGTTAAGTTACCTCTTAGGGTCTTATTGAGGGCTTCATCATCTATGAATAAGTGGGAGACGTTGTTTGTATACCCGTAGACTGCAGGACCCACGCCAGTTATAGATAGCAGGTCTGTTAGATACGGTACCCTCAAGTATAGGACGTTGTAGCCCCCAATAGTCTTATTCTCTGTCACGGTTTTATTGCCTACTTTAGTCTCTGTAGGTACCATTATTTCATAATAAAATAATCTTATCTGAGCAAAGTCCTTAACACCTACATCATAACCTTTACATGGTATGGTACCTCTTATGTAGTACCACAAGTCTATACTGACATTCCTGTACTTTTTAATCACAACCTTTTCGAGACCATCGTATAACTCATTGATATTCTCAATACCTTGCTTGCCTTCCTGCTTCTGCATCGAGGCGGAGACTAAGGCATAGCCCACGTAAGCTATTACAGCGATAATAACTATAACTGCGATAATATCCCACCTTAACCGCCTTAACCTAAGAGAAGGTCCCATCCTTACTTTTTTCTTTTTAATAATTTTACCTGACTCCTTCTCTTTTCGCTTAACCACCACACACACCTCAGCTACAGATTATGTTGGTGCGATCCCTATTTAATATTTCAGAAACATAAAGCGGTACTGAAGACGTAGAGGTGGCGAAAGAGAAAAATTTAATCCCAGAGTAGAAAGTAGTTAGTGCTGGGAGCCGCCGTAGCTCAGCTGGTAGAGCGCCGGCCTCGTAAGCCGGTGGTCGCGGGTTCAAATCCCGCCGGCGGCTCCACTCACCCTAAATTCTTCATGAATAACTTACATACCCCTCAGCCAGTTTCCAGTTCTCGGAGGTTTCAGGAACTCACGTCTAAGCTCGGTTCCGACCGCAGCTAGTTTGAGAGGATTGATGTTAGGGCCTTAGGTGATGTTGTTAGGCGCAGATTCTAAGGGCTGTTAAGGATAGAGATGTTGGGCATAAGCTTCGCAGGGATTAGGCTTGAGTGGAGTAACGACTTCGAGTACTTCCTCATAGAGCGTAAGAAGCGTAGGAAGGTGAAGGATTCTGAGACACTCAAGTACTACATGAGCCTCTTCATGAAGTATCTTCAGGGGTAGGGAGCTTAGTGAGGAGCTCATCGATTACGTGATTAACCACCCTAACAAGGGCTAAGGAACGTGTTCAGGCACCGCATCCAGTACCTATACTTCAGGAGGGAAATTCCTGAGACGTTTGGGTGTGTTATGGCGGTCGTGCCGAGCAGGAGCTACAGGCCCGATGTTAGGCCTTACCGGATAAGTATTGGTGATGTTAGGAGAACCCTAGAATTCCTTAAAGAAAGATCATGAGGTATACTACACCATCTACAGGGTCATGCTTGAGTCTGGTGCTGGGTTTGAGCACGTGCTTAAAAATGATTGAGTACTGGAATCCGGACGAAGTTGTTGAGTTACCTGGGGTAGGTCTTGAGACTAGGAGGCTTGTGTGCTTTGAGGGCGGGGGCTTCTGCAGGTACTACATGGGTTTGAGGGGCCATGAGAAGCCTTGTGAGCAGGTGTACTTCAGCATGGAAACGCTGAAGGTACTTAATGAGATAGCGCCTAAGCACATTAGTAGGCATCAAGTAACTAAGTATGCTGGGAGGCATGGGCTAGTACGGCCTAAGCTCATGAGGAAAGTTGCTTGGAGGCTAATGATTAAGGTCATGAGCAGGGAGGTAGCAAGGTTCATCCAGAGCCGTTTCGGAGAGCTTAGAGTAAGTGAAGCAAGATATGAAGACCTGCTAACTGAAGCAGATGAACTATACTCTAAATGCTTAAACTCACTAAATAAGTTATTTTGAAATGCTTTAGTTACGGGGATAGAGTAAGTGAGGTGGGGGTGGTGATTTAATGCCGTCTTGGGGAACACACAGGAGGTTCTACGATATGTTCCGTCAGGAAACCGGATTTGTGGTATGGACTCCTAGCTTACTCGATAAGATAGATAGGATTATTGATGCTGGTGGGGAGCACGATGTCGGTAGACCCCCGACCCTAACTCATTTAGGAAGCTTCTCCGCGAGCTATGGCTAGAGTTCGGCGATGTCTATGATGTTAAGCGTAATAAGCTCTTAGGGCTTAAGGACAGGTTAGAGCGCTTGAGGTGGGAGTGCGAAGTGGTCTCTAAGGGCTTCATATGGGGTGAGGACTACATGGGTTACGTCCCAGATGACGCAATTATTCTAGCACTACTCCACCACATCCTAGATCTATGCATGTACTTCCTCCGTAGGTGCTCCATAGAAAGAGATGAGAGCCACTTAATGGTGGAGTTCGCTGAACAAATTTTCAGGAATTCCTACATTAATGAACTTAGAGGTCTAGTGAGCACGACTGGTGAGCCGTTCAATGAGGTCTTTAGAAGGCTTATAGATACTGTTAAGGGCATGTCAGGGCAGGTCTGGGAAGTATGTCTAGGGTCTACCTCTCTGATGGGAACACCGCACATCTCAGCCGCTTCTTTGATAGTCTTTACCATGCCCCTGGATGCAGCCTGATAGATGCGGTGCCTAAGCTCAGAGTTCCTAACACTGTTAATTATCTTCTCATTTACGTGCTTAGGAAGTTTCTCAATCACGATACCGTAGCCTAAGACTCTGGCTGTTTTGACTATTGATACTGCTATCTTTCTCCTCCAATCGGCTTTCCCGTCACGCTCTCTAAGCCTAGACATCTTCTTCCTACAGAGCGTGTACAAGGGAAACTTTCTACCATCGACTTGTATGGTCAGTGTTTCTTCTGAAGCCTCTTCCTATGCTCGTAGTACCGCTCTACGGTCTTCCTCAACATCGTAACAAACTTGTAGACCTTACCGTCTGCGAGGACAGTCACATTGTTCTCGTTCACGTCGACGCTATTCATCCTTTCGGCTTGTATTCCTCAACCTCTTTTTCAAAAACCATGTGGACGTAGACTTTCCTCTCCCTACGGTCTATCTTTAGCCTTGATTGCGTCCTCAATCTCCGGCCAGAGTTTATGTACCTCCAGTAGAGCCTATGTAGTTGAAGCTCAATCACAATCCATCCTCTGTGGGTAGCAACCTTAATCACCGTGTAACCTAGCGGCCTCCATAGGTGGTCAACAAGCCATATAGAGACATGCCCTACAACAGGCTTCTCAGCATAGGCTCTACCCGTTTCCTCAGCTCTAGGAAACTCTTGATACGTATAGCAGCGTCTTGGCAAGCGGTATGAACATAGTGCGACGCTAACAGCGAGAACTTCTCCCGTAGCTTTCGATATATGTGCCTCTTCAGCCCAGTGAACGACTTAACGCCATTCTTGAAACCATACTCGACAAGTTCAACAACCATCCGCCCATACAACTCCTTGAGCTCTATGAGAACCTCGTACTTCCTCTTAGATAGCACTATGCTGGGTACGATAACCGTTATTGTCGCCTTAGCCATTCTTCTCAACCTCCTCTAGGAGCTTTCTGAAACCCTCAACAAGCCTCTTCTCATAGCTCCTCACACCGTAGAGTTTGCCTGCAAAGCTAGTTATGATTGCTATTAAGTCCTTGACAAGCTCTTGGTAAGCATCTTCTGGCTCCTCTCCGTAGACAACTTCTATCCCCGCGCCAAACCGTTTAAAGAAGGATTCAAGGTACTCAAAACCAAATCTTGTAAGTAAGTCTATCCTTGTAGGTTGCAACAACGACATCAACCTCTCTATTTACCACGTAGTTGAATAGCTTCAGTAAGCCTTTGCGATTAGTCTTAAGACCACTAGCTACGTCACTTAAAATGCCTATGACCCTATAACCTTTTGCCGAACATTACTCTGCGAGGTACTGTATCTGCCTCTCAAGGTCGCTTTTCCAGTCACTAGAGCTAACACGAGCGTAAATTATAGTACGAATTTCTTCAGTCCTAGTTTTACCACCAAGTATACGTACAACCTCGCTATATAGCACACGTAACCTACCGCTCTGAAGCCGTTGCAGGTTTTATATGAAAGCATATAATTGTATATGTTTTTATGTTTGTTCTTCGATTACTGCTATGATTTTGATTCTCTTCCCCTTATACTCTGCTAGTTTTTGCTGATACTCTTTTGGTGGGTAGATTATTACTCTTCCCTTACCGTAGCTTAGTAGTG
>CAYQIX010000025.1:0-18669 GCA_964417765.1 uncultured Desulfurococcaceae archaeon
ACCCAGAGCTTAGGTGGCGCATCATGGAGTCTGAGGTACCTAAGTTTGCTCAGCTACAATATGAGCTACTTAAGGCAGCAGTAAAGCTGGTCAAACCAGGCGGATACATTCTCTACACTACCTGCTCACTTCTTAAGGAAGAGGATGAGGAAGTAATTGAGAAAATATTAAAGAAGGAGAGTAATAAACTAGAGCTCGTGCCCCTTAAGGAGCCGTATGATGAAGGCTTCCTGCCAGGTACTATGAGAGCGTGGCCCCACAAGCACAAGACAATAGGGTTCTTCTATGCCCTGCTTAGGAAGAAAACTTAATGAGTATATTTAGGGTAATTAGTTCGGCAAGTCACGCTCGCAATAACGCTTCCTAATAGTTCAGTAACAAGTGGTGCTCATGCCTGGACAGCCGAAACATAAGGTGGTGAGAGTTCCTGAGTTTAAGGAAATCATTTATGATAAAAGCCAGTGGGAGCTTCTTAAAGACCTTAGGCGTGAAGCACGGAAAATAATGCTGGCACTAAGTAGGTGCGGGTTCTCACCCATAGTTCACGGCTCGGTTGCTAGGGGTGACGTGAGTAAGCGGAGCGACATAGATGTTGTTATACCCTACACTGTCCAGCCTTACCTAGTACTTACATGTATTGAGAATTCAGATCTACACATATATAGCAAGTACATAATTCAAGCCACACCTGCATCAACACCTAAAGCATATATAGAGCTCGACCCCGAAGGCCTTAGGACCATTTCGTTCCCGCTAGGTCACTTAAGCCCGCGTGAGTGGGAGTTCTACAAGTTCGGCGGCTTACTTGATACTCAGGGTCTTAAGGAGAATAAGAGGGTTCCGGGAGTAAATAAGTCTCTCCTGCTGATAGTACCTACCGAGTACGGTCATAAGGAAGCACCTGTTATTGGGTACGAGGACTTCACAGCTAAGGTCATAGGGATTTCAATAGAGACTGTGCAGGAGAGAATCAGAGTGCTAACTAAGAGGGATATGTATGGGAGAACAGGCGTATTCCTTAAGTATGTACTTGTAGGTGACGAGAATTTCGAAGAAGCCTTCAGAAAATTAGTTAAGTCCGGTAAAATTAAGTACCCTTAATTAAGCAGGCTTTACTGAGCATCTTCATGTAGTCCTCATTATAACCCACGACGAGGAGCTCAATCTTAACAAGGTCATCAATTCTTATCTCACCTACGTCTATCCCATGGTTTGCTAGGCCCCGAGCTCCCAGCGCAGTAGCGATCCTTAGTGCTGCCGCAACATCTACATTCCTCAGCTTAGCTCGGGCATCAATAAATCCCTCAGCCATACCTAGGCCAACATAGACGATATCTAGTGCTGCACTCCCTAGCGACCTTAGAGCTGCTTTCCTGCCCCTCAGCTTCCAGTACCTAGGCACAGGTTCATAGGCTTCCGGGACCTCGAAGTAACCCAACAGAACGTTCTTGGGTTTCTCCCTTCTCTTAGTTGGAGATCCATTAAGTAGAACTCCACAGTCTATGTGGTACTCGTAGACCCTATTCCTGAACACCTCAGCAACGACCGCTGCCACGATGTCAGATACCCTCACAGGAACTCCTTCCTTGGCAGGTGCTAGACCTATAGATATAGCAACCCAAGGGATTCCTGCATCATAGTTCGTGCTGCCGTCAACAGGGTCGACTATCGCAATCCAGTTAGCTTTCTTACCAAATCTAACTATTCCACGCTCTTCACTAATCACGATTAATTCATCACCAAAGTAGTCCCGGAGCTTACTAAGAATTATCTCCTCCGCCTCCTTATCGAAGGCCTTAGTTACATCACCGAATGCACCCTTACCCACTACCTCTGACCCTCTGCGCTCCTCCCTCAAGTAGTTAGCTGCAGCTAGCGCTGCATCCCTTATAGCTCTAAGCTCATTCATCCTTTAGCCCAAACCTATATTCATTCCTAAGACATTAAAGTGTACTAGCTGCAACTTGTCAGCTATAATTATTAAAATATTAATTAATGTATATTATATTTTTTAATATTATGGTAAAACTGCTGAATAGCACATATGAGGTCAGTGAAAGTAATTAGTAACACGTAATACTTAACACAATATCAGCTAAATACATATAACGCTCGTAAGCCGATTACCTTTATAATAAGAATAGAGAGAATCAAGAAAGTAAAGGTTTATACACCCTCAAGCCTCATTTTGCTGGGGAAATAATGAGAAAAAGCACGTCACGGGACCGCGACTACGATGACGAAATATGGGATGAGATTGACAGTGACCTAACCTTATTTAGATATTTCGTGTCTGAACCCATGATTGAAGTAAGAGACGAAGGAGACAAGATCAGGATACTAATGGAGGCTAATGGTTCGCGGGCTAAGGACGTGGCAGTTGAAGTTATTAAGCCGAAGTACCTTGACGTAAGCCTTAAGTATAAGGGCAGGCATATAAGGAAGAGAATTGAACTACCAGCAAAGGTAAAGGCCTCAGGCCACCAGATAAAGATAAAGAATGGCGTGCTACAGGTAATTCTGCACAAATCACGCTGAGTAAGCTCATCACACCGTCAAGATGCATGGGCTAGTCATCTTTACTACTCGGCTGCTCTAGCAAAGCTTTTCGATATCTTAAATACGTAACTTACCATGTACTCCTAAATACGCCTGATTTTGAAGTGACTTTTAATTACCTCCTAAACATAAGTAGTTATTGGTGCGCGGGTAGGGCCGGGAGGGTCGCCGCCTCCCCTCGCCGAAGGCGTAAAGCGGGGCCAGTAACCCTTACCTCTGAGGCAACCTCTACACACCGCCCCACAGCCTGCGATGAATTCCGCCCCGTGGGGCCGGCGGTGGCGGAGGACCTCCCGGAGGGGAGGTCCCTACCGCCTTTGCAGGGGGAACCTGGCCAGGCCCGGAAGGGAGCAACCTAACCCCTGACGCCGGCGTTCACGGGTCACCGGAAGGAGGACGGCGTGGGTCAACGGTGTGTAGAGGTTGCCTCAGGGGTGAGGGGGCCGCGCACCCTCACAAGAAAATTCTTCTCTTACATAAACCTCATGAGCCCTACTAACAGCAGAGCTATAGTAAACGCAACCGTAAGAGACTGTACTAACTTATCTATACGCTCTAGGTTGTACTTACGTAGAATTTCAGATATTATCTTAGCGCCATCAGTTATGTAGAGTGGTGCAGCATTAAGCATTGCTAGTGATATGTTGACTATTTGGAGCCAGTAAAGGAATCTACCTATGTGAAGGGCGTAAAGTGGTGTATCAGCTGTTGGTAACTCAGTAACATAGACACCTAGTTTATCCCTGCCGCTCTCTTTAAATACTTTGACGTACTCAACGCCTGAGACAGGCTTAACTACTTCACCCTCTACCTTCACGCGTATGATTTGAAGCACTAGTGTAACATTTTCATATTTGTATCTACTAAGCACTTCTCTTAAATTATTAATTGTCTTTATCGAAGTATCGTTAATTGACTTAAGTATACATGGGTTAGGTAATCCAGCCTTAACTGCAGGTGCATTAGGGTCTTCACTGAGGCCAACGACCACAACAGCTGTATTTATCTGTGCCAGCACTGGCTGTATGCAGGCTAAGGCTACTAGGAAGAGTAACGTATTGGCTAGGATCCCTGCAGATAGTATCCTTACCTTGCTCTTTAGCGATAATTTAGCGAGACGCTCTTCAGCAATTCTCACATATGCTAGAGGAAATATCAGTAGTAAGCCAGCACCCCAAGCTTCAACCTCCAGTCCCTCCATGTACGTAGCTAAAACATGGAATACTTCGTGAAGAGCTATTCCTATTGCGGCAGCAAGAAGTAAGTAAAGGAAGGCATGCAAACTAATGGTGATGCCAGGGATAACTGGAACGAAGGGTGAAGTCACTTCTGCAGGTACAGCAAAAAGTGATCGAAGCAGCGATATAATTGATGGTATAAGCATCCAGTAGAATAGAGCTAAAAGAATAGCGAAGTTTACTGCACCAATAATAAGTATTAAAACCTTAGCTCTCCTAGCTCTTGAAAGAGATTTAAATTTAGGTCCCTTACCTAAATCGACAAGTACCGCAAAAGGATATATATTGATTCCTCGACTCTTGAGTCTGTTATTAACCTCTGGAGACGCTGTAGTTATTACGTAAATAGCTATTTCGGCAGCAATAACCGCTAACAGTACCATATAGGCTGGCTCCGTATTGTACCCCCTAACCATTCACATTACTGCACAGCATTATAAATTCAGCTAATTAACTTTTTAATCCTATTCAACCAACCCTTAAGGGGATAGTCCAACAATGTCACCTAAGCAGAAGAGAAAATCTGAGTACAAGATACCTGGGTTAATAATTTTAGTAGCTCTCATAGCTGCTGCCCTAGCACTCGGCATGTACGGCTTACAGCAAGCGAAGCCATACTTAAACACAACGGCGTCAACTCCGACAACAACAATAGGAAGCAACTTAACACAAACACAGAGTGAGAGTGCACAAGCAAGCACTTCAGTTCAGGAGTCAACAAGTAGTATTAATACATCATCTCCTACGTAGAAAGCACGGGTTTCTAATTAGTACCTCTTCCCTGAAGAAATCAGCGTAGTAATCTAAGTTAGTAATAAAGTCCCTGAGCAGAAGTATAGGCACTATTAATGCGCCATTAACAGCACCCTTAATCACTTTAGTCAGCGTGATGATAATAGGTACTAAATACTCTGCACGCGATAGTGCTGGATATCTTGACGTCACGAAGCCGCACTCACGTGCTAATATCTCAACCTTAGACCTATGTTCGTGGGCAACAGCTCTCAGCTTACCGCTCTTCCTGTAACCCGGCTTCCAGTGCTTGCAGTCAATTACTAAGCACAGTCTAGATACAGGATCTATACCAACTACGTCTATTTCAAATCTTCTCTTGGTGAATCTGACGCTCCTGAATACTGTGAGTCCTGACTTACTTAAGTACTTAGTTACTAGAACCTCGAAATCTACCCAGCTGAGATACTTAGATATTCTTTCTGGATCAGCACCTAGCTCTATGACCTTCAACGCTAGTGGAACAAGCGTTGAAAAACATGTGCTCCCACTTAATGACTTATAACATACATCTTCATTGAGCAGCCCTAGGCGGGTCAGCACCTCTTCCTCATCCCCTGATAGTTCAGGGCACTTGTTGCGTGATAGCTTCTCTATCAGTGCTTCAAGAAAAAACCTTAGATCAGACGGTTGCATCCATCCTCACCGACTCAGTGATCACCTCCCTCATCACTTACATAGAATCATTTACTCTGCGAAGTAATAAGGATAAGGGAGGTTCAATACATCAAAACTATTTTTAAGTCCCATAACAGAGTGGGTTCTTGAGTGAGATGCGGTATGTCCTCATCAGCAAGCAGAATACTTGCCTCACTCAATTCACTGAGCGAGTGGGTAGAGATGCAGAAGAAAGCAATAGAGATATTTAGGGATCTAGAGAAGCAGTCAGTGAACGCAGATAGATTAACGCTAGTGCTAATGACTAGGCAAGCATTTCAGCATATGATTAAGACACTGAAGGCGTTTGATCAGTGGCTGACCGACCCATTTATACTCAACTACATCACTAAGGAGATGCTCGTCGACGTGTGGGAGACAACGTATAGACTACTTAATGAGCTTCTCGAGCTTGACATAAGGCACACACAGGCTGTCAAAGAAGTAGCTGAGAAAATGATTAGAGAAGGAAAATTACCGCCACTGCTTGGTGTTAGAGGCAGCGGAGAAGAGGAGCATGAGAGAAGGGCGTTCTATCCTCTCTAAATGTTGAGTGAGGCAATAACACATAAGCTTTTATCCCTCAGGGGAGTTGTTAATCAAGGGACTAGGTGAGAGTATTCAAGGAGTCGTTCACAGCGATCTCAAAGTTCATTCTCTTCTCACTAGACTTCATAAAGGAGCATGAAATAAGTAAATTCATTGAGATACTCCACTCAGCGTATAGTAATGGTAAGAAAGTTCTAATAATTGGTGCTGGACGCTCAGGACTGGTTGGTAAGGCATTCGCTATGAGGCTGATGCACCTAGGGTTTAACGTCTACGTCCTAGGTGAAACAATAGTCCCCGCTCTCAACCCTGGAGATATAGTCATAGCTATCTCTGGATCAGGTAGAACAAAGCTAGTGGTTACTGCAGCTGAGGTGTCCAAGTCAATAGGTGCTAAGGTAATAGCTATAACGTCATTCCGCAACTCACCACTAGCTCAGATATCCGACTTAATAATAGAAGTGCCAGGCAGAACTAAGGTGAGTAGTGAGGACGACTATAACGTTAGACAGCTAATAGGCATCTACGAGCCTCTAGCACCACTAGGAACACTTTTTGAGGTAACGACAATGGTCACTCTAGATGCTATTATCTCAGAGCTAATGACAAGGCTGGGGAAGACTGAAGAAGACCTGAGACAAAGACACGCAAACATAGAGATCTAGTCAAGACAATGTTAGTAGTTAAATAGCACCTGATTTGTAGTCAAGGTAGTTAACTAATGAATAAGCGGAAATCTTA
Source organism: uncultured Desulfurococcaceae archaeon (assembly GCA_964417765.1). Classification (GTDB taxonomy): domain Archaea; phylum Thermoproteota; class Thermoprotei_A; order Sulfolobales; family NBVN01; genus B83-G16. The sequence goes on from CAYQIX010000025.1 coordinate 6,537, forward strand.
CTCTGATGCGCTAAGATTATTTAATCAAGTTATACGGCAGTTAAGTACATGTTCCAGCTACTGTGCTACAGGGAAGTCTCCGGAACCTGCAAGCACTCTATTGAATGCGTTAATTAATGTGTTAAAAGCCATGCACGCACTAACTGGGCAGGGGTACTACTCCTACAGTGACGTCACTAATTTAGCAGCATTGCTTCTTGAGTCTGGAGTCATTGATGAGGGTATGTTTTCTGAGGTTGTTAACGCCTACCTTGGACTTAGAGGAATAATCAAAATTGATAATAACTATATTATAGGTGTTATACATAAGCTAATTGATATAGCAGCCCGCCTGGATCCGTACCTGAATCAGCAATTGAATTTGTTTCGATATTAAATTACTTAAGTATGATAAGTATAATATGATAGGTAGCAGTAAAACAGTGATGAGCATCCCGACCACTACTGATCCTTGATGAGGATGCGGTGGCTGTCTGAGGAATGCGTTGAGTTGCTTGTACGTATTTATAAAATATTAACTTAGGCTTAATACTCAAAGTATAGGTGAATCAACTCGTATGATAAGAAGAGAAATTGAAGTTACTTCCAACTGGTCACTTAAACTAGCACTCTATAATCATTTAATTAATGGCCTAGAATCAGTTATAGCTGAATACGAGTGCAGTGATGTAAGTGTGATACTTCCAGGGACGTACAGCTCTCACGGGTCCTCAGAGTTAGTAGTGTGCTATAGCAGCTGCAGTGAAGTACCTTACGAAGGCTTCGAGCTAAGCAACATCGTGAAGTATAAATTGGCTGATAGCTACGAGTTTAGGCAGTGCTATGAGGGTTTGCATATTGATGAGCTATATTCCCATGCCCTCGACTTATATCTAAGAAATGTACCATCCTATTTGCGCTCATATACCATTAGGACAGCCCTAGAAGGTATAGAGTACATGCTGGTAGTACTTCAGAACGGTAGAGCCGTTCTTCTAGAAGGTGAAAGAAATAAAGTTGTTATTCCTTCAGTAAAGGCTGTTGCCTCAGCCCATACCCACCCTAAAAGCTGCGTGCCGTCACCTCATGATATCAGATCGCTAGTGAACATACTGCTTGATGGTGGCCTAGGTGCTTCGATAGTATCACCTAATTGTACATTAACAATTTTTCGTAGCGGGCCATTCACTGAAGATGACTACCTGGCACTTACGTCACTTATTAGAAACATTAAGAAGAACCCGGCTGATGAGCTCGGCCGCCTTCTGTCAAGAGGTGTCTTAGGTAAAAACTTAAGGATCATGATGCATCACTAACTTACGGAGTTCCTTCACTAATTCTGTAAATACCTTTCTCCTACTTTCTAAGCTAGGACTTATTTTGTACTTTCTGATAAGCTGAATAAGATCTTGAATAAAATCTTCACTTACTTGGCAGAATCTCCTCAATACCTTCCTTCTCACTATGAGCCAGGAGAATAAACTACAGAGGTTGCAGGGGTTGCTATGGTGTGATGCACTCTCATAATCTATTATCTTAACTCTGCCGTCCTTAGTCAGCATTACGTGCTTACCTGCTATACTTAATTCTTTATGCTCTATACCAATAGAATCTAGCCAGAATGCTCCAGACAAAACTTTTATCGTTAGAAGCACCGCATCCCTACATGATATGATACCTTTAATGATATCTTCTAGGTGTGTGCCGTCCACTACTTCCATGACTATAAAATCATCATTACATGCAAAGGGTCTAGGGGCTATAGGCACTGCTAGCCTCATTAACCTACATTCAGGAATTAAGCTCTCTCTTTTCGAATCACTTCTCCTCAACTTGAGAACCGCTTCACCGTATTTCCTGTGTCTAACCTTAACAACAACTGCTGAGTGTCCCTTACCTAAGACTCTTACACTGCCTATGTTTGTTCTACCATCGCTCAATATACACTCGATCCCGAGCGCAGCTAAGCTACGTGCCCTGAACTTGATACAATCTTCACTTAAGCTTGGATAACATATCAGGTTAATCAATTCATTATCGCTAATTGGGATACATTTAGTGTTTTCCTCAATCATGAATTACCCTGCTAGTAGCTCATAGCCAATTAATCGCGGAGAAAGGTAGAGAAAAAGAGAGTTCAATTAAAGGGTAGTACGTGATTGACTTAATGTTATTTATTTACTGCGATTAGTTGCTGAGATTAGAGCCAGCCTCTATACTTCATTGCCTGGTATAATCTTTCTAGCGATAGTACTAGGGCAGCATCTCTCATTGTAACTCCTTTCTTTTCTGCTTTCATACTCTCAAACTTCTCATAGACCCTCAGGAAGTTGTTCTTCATTATTCTCTCTAGCTTTTCTCTTGTCTCCTCCTCATCCCAAATGTACCACTGTAGGTTCTCAACCCACTCTAGGTAGCTCATCACCACACCGCCAGCGTTTGCTAGGAAGTCTGGCACCACCACAGCTCCCTTCTCATACAGCTTGGCCTCAGCCTCAGGTGTCGTTGGCCCGTTAGCGCCCTCGACAATTATCTTTGCCTTTACCTTGTCAACATTCTCTAGGGTTATCTGCTCCTCCATTGCGTCAGGTCCTAGTATGTCTGCATCAACATATAATGCTGCCTTGGGGTCAGGTATCTTCTCTCCCCTCGGATAGTTAATTACCTTGCCTGTCTCCTTCTTGATCTTCATGGCTAGCTCTACATCAATACCCTCTGGGTCGTATACTGTGCCGCTGGTATCGCTTATGGCTACTACCTTAGCACCCATCTTAGTTACCCAGTAGGCATGCCACTGTCCAGTGTTTCCGAAGCCCTGAATAGCTACCTTCTTGCCCTCGATACCGCCTAAGTACTTCTCTGCTGCCTCCCTGCTCATTACTGCACAGCCGAAGCCTGTAGCATACTCTCTAACTGGGTTGCCCCAGAGGACTGGCGGCTTAGCAGTAAATACGCCAGGTACGTTGCGCTGAGCTATCTTGCTGTACTCGTCGACCATCCAGGCCATTACCTGTGGGTTGGTACCGACGTCTGGTGCTGGTATGTCGATCTCCTCACCAATTAGTGGAGCAATAGCTCTTGCGTAACCTCTCGAAACTCTCTCTAATTCACTACGTGACAGCTTCTTGTAGTCTACCCTAACAGCTCCCTTACCACCGCCATATGGTATGCCAGCTAGAGAGTTCTTGAGAGTCATGAGCGTAGCTAAAGCAATGTCGTCCTCCAGAGTTACCTGCGGATGAAATCTAATGCCGCCTTTGTAAGGGCCTAGAGCACTATTATGCTGCACTCTATAGCCCTCAAATACCTCTAGCCTGCCGTCATCCATTCTGACGGGTATCTTAACTACTAAAATCCTTTCAGGCTTGCTGAGAATCTTGTAGAGCTCCTCAGGGAATCCTCCTAGTTCAACACCACGCTTTATTGTTGCAAGTGTGTCCTCTAGAAACTTTGAACCCATTTTGGTGACCTCACATAATATTTCTGGGGGAATGTTTTAAACCTTTACTTATCACAGTTAATTAAAAATTGTACTGGTTATAACATTCTAATATCATTACTAACGAATATTTAAACACTATAAAAAGGTGATATTGCAGGTACTAAGAATAATATATAGCTGATGCAGATGTTGGTACCAATTTAAAAAAGTGTTTATATATTTTAATAGTGCTAAACTAAGCAAAATAAGTGATTATATTAATAACGTTAAACTCATTATTATCCGGGTCATAAAAATGCTTGATAAGTTCGCTAGATTAATTGTTGAGTACTGCACGGAGATTCGCAAGGGCGATGAAGTTCTGGTCAATGCCTCTACAGAGGCAATGCCACTAGTTAGGGAGCTCTGGAAGGCTATAGTGTCCAGAGGAGCTTACCCTCACTTATACCTACATGATGACGTATTAAATGAAATATTTTACAGGTATGCACCTGAAGATCTCCTGAAGTATGAATCGAAGATAGATGTGTTCGTAATGGAGAACATAGACGTCAGGATTAGCATCCTATCGCCAACACATACTAAGCCCTTAGTTAATGTAGATCCTGAAAGAATTAAGCTGAGGCGACAAGCACTAAGAAAGCTAACTGAAATCTTCATGCGCAGAGATGCCGAGGAGTCCCTGCGCTGGGTAGTAACTGCCTGCCCGACAAATTCGCTGGCACAGGAGGCAGGTATGTCTCCGCTAGAGTTCAGCGAATTTGTGTTTAAGTCTCTGAAGTTATACAGCGATGATCCTGTGAGGGCATGGATGGAGCAGGCTAATTGGCAGCAAAAGGTAGCTGATGCGCTAAGTAAGGTCTCTGAGCTGCGATTCGTCTCTAAGGACACAGACATATTGGTTAGAGTAGATGGCAGGTCGTGGATTAACGATGATGGGAAAAACAACATGCCTGGTGGTGAGGTCTTTACCGGGCCCCATGAGGATGGTACTGAGGGCTACATAACGTTTACTTACCCTGCAATATGGAGTGGTGTGGAAGTTGAGGGAGTGAAGCTAGTCTTCAAGAGGGGTAAGGTAGTTGAGGCTACCGCTATTAAAGGTGGGGAGTTCCTGAGGAAGATTCTCGAGGTGGATGAGGGAGCCAAGAGACTAGGTGAAGTAGCTTTCGGGCTAAACTATGACGTGACCAGGTTCACCAAGGAGATACTCTTTGACGAGAAGATAGGTGGCACTATACATATGGCCCTAGGTGCCTCATACCCTAAGACCGGGGGCAAGAACACATCGGCAATTCACTGGGACATGATTAAGGACATGAAGAAAGACAGTAAGGTGTATGCTGACGGTGACTTAATATACGAAAACGGTAGGTTCCTGGAGGACGTACTGAAATGATTAAAGTAGGGATAGTAGATACTACCTTTGCTCGCGTTGATATGGGATCCATAGCTGAGTCAGTAATTAAAGAGGAACTCCCTAGTGCTAAAGTAATTAGGTACACTGTACCTGGGATTAAGGACATACCTATTGCCGCGAAGAAACTGCTTGTCGAGTACGGCTGTGACGGAGTCATAACCCTAGGCTGGGTTGGTAAGACCTCAACTGATAAGCTATCGTATGTTGTGGCGAGTATGGCGCTACAGCTGGTGCAGCTAGAGACACTCAAGCACGTAATTGACGTCACCGTACATGAGGATGAAGCTGAAGAAGAGGAGGACCTGAAGAGAATAGCAATTGACCGAGCTGCTAAGCATGCAAGAAACCTAGTAGTACTGCTCACTAAGGGTGGTGAGGGGTTAAGAAGGTACGCTGGAATGGGGTTAAGACAAGGATACCCTGATGTTGGACCCATCCAGTAATAGACACATTGGTATTACATCAATATTTCGTTAATTTCTCTAATCACGGTTTTCTTCCACTTCATTAGTATCTCGTGGTCTGGGAAGTTGTATGGCTCTCTGCCGGGCACCTCATTGTAGAAGGGTCTATTGCAGCCTGGGCACCCTCTTATAACTACAGCATCCAGAAGCTCATCGGCGCTCAGCCCTACAGCCGATTTCTTAATGTAGTGCTTACCATTTCTATGTACTATGAAGTCCCTCCAATTATGTCCCTCCATGATCAACTTCGTAGCTACCTGAACTAGTCTATAGTAGCGCAGAGGCGGCGGACTCAATATGCCGAGCCTAGTCCCCTTTAGTGGAGTAAAAGCAAATAGAGAAACCTCAGATCCGACATCCCTGAGCTTTTCTATTGTACTGAGAATGTCCTCTAACGACTCACCTAAACCGACGATGATGTGCGTAACGACCTTCCCCTTACCTAGCAACTCAACTCCTGCCTTAATGAAGTTCCAATACGCCTCCCACGTAAATGGCCTTTCATAAGCCTTTACTAGTTTCTCTGAAGCTGCATCTAGCCCCACACCCAGGTAGTCGACTCCCTCTTGGGCAAGAGCCTCTAACTCGCTCTTGGGTACCGGAGTGATCGATAGTGACACACTCAGCCCTAACCTATTGAAGTTCCTTACAAGATAGTGTACTTCATCAATAAATTCCTCTTTAATTATTGTCTGAAGGCATACTCTTCGATAATGCGATCTAGCTAAAGCACTAAGCAGGACACTTAAGTCTACTTTAGGCCAAATCACACGTGAGAGCAGCTCCTTAGGCGCCCTAGAGTAAATTGATTGCGCACAGAAAGCACACTTACCCATACACCCCTTCTCACTATACTGCATAACGTACGCTATGCTGGGCAACACATCAGCCCTACCTCTCTCTAACCCTAAAGCGATCATGGTTCCTAATGAAGTTCTAACGTACATGGGCTTACCCCGTACCTGCAGCACTATCTGATGTTTATTAGAATATTAGAATATAAGGTATTTAACTTAGAGTAGCAGAGCTAATGTAGATATGGTGAGCTGATGAAACGCATTAGGCTGATAGTTGATGAGGGCTCAGCAGCCTATAACATGGCTATGGATGAGGCAATGCTACTACTAAGGGGGCTAGGCGTTATTCCAGATACCCTAAGGCTCTATGTCTTTAAGCCTTCAGCGATAACTATAGGGTACTTTCAATCAGTAAGTAAGTCCGTTAATCTAGATTTTGTGAGGGAAAACAATATAGCACTGGTGCGAAGGCCTACGGGCGGCGGCGCTGTCTATCATGATTCTGAAGGGGAGATAACATATGCTGTAATAACATCTGCTGACGCTGTGCCAAGCGATTCAGTTGAGTCATTTAAGTTCCTAGCAAGCGGTGCAATTGAAGCAGCTAGAGCGCTAGGCGTGCCCGCTGAGTTTAAGCCCCTTAATGATGTTGTTGTGGCTGGCAAGAAGTTCTCAGGTCAAGCGCAGCTCAGGAGGTTAGGTGCTGTCCTACAGCACGGAACATTCATGTACGGAACTAACCTAGATGTACTAGCTAGGTCACTGTTAGTTCCAGCCATTAAGTTAAAGGATAAGAATACATCCTCAATTAAGGAGCGGGTCACTACCATCTCAGAATACCTTGGCAGGAAGGTGAGTAGGGAGGAGGCTCTAGAGGCTCTAATTAAGGGATTTAAGAAGGCACTCAATGTTGAGCTCATTGAGGACTCACTTAAGGAGTTCGAGCTAGCCTTGGCTAAGTCACTTGAGTGGAAGTATGCATCAAAAGAGTGGACCTTCCTGAGGCCTTGAGGTGCTGTGATTGGCAGAAGTCACGATTAGTAAGGTAATTAAGGAGAAGGGCGGCAAGTACATAAGTATTGAAGTAAGTGCTACTCAAGACTGCATAATAACCCACGTAAGCATAACGGGAGACTTTTTTGCCTTCCCGCCTGAAGCTATAGACGAGGTTGAGAAATACTTAAGAGGAAGGAAAGCTGCAAAATCATTAATTGACAGCATTAAGCGCTTGATCAGTACTGTAGAATTTGCTGGGGTAAGCAGAGAGAAGTTCTTAGATCTACTCGTCCATGTACTGGAGGAGGTTGGTAGATCTTGCAGAGCAAGTGCGAGAGATTAGGTGTTATCGCTTTTGATTTAGATGGTGTACTAGTTAAGCATACGTCATCGTGGAGGTACCTCCACGAAAAGTTCGGCTCAATAAGGATAATTCAGGAAAGGAATGACTCAGAACTATTCAAGGAGGGTGTTATAACATATAGCGAGTGGATGGCGAGAGACCTTGAGGCCTTGCTGCAGGCGTCTAATAATAAGCTTAGGCGCGAGGATATAGTCAGGGCCTTCAGCGAGTACGAGCTCGAGGACGGTGCTGAGGACTTAATTAGTTACGTAAAATCTCTAGGTATTACGATAGCTATAGTTAGTGGCGGCATCGACATACTAGCTAACATGGTTGCAAAAAGGCTGGGAATAGAGTTAGTATTTGCTAATAAGCTCCTCTTCGACGATCAGGGCTACCTAATTCCTGAGGGTATTGAGGTAGTGAATCCCCTACACAAGGATGAGATCCTCAGGAAAATTTCAAGAATTACTTCAGTACCATTGAGTAAGTTCATGTTCGTAGGTGATAGCGATTGGGATGAATGCGCATTCAAGGTTGTAGGTTACCCTGTACTGTACTTAAGAGGCAGTGAAATTCCTAGAATAAACGTAAGTAACATATATATTGTTAAAAGTATGCGCGAGCTTAAGGAACTAATTAGTGAGTTATGTAATAGCTAACCCGAGCAGTTCTTTGATGGGAATAACCTAAAGTGGCGCTTCTTAATACTACAGCACGCATAAATTATAGGTAAACCATACCTCGAAATTAAGTTTCTGCGCAGATTAACTATCCTATCCACTAGGTTCTCTCTGACTATGAGCTCATCATATCTTGCCTTAAAGATCGGGGGTCGCATACACCCTAGTGCTACTTCACTAAATAGCCTCCTCGAGCACCTCAATGTTGTCATGATCCTCTCGATATTGAGAGTATGGTCAGTACTTGACTCACTACTGCCACTAATCTCGATAAGCACTACAAGCAGCCTTAGCTTAAACTTACTCAACTCGTTAATCACGCCTAGCTCATCGCTGATAGTACTTTCCTTTGAATGAAGCACGACATGCGGAACTATGAAGTCTCTGCCATACCTGGTCACGTAATCGATAAATTCTATGTAGTCACTTACGCTGCGCCTCGGTAAATTCTTCATGTTCCTTAAGTAGTTATTACTAGGAGGAACCTCAAAATCTATGAAATCTATGCCTACACTCCATATTTTATCTAGTAACTCCTTTGGCATCAGGCCGGAATGCACTGAAATAACCACATTGTCATGATTTACTTTAAACTCCCTCACCACTCTGAGGTGTGCCTCTGAAATTATTAGGTAGCCGTCCTTAGTGAAGCCGCCACTTATTAGGAATCCTCTCGCACCTCTCGCGTAGTAGAGTTCCATTACTTTACGGAGATTCTCTGGGTTACTTACGTCTTCCATGCCGATTAGATATCTGCCCCTACAGGAAGGACACATTAGCTCACAGTAGGTGCCGCTAGTGCTTAGGCTCACGTAGTAATTGCCTGGTATAAAGGCTATTGGCTTTGCCATTATCACCTTACTCCATGTGGGGATTAACTTGAGATTAGGGCATAGTGCATTAAAAATTTACTTTCTTGATTTAAACCACTCCTTCCCTAACTCAAATGCTTGAATTGATGTTTCTCCTCTACGGCCGGGCAGTAGAGTCGCTATTGCTGCCTTAATGGACTCGTCATCAAATAGCTTCGTTGCCTCATTAAATACTCCTAGGAGCACCATGTTGGCAGCTCTCGGGTTACCTGTCTTAATAGCTAGTTCCTTCGCAGGCACAAGTATTAGATTCTCTACACTACTCTTGACTATATCTATTAGCTCTTCCCTACCCCTCGATTTAGTCATGCCTAAACTAGCACTTAGCGGTGGCTTTAGCTCGTCAGATACTACAGCAAATCCTCCCTCTCTAAGGTAGTGCAGATTTCTCACAGTTTCAGTGAGCTCAAGACCTATTAGATAGTCTGCATCACCTACCCCAAATATAGGTGCCCTCACCTCCTTACCTACTCTAACGTAGCTGACGACCGACCCGAACCTCTGAGCCATCCCTAAGGTCTCTCCAGTCCTAACCGAGTAGCCCCTCATAACTGCTGCTATAGCTATAGCCCTAGATAGTGTTAGACCTCCCTGGCCACCTACGGAGGCTATGAGTATATTAATCATCTTATTGTTTAGCTCCTGCATCCTACTCACCTCCTTCTCTCTCCTTAACCTCTACTATGGCGTTCTGCGGGCAGTACTTAACACATAGCCCGCAACCAAAACAGTCCTCCAGCATTATCTTAGCCTTACCTCCCTCCATATATATCGCTGGACAGCCTGTCACTGTAACACATGCGCGGCAGCCAATGCACTTCTCCGGTACTACGGTGTATCTTCTGCTTACGCCTTTAGCCCTAACCTCCATGAGAGCACACGGGTGCTTTGCGATGATAACGTTTACTCCTGGTTTCCTCAGGTACTCGGCTACTACGTTAGTCATTTCATCAATATTATATGGATCTACAACTGCGACGTTGTCTGCACCCATCGCCTTTACAACATCAGCTATATCTACTGCCTTTGTTTCCTTACCTGTCTCCGTCTTACTCCACTCAGGCGTTGACTGATGCCCGGTCATAGCGACTACCGAGTTATCTAATATTACGACGAGTATGTTCACCCTCTTATGGATTGCCTCAAGCAGCGGCTGAAGGCCTCCGTGATAGAATGTTGAGTCACCTATTGTGGCAATTACTGGCTTAGGATATCCACCAACCTTCAGGCCCATTGCCATAGAAATACTAGCGCCCATGCTGTGCTCTGTCCAGATAGCATTTAGTGGTGGATTAACACTTAGCGCGTAGCACCCAATATCACCAATTATGGGCGCTTCAGATACCTTAAATCCTGCCTTAGCAATGCCGAACCTTATTGCTAGGTATGAATACCTGTGAGGACATGAAGGACACAGCGGCGGTGGCCTTGCCGGCACCTCCTCCAGCTTAATAGGCGACCTAACTCTGACCTCATACTTAATGCCGAAGATCTTAGCTAGAGCCTTCTTAACTATTGTTGGCGTTAACTCACCCTCTAAGGGAAGCACACCTTCTTCCTTACCTACTACTTCAATATTTAGATTCATCTCATAGAGGAGCTTCTTAATTCCTTCCTCGAGGTATGGGTCTAGCTCCTCAACAACTACTACTTTCTCACAGTCCTTGAGCTCCCTCTTAAGGAATTCAGCAGGCAGCGGGTAGAGTAAGTCCAGTTTAACAACCCTGACTTTATCCTCTATCCCTAATTCTGATATTGCCTCAACAACGTAGTTGTAGGCCACACCCTCACAGATGACGCAGATCTCGCCCTTACCGATTACTTTGTTGAGGCCGTACTTACTGACTACGCCCTCTACCATACTTAACTGCTTGTTTAGCCACTTATGCCTCTCTAGATTCCACCTCATTCCTGCTCTCACAAATCTCGGTGGATCCCTTGTGAATGACTTGAACTTCTGCGGGGGTCTAACATCACCTAGAACTACCTCACCTACCGTGTGGTTTACTCTGGTAGTAGTTCTCAAGAGTACCGGTAGCTTAATCTCCTCACTAATTTCAAACGCTATCTTCGTGAAGTCCTTAGCCTCCTGCGGATCTGAAGGCGTTATCATAGGTAGCTTAGCGAGCCTCGCGAACCACCTGCTGTCCTGCTCTGTCTGAGTGGTGTGGGGCCCTGGATCATCAGCAATTAAAACCACTAGCCCGCCGTCAACGCCACAGTATGCAGCAGAGAGTATGGGGTCTGCAGCCACGTTTGCTCCAGGAGCCTTCATAGTGACTAGCGCTCTCGCACCGCCTATTGCCGCACCAAGCCCTATCTCAAACGCTACTCTCTCATTAACCGCCCACTCAGCATATATGTCAAGGCCCTTACCGAACCTGTGGATAGTCATTAAAACCTCACTTGAGGGTGTGCCAGGGTATCCGCTTACTACGTACACGCCGCCCTCAATGGCTCCTCGGGCAATAGCCTCATTACCCATTAGGGCTAGCCTCGTGCCTGCTGGCGCTGTTAAGGGGTTAACCTCTTGTGTGCCCTTACTCATGCTTTCACCTTATCTTACAATATAGTTAAAGTAGGTTCTCCGATTAATGCTTTCCTATTTTCCTCAGGTACCTGTACCTCTCGTAGAGTGCGTTAAATGCCTTAGTTGCTGTCCTGGAGGAGGTTACTGTCGGTGCTACTCTTGAGACGTACTTTATCACCAGATCGCTGCCCTCACCATCGACATAAATGATTGTTGGCAGTACGAAGCTCTCATATGTTGAGCTTATTACCTTGTAGAGCTTCTCAGGGCCTTCCGCTGATGTCGGTACATAGGCTAGTACTGCAGCGTCATAGTACTTCCTCAGCTCGCTAACTGTTAATGCAGCCGTAACCTGCTCAATTACTGCATCACCACCAAAGTCTATTGGGTTAGATCCTGACGGTCTCTTCTTACTTACTTCAGCAATACGCTCCTTTAGCTCGTGACTTAGCGGTGGGATATCTATGCCGCCACTCTCTAAGTGGGATGCGAGTATTACTCCTAGACCGCCTGAATTAGTTACTATCAGCACCCTCTTTCCTGGCAGCCCGCTCTTAAGCTTGCGTAAGACCTCACACACCTCTATTAAGTCGTCTAGGTCCTCCGC
>CAYQIX010000026.1:0-18413 GCA_964417765.1 uncultured Desulfurococcaceae archaeon
GAACCGCCTACCCAGCCCAACCCCGTAGGCGCCGAAATAGTGTAAAGGTGTCTGCAGGGTGCTGGGTAGGTAGGGCGTGATGACCCGTCTACCGTGACTAAAAGTATTTAGAAATATTCAGAAAGTAACGGTAGACAGGGAACGCTAAGTGGCGGCCTTTCATTTATTGCTTTAAGGAATTCTATCGTTTCCTCCTTACCTATTTCGCTCTCGAGCTTCCTTATAATCCATGCAGATACCATAAATTTCGTTTCAAGCCTCTCATCATCTGTTTTTGGCTTATAGCTGAAGCTGCATACCTTGGTAAAATAATCCCTAATCCTCCACGCCTCCTCCAGCCCTAGGACATCCTTAATTACGAGTGGTGCGTATATTCGTGTAGCCTACTAATTCGACATCATTTCGTCTGAATTGACACACAAAGGTAATTAACCTCAGTGAAGCCCTCACCCACGGATTAAGCTCATCCTTATCTAGGTTCAGTACTTGAGTATATATCCTGTCTATGAGCCCTAATCTCCTCCCAATCTCGTATATTATCGCCGTGATCACCCTGTCCTTTGCAGTAGCTAAGAGGCCATACTTCTTAAGTACCTCACGCTTTACGTACTGCGTAGGCTTGATTTTCTCGCTAGTCACTAGGATCTCAAGCATTGCTGCAATATCTGTCTTATCAAATTCCATTAACTCGCTCACACCACCTCCCTAACTCATGTACTTCAGAAGACGTTAAAGGTGACTCTGCTTATTTGAATACTGCTGCGTAAAGTATGCTTAAAACGCAAGGAAGCCAAGTAAAGCAGGTGCTTAGATCGAGCAAACTACATTATTAGCTAATAGCTCGCTTACGTATTCCTTAAGCTCCTTCACTTCCTCTAAGGCTTTGCTAATGTACTTCCTTACGTAGCTAGGGTTGGGCGAGCCATCATGTGGCTTATTAATTACCTCCTCAGGGCTTAAGCTCTTCCCGAGCAGTTTCCCTAGCTTTTCATATACTTCACTTAACTTCTCAGACCTGCCGACAACCTCAGCTACTCTCTCATGAACCTCCCTATAGGGCTTGCCCAGCTTTAGCGCTAGTAACTCAGCGTAATCTGTAACAAGTAGCGGGTACTTGGTAATGTCAGCCCTCATGCTCTCTTCATTAGGCTTAGTTGACTTCAGCAGGTCACAGATTATAGCTACTGTTTCAGTAGTTTTCTCGAGTAACTGAATATAGTGCTTATTTACCTCCTGAAGATCTAGGTTGTAGCCTGTAGGGAGGCCCTTAATGGTAGCTAGTATAGCTACTAGGTGGCCTATGCTTTCCGCCCCCCATGCCCTAGCGATCTCCATAACAACCAGATTCTTCTTGTGCGGCATGAGGCTACTTGTAGCTAGAAACTCGGGTGCTACGCTAATGTAGTTAAACTGTGGTGTAGTAAATATTATGAAGTCCTCGGCAAGCCGGGAAAGCGTTACTGCAATACACGTGAGTATTGATGATGTAATCATAATAAAGTCCCTGCTCCCTGTAGCGCGCAGAGAGTTTATCACTAACTTACCGAAGCCTAGTTCCTCAGCTAATTCATACCTACTCAGCGGCACGTTAGTAGTTGTGCTTGCCCCTGCACCAAGTGGGGACTCACTAACTACCTCGCTAATAATGTATTTCAGAATTCTCACGTAGTGGGATAGCTCCTCATCAAAACTAAGTAGGTAATGAGCAAATGTAGTTACCTGTGCTGGCTGTAGGTGTGTGAAGGAGGGCATTAGAATTTTCTCATACCTGCTAGCCTTCTCTAAGAGGACCTCCCTCAACTTGATTAACTCACTAAGTAGCTTGATTAGCTCCCTTCTAGCCTTTAACCTGAGGGCTGCCGCTACATGATCATTCCTACTCTTACCTAGTGCTATCCACCCAGCATCGCTACCTAACTTATTCCTTAAGTATATCTCAATTGCCTCATGGATGTCCTCCGCTTCCATAGTAAAGAGAGGTTCAGGGTTACTGCACAGTTCCTTGAGCTCTTTGATTATCTCATCGGCTACCTCTTTAGGTACTAAATTATGCCTAGCTAAATTCTTTGTGTGTGCTATCAGGGCAGTAATTACTTCCTTTGCTATAGCTCTATCTGATGATGTTAGTGATGAAGTATACTCCAGTACCTTGCTGCTGCCCTTGCCTAAGAGCTTATTCCTGTACAAGAAATCACCAGCTAATCAGCTTTTCCTGAGCGCGTAGGCTGCCGTGCTCTGTAGTCCCCACAGCTCCACGAATCCTTCTGCTAGCTTCTGGTTGAACTGACTTATGCTCTCGTATGACGATAGCTTTAGGTCATAGAGCGCCTTGCTCGACCTTCTTCCTACCACCATCGCTGACCCCTTATACAGCTTAACCTTCACTTCACCCTCAACACTCTCACTTACCTTATCTATGAAATAAGTTAGCTCCTCCCTGAGGGGCTCGAACCACAGGCCATTGTACACTAGCCAGCTCCACGTAGTGTCCGCTAACTGCTTCATACTTAACTCCCACTTAGTCAGTGTTAGTTTCTCTAAGTCGAAGTGCGCCTTAATTAGCGTAATTGCTGCTGGTGCCTCATATACCTCCCTGCTCTTAATACCTACTGTCCTATCCTCCATATGGTCAATCCTGCCTACTCCGTGCTTCCCAGCTGTCTTATTTAGCTCTTCAATTATAGTTAGCAGGCTCTTTTTCTCGCCATTAATCGCTACCGGAATGCCCTTCTCGAACTCTATCGTTACGTACTCTGGCTTATCAGGTGCCTTCTCCGGGCTCTGCGTCCATAAAAATACGTCGTCTGGGGGCTCAGCATACGGGTCTTCGAGAACACCACCCTCAATGCTCCTGCCCCACAGATTCTCATCTATACTGTAGATCCCGTGCGATACGGGTATACCTGTCTTCTTTGCGTACTCAAGCTCCCAGTCCCTAGTTAGGCCCCACTCCCTAACGGCCGCAATAATCTTTGCTTCGGGGTAGAGAGACTTTATAGCTAAGTCAAATCTCACCTGGTCATTGCCCTTACCTGTACAGCCGTGTGCGACATAGACGATCCCTTCCTTCTTAGCCACCTCAACTACCTTCATAGCTATTAGCGGCCTCGCTAGAGCTGTTGAAAGCGGATACGCACCTTCATAGAGGGCATTAGCCTTAATCGCAGGAGCTATGTAGTTATTAGTGAATTCCTCTTTTGCGTCTATGTAGTAGTGCTTAATGGCTCCAAGCATGTACGCTTTTTCCTCGATTTTCTTAAAGTCCTCCTTCTGACCTACATCCACAGTTACGGTAACCACTTCAGCACTTAA
This sequence comes from uncultured Desulfurococcaceae archaeon, assembly GCA_964417765.1. Classification (GTDB taxonomy): domain Archaea; phylum Thermoproteota; class Thermoprotei_A; order Sulfolobales; family NBVN01; genus B83-G16. Next base: position 3,313 of record CAYQIX010000026.1, read on the forward strand.
TTTCTCCTGAAGTAATTTCAAAATAACCGACGTATCCAGACCTCCCGAAAATGCAAGTACTATCTTCACGGCATCCACCAACGCCTTTACGAATAGTCAGTTTTTATACATTTTGTAACATTTATTACTGAATTACTATATTATTGTTACATATAGAACACTAAATGCCTAGCTCCCCTCTTGCAGATATTATTAAGTCCTCAAGAATGCTATATGCCTTAGATGCTTCCTTCCTATCACATACAATAATTGTTTCTCTATAACATGAAATTATTTGTGTTATGTTTATACCATTACTAGCTAGTACCGAGGATATGAGTGCTACTACACCTGGCGTCTTAGTTATTTCTTCAGGGCTAACTATTATTATTGCTGTTTGATTATCTAGATATTCTACGATATTTTCCTTTCCTAAGAGCTCAATTACATCCCTGCTTACCTCCTTAGCTGCTATGATAGTGAATGTTATTGTCCCTTGAGTTAATTGAAAGAACCTAGCATTCTCCATTATCTTCGTTACCTGAGTTATCTTAGGCAGAACTACATTTCTATAGACACTTATTACTACTAGGTCGGTCTGAAGCTCTATTACTGAGGAAGCAATAATCTTTCTAATCTTAGCATTCAGCGATGTATGAATTTTCTTCAGCTCCTCTTTCAGCCTAATTAGGGACATTTTAATAGCGCCTAGAGATGTCTCGTACCCGTATTTCTTCAGCTCAGAAAGCAAGTAGCGGGCTAAAGCGCTGTAGTTAATAACACCTAAAATAAGGCACTCCCTCAGGAAGGGATGAGAGATTACAAAGTCTCTAACTACGTTAGCTATACTTGAGGACTTCTTCATTACTTATCACACACTAAAATAATATATTTAAACAGGAAGATAAAGAGTATCTGCTGAGCTTACTAATTTTTAAATTAACTGCACTAATAATTGTATGGCTTGATCGCCTTGAGCCCTTCCAGCAACATCGAGGTTGTTACAACTGTTGAGAGTATTAATGTCCCGAGAAGAGGCTATAGGTGGTTTGGCGTAGTTAATGTGAGGATTGATGAGGAAAGAATTTCGCTGCTAATGACAGGATCCATAGCTCAGTGGCTTTATCCTGGGTCCAAGATTAAGGTTGAGCTCCTTGATGAACCTAAGTCTGTTAATGGCGTAAATATCTTGGGGTTCAGCGACTATAGACTATACCGCATATGGGGCAGCGACAAGGTCCTCGTATGGCCTCCATTTAGGAGGGAATATACTTTACTGCGGAAGGATCCCGTGAGGGCTAGCACAGTATATGAATATAAGGTAATTGCTAGGGAGGCCATTAGTGAGAGTGATTACATGGAGATAGTGAATCTAGAGCAATACCACTACGCATCCAAAGAGGAGCTCGTAGCCGTCTGGAGATGTCCTATATGTGGTGCATACAAGGAAGCGAATGTTCAGCCATACTGCGATGTACACAAGGTGCCCATGAAGCTACAGGAGATAAGGGGGTCACTTCCATCAAGTAGGTTCCTGATTTTAGAGTTATCTACGAGGAAGCACTTCGAGCCTAAGGTAGTTGGTTATGTTAGGGTAGACACGCCTATACCGTTAATGAGCCGTCGAATAATTGCTAATGGTAAGGTAGTTATTGAGAAAATGATTAGGGAGAAAGTATTTCCTAAGACATGGTTCCACCCAACATTCTGGCCCCTAGCTATCTCTAAGAGGAGGGAGATACTAGCTAGATACCGCGAACTGCTTGAGCTCTATAAGTCCAGATCACTAGCTAGGGCAATGGTTGGTGAGGAGGTGTCGCTCGAGGCGCTAAGGATAGCCAATACAGCGGCTGCCAGGATAGCTAGGGTCGTAGTACACCCTGACTATAGGGGTGACGGTCTCGGAGTCCTAGCTGTTAAGGCAGCTATAGAATGGATTAAGGAGCATAGGATACCTGAGATGAAGAGAAACAAACACATAATCGAGGTTATTGCTCAGATGGCACGATACAACCCATTCTTCGAGAAAGCAGGATTCTACTTCATGTGGGAGTCAGCTAGTGGCAGACCCGTCCTAATGTATCCCCTAACTAAGGAGGCTGAGGAGCGCTTACGCAAGTTCTTAGAGACGGATAAGTACGCAAGAGAGCACCGCGGTAGGCTATATAAGAGTAGATTCGGCGGGATACAGCCTCTATCAGAACCTATTAAATTGATTAATATCTCCAAAACATATTCAAATGTTCTTGACTTATCGAGGCTCTCGCCACAGCTGCAGGATGTCTTGAGGGCTTTTGGTGTTGAGAGGCGAGTTATTGAGAGATACGTCTTGAAGGACGTTAAACTAACCATAGAGCCCGGTGACGTAGTTGTAGTGGTAGGTGCGTCAGGCGCTGGAAAAACGACGCTACTAAGGCTAATAATAGGTGCAGCAATAAAGTCTGGCAGTGAGCAATATAAACCTACGGACGGCGAGGTGCGCGTACCGGAGAACACCAAGATCACGTACCTTCTCCCCGGCGAACACGAGCCAGTTTTCGGCGATGAAACACTGATCGAGCATGTCGCGAAGAAACTTAGTGATGTAGCTGCAGCGGTTGAGATACTCAATGCTGTCGGGCTATCAGATGCTGTCTTCTATAGGGCTAAGTTTAGTGAATTATCAACGGGCCAGAAGGAGCGGGCTAAGCTAGCAAGTATGCTAGCTGAGAGGCCCAACTTATTAGTTATTGATGAATTCGCTGCTCACTTAGATTCGCTTACGGCACAGAGGGTTGCACGCAAGCTTAGTGTGCTAGCTCGTCAGCATAAAATAACGCTTGTAGTAGCAACTAATAGGCCGGAAGTGATAAAATCGCTGTCACCTACGAAGATAGTCTTTGTAGGATATGGTACTGTCGCAGTTGAGAAGTATGAGAAGGTACCCTGGTAGCTATTATCTTTAGGCTCAAGCACGTAACTTGAATTCTTATATTATGGACTCCAACATAAAATCATATGTGTAGGTAACTTATTAACAGTGCTGCTATTGTGAAGTACATTGTTAACCCTGTAGCGTCAGCAACGGTTGTTATTAGCGGTGCAGATATAACTGCTGGATCAAGCCCTAGCCTGGCTGTTACTATAGGTAACATCGCACCCATAATACTGCCTACATAAACCACAAGTATTATGGCTAATCCCAGCGTTAAAGCTACCAGTGCATTACCACTCATCATATACCCTATACTGAACGCTATAGGCGAAAGCAGCGCGCCCATAATCAGTGACGTAGCCGTCTCCTTAGCTATAATCCTCAGCGCATCACTAAAGCACAGTCTAGCCTCACCCATCGCTAGCGATCTAATGACCAGGGTCGCTGCCTGGGAACCTGCGTTACCTCCTGTATCAGTTAGTACCGGTATAAAGAATGATAGCGCTATGACAGCTGACAGCAGTGACTCGTACCTGCTTATTATCGTTACACTTATTAGGTCACCCAAATACAGCGCTATAAGCCACACGATTCTCTTACGGACCAACTCCCGTATTCTCGCAGCCAGGTAAGGCTCGCGTATCTTGACTATACCACCGAACTTAACGAGGTCTTCTGTTGCTTCATTAACTAGTACATCCATGATGTCATCAGCCGTTATAGCACCCAGCAGAGCTCCTTCATCATCCACGACAGGTACTTCATCTAGATCATACTTAACTACTAGCTTAGCTACTTCCTCCTGATCGATGTCCGCCTTAACTGCTATGTAGTTCCCCATCATTATATCCTTTAACTTCTTATTGCGGGGTGAAGTGAGAAATCTCTTTATGTCAATTATCCCTCTTAGCCTGCCCTTACTATCCACCACATATATGTACCTTGACGTATCGTACCCCTCAAACTCTGACCTAGCAATAAACTCTTCTACAGCATCCCCCACCAACCTCTCTTCAAAGAAGACTGGAATTCTCGTAGTCATTATACCTCCTGCTGTCTCAGGCGGATACTTCAGCAACGGCCTAACTTCAGCAATCTTCCATGCTGGCAGCTCCCTCAACAGCGATATCCTAAGCGACGGTGGCAGAGCCTCTAGAAGGTCAGCTAGTTCGTCGACAGGCAGCTCGATAGCTATTCTAGCAAGCCTTCTGATACCCAGTACCTTTAGTACGTCATTCAGAACTTGCTGAGGTAACCTAGCTATTATCTCTACGTACACGCTGTCAGGTATTATTACAGCTAGCTTCCTCCTATCCTCACTGTCTAGTCGTTCAAGTATATCGATAAAGTCCTGAGGTCTTAGCGCCTCTAGTATCTTTAGTTTCTTAACACCCTTCTCTAGCTCCTCCTTAATTTCGTCAAGCAAATCCTCCATGCTTTCTTGGGCTTTCACTAGCTACCACCTACTAATTTACTTAGGAAAGCTGGAGTATTTTACTATAATGAATACTTGCTAGAGCTAGGTGTAAACTAGAACATGCCACCTATAATGTATGCAAGAACCGATACAAGTGTAGCTACAGATACCATATATACAATCGAGAAAATAGTCCACTTCAGACTCTTCGTCTCTTGATAAATTACGGCTACTGTAGCTAAGCATGGAACGTAGAGCATTAAGAATAGCAGTGTAGCTATTCCCTGCGCTGGCGTTAAATTGAGTGTGCGGAACACCTCCTCTTCACTAACTCCCTGCATAATAGCTATAGCTGAGACGAGTCCTTCCTTAGCAATAAAGCCGTTGATAAGTGCAAAACCTATTCTCCATGAAGTGTTGTAGTCTAAGCCGTAAAGTGCTGACAGGCCAGGAGCTAGTGCCGCACCAGCAAGTGCTGCATAGCTTTCTGATGGGCTGCTCACAGGACCCTGCGGCCCATATGACAGCATTATCCAGGTTACAATGCTGAGTGCAAATATTATGATGCCTGCTTTCTTAAGGAAGTGCTTTGCTGAGTCCCACGCAAGCCACCAAACAACCTTGGCGTTCGGTCTGTGCAGTGGCGGTATTTCTATTAAGAGTTCCGGAGGCTCCTTAGTCTTGAATACTACACGCCTTAGGAAAAGTGAGGAAAGTAGGAATACTGCTATACTCACTACATACGCTAACGTTATGGTTCCAGCTTGAAGAATAGGTGATGTAAAAAATGCAGTAACAGCAAAGAGAAGTACAATAAGCCTTGCCTGGCAGAGTATGTATGGTAACGATACAACCATTTCTAACCTCTCAGCGTCATCAACGGCTACGCGGGATCCCATAATTCCAGGCACGTTACAGCCTAGTGAGATAAACATTGGGTATGCTGCCTTGCCTGAAAGCCCAAATTTAGAGAAGAAATTGTGTAATGCCAAAGCTATTCTAGGTCCTAGGCCTGAGTCCTCTATAGTCGCCATTATAGCCGATATCGTGAGTATTAGAGGAAAGAATGATAAAACCGCACCTACACCACCTATTATTCCATCAGCTACTAGGCTCGCTAGCATCTCTGAAGCAGGTGATATTGCATCTCTGACTATGCTAGCTATATAGTCAAAGAGAGCTGTAAGTAATCCACTAAGGCTATAGCTTTCAATGATTTCAGCTATGTGAGGCGCACCAACTAAATCAGCTATTACATTTAAGGGAAAGCCAAGGTTGATTATGAATGCAATAATGAATATTGAAAATATTGCTATCGCGCTAACCACAGGGCCTAAGATCGGTATCTGAAATATTTTATCTAAGTAACTTACTCCAGCAACCACATGAACCCTAACAATTACATCACTCAGCAGTAAGTCAGTGAATTCATACCTACTTGAAGCTATTATCTCCTCAGGTGACCTATTAAATATGCGCTTTATCTCGTCGCGAAACCTCAGCGCCTTCTCAACTATGTACCCAGCACCAAGTTTCCTCATCATCTCGGCTACATCCTCATCACCTTCAAGAAGTCTCAGTGCCAGCCACCGCTTAGGGTAGTTAGAGAGTGCTCTATTCGCCTCGATGTCCTCTTCTAATTCTGTAAGATATGTTTCAATGCCATTATACTTGATCCTGATGACGTCCCTCCTTATCCGCCTACCTTCTGCAACATCTATGAGCGCATTAATTAGTTCCCTTAGACCAGTACCCTTAATAGCTGATACGGAAATTACTGGTACGCCCAGTTTAGCTTCAAGCTTGTCTACATGTATGTGAAGGCCTTGACTGTGGGCTAGGTCCGACTTTGTTAAGGCAATAACGACCTTAGGTGTTAGCTCGAGTATTTGAATAGCTAGATATATTGTTCTTTCAGGAGCTGTTGAATCAACTAAAACAAGTACCACATCAGCATTACCTGCAAGCAAGTAATCTCTCGCAACTTTTTCATCAAGGGTGAGAGCGCTCAAACCATAAATGCCTGGTAGATCAACAAAACATATCTTTCTTCCCTTAACCTCCCTCACACCTACTTTTTTCTCAACTGTCGTTCCAGACCAGTTGCTTACTCTAACACTCTCCCCAGTTAGGATGTTGAATAACGTGGACTTCCCTACATTTGGCTGACCAGCCACAGCAATAACTACATCGCATCCGCAGGTGTCTTCGTCCCCTCTATCAATAATCATTGAGGCGTACCCGTCAATAAAATTTAGATGCGTCTAAATATACTTTTGAGCGATCGCAAAAAGAAGATTAGCTCTACTACATAAGATTGCGGTAGTTGTAGGGAAAGTTAGACTGCTCTAAATATCAGGTGAGTAGTGATGAACTAAATAGTTAGTCTTGCTACACTTAAGATAGGTGTTTGAGCTAAAAATCAGAAAACCCTCTAGAGCCAGGGGATTCTTCATAGTTCCGCCGATGCGGGCTCCCAACGGCTCTTCATCGGGTGTGGCTGCGACTATTGCCTCTAAAGTAAGTTTAAGTTCGAAGTCTAAAATACTTTGTCAAGGTATACTTAAGGAGCACGGCAATCCTACACAGCATTTGCCACAAGCATCAGCGTACTCGTGCAGTAATCCTATATACTTTCTAGCTATTTCTCCTAGTCTGCTATGGCATCTAAACTTTCCATTATCTTCCCATGATGAAAGTGCATCGATGGGGCATTTTCTCACGCATAAACTACACGTCATACCTCTCTTTTCTAGGCAGTACTCACTAGTTGGCCTAGGTGTCTCCTCGACTATGGCTTCTGTCAGAACAGACCCTAGCCTTACCGCACATCCCTTGACTGTTATCAGCATGTTATTAAGACCGAAAGTTCCTAGACCACACACGTATCCTGCGTGACGATGACTCCATGAAGCGGTTAACGTCTTTTCATCAAAGTTGTGTGTTGGCCTTATAGCTATACTCTTAAATCCCCACTTTCTTAACTCCTCAGCTACTCTAGTACCCGCTTTCTCAATAATCTTGTTACCCACGAGGTATTCTTTAAGCCACTGAATAGAGGGTTCCTTACCTCCTACATTGCTCTCTACGGCTTCAGCGCTTAACGGTAATGCAAATACTATAACACTTCTTGCTGTAGCAAGTATTTCGCAGGGATGCTTTATCCATGGATGCACACTCTTAAGCTTGCTCCAGAGAATATCGCTAGTATTCCTAGATGCTACAGGTGCAGGCAGCCTAAACCTGATACCTAACTTAAGTACCTCCTCCTCGAATACGCCGTTAATTAGCTCACGTACCTCATCTAGGGGTATCTTAGTCAATAACACACCTCTGTACTAAGCTTAAATCCATCCCTTCTTTTTGAAGTAGATGAGCATTACTGCTCCTATTACGGCCATTGCTGTCAGCACTAGTGGGTAGCCATACGGGTAATTGAGTTCAGGCATGTTCCATGGACTTATCTTGGTATTGAAGTTCATGCCGTAGATGCCCGTAATGAATGTTAGTGGTATAAATATCGTACCTATTATCGTAAGGAATTTCATAATTTCATTAAGCTTGTTGCTTATACTTGTTAAGTACATATTCAGCAAGTCAGCTATACGCTCTCTGCATGACTCTGCAATATCCACTATTTCTAAGACATTATCGTGGAAGTCCTGCAAGTACTTATAATATTCTTCATTGACACTTATGAAATCGCTACCTAAGATCTCGCGCACCACTTCTCGTAAACGCCATGAAGACCTTCGCAAATACGTGAGTTTCCTCTTAATTAGCTGAACCCTCTTTAAGTGATACTGCTTTGGGCCTGTAATCACGCCATCCTCCAGTGCCTCAATCCATTCACTTATTAGCTCCAGGACAGAGAAGTATGAGTTAATTACCTCATCCAGAAGTAAGTGAAGTACGTGAAAGGTATCAGTTGGTTCTTCACGTACTCTGTCAATTAAAAGCGTGGTTGGATCGGCCTTACTACTCACTATAGTTAATATGCAGTCCTTACTTACAATGACGTGAACAGGGTTAAAGGATATGCTGGCTGGCCCTTTTAAGTATTTTATGTACTCGAGCGTGAGGAACATTAAATTGCGATACCTCCTAAGCCTAACACTCGTTGTTCTAGCAGGTGCTGGTTTAGTTATTACCTTTGCAACCGACCTAGGTAAGTTGAGTATGTTAATCAATTCATTCACAAGATCGCTCGAAGCATCACGCATTACTATCCAAAAGGGCTTAATTCTTTCCGCAAGCTCCTCTAATTCCTTAATACTACCTAGAGTTAACCGTCTAGTAGGTTTACTTAGACTTATTAGAAGCAACTCCGTTCTACTTCTCTCACGGTCCTTGATATGCGAACCATCCCTTCCCATAACTATCATAATTATAGTTTCTCTGCACTGCCTAATTACGTTATTAGAAAATCATTAAGGAGAAGGTAAACTGAATTAATAAAATGCACTGCAAATTTTACTTCCGAGCTATTTCCATAGCTTTCTTGATAACTACTTTCTTGAGTATGTTAGTTGGTAAATTACCTTCCTCAAGTAAGAGCCTATGAAATAGACTGTTTGAGTACTTAGGGCCTAGTATCTTCTTTACTTCCTCCCTCAATGACTTGATGACTCTCTTGCCGTAATTATACATTAGCTGATATGTTGGGTTTAAGGTGTAGCGGAGGACCTCACCCCTAGCACCTTCTTCTGGGAGGTACGCATCTCTCATTAATTTTTTAACACCCTCCTCATAGCTTAATCCCTCAGTGTGTAGCTCTACGTCTAAGTACACCCTGACCGCTCTCCATAGTGCGTCATGCCATACTTTTAGCTTGTATTGAGGAGATTTTTCAATGCCTTCCTCAAGCATTAGCTCTTCACAGTAGTGCGCCCAACCTTCAGCAAAGTCCACAGCATTTATTATAGCTCTTCTCGGGTGCGCCATCAGCTTAGATATAACTAGCTGCGTATGGTGTCCGGGATAAGCTTCGTGAACTACAGTATTGATTACGTCATATATATTATGGTGTGAGAGCATTTCCTCGTTTAGTGGCTGAGTAACGAAGTAAATCCCTGTAAGTGAAGGACCGAACAATTCTGGCTGTAGGTAGGCGGCAAAAGGTATTATTGGCCTCATATAATCAGGTGTTTGAACTAGCATTACATTTTCACCTTCTGGTAACTCAACAATTCTCTTATTATATACGAATACTCTCACCTTCCTGATTATCTCCTCATACTTCCTCATGAATTCATTAATTCCTCCTATACGCGCTCCCTTAATCACTCTGAGACCCTCCTCGATACTTCCTACACCCATTTCCTTAGCCGCCTGCTTCATTAAGGCCCTGTACTTTCTTGCTTCCTCATACCCTATTTTCTTCAATTCTTCAGCTGACTCATTAATGAATTGGAGCTTCAGTAGCTCTTCGAAGAGATCCCTACCTATTGGTTTAAAGCCTGGCTCTGCTCTGCTTATCAAGCCCTTAACTTCCTCAACAGACTTCACAATGCACTCCTTCGCCTTCTCGGCCGCGTCAGTAAGCTCTCTGCTCCTCCAATCCTTACCTAGATTCTTAATAGTCTCCATGAGACTTACTAGTCCTTGAGCAACCATTATGCTGTACTGAAGCCACAGCGCATACGGCACGTCAACAGCCCTGATTGAAGCCCTTAAGTACCTATTAATTTGCCTTAACCTTGAAGTTATAGCCACTACCTTATGATCTTGAGGTAGCCAGTCATTGATGATTATAGGAAAAACTGCTTCGCCAACAACCTTAACCCCTACCGGGTACATTCTCCACACAGGCCAATCTTCTAATGATATCTTCATTATCTTAAGCTGATTTAGAATAACTGGGTAGTCAATAACTCTGCTACCAGTCAGTAAGGAAGGATCAATGCACTCGAATTTCTTAATTAGCTCCTTCAGAGTACTTAGCCACTCAAGTAAGGCATCCCTACTTAGATCAGGTACTAATGTATCATATTGGTGAAGGCCCAAATAAGTGCCCATAAGCGGGTAGACCATTAATAGCTTACGAATAAATTCTTCGACAAGGCTATCAAACATATCGTCAGCCTGAGACACCACGTTTACTCACCGTAACTACCTTACCGTAAGTAATTAAAGAATATTCACTATTTCGAAATTAAATGAACTACTAGCTAGTAGAAATTAACTAAGCTGCGACTAAAATATAAGTGCGCCTGGTGGTGGGCCCGCGGGGACTTGAACCCCGGACCTCCGCCTCTCTTAGCTATTTCTATGCTTGTAAGGGCGGCGTCCTAACCAGGCTAGACGACGGGCCCAGAAATATCGTAGATACCGGATTCAAAAGTTTTTTCTTACATAGCTCACGGCTCTACGTCACTACTTCCTGTTTTGCAGAAACAATAAAAGTGTTGTTAATACATGAGACGTGGCGGAATTATGAGGAATTTCACCAAGGTTCTGTCTTCTCTTAAATTACTGCGTAATTTCTACGCTAGGTTAGGGTGGAACGATAGGATATTTGAGGTTGACAGCGTATTTGATGAAGCACTTAAGGAGTTTGTAATTAACAGTGAATTAGCTTAAGTTGAGCTCGTTTTTACTTCATCAATGGGCACTACATCGATTAGATTCCTATGCCTTATTATCTCCGCCTTAACGCCATACAGCTCCTTAAGTAACTCATTACATATCACCTCATCTGTAGGACCTGCTGCAAGAAGCTTGCCCGCCCTGATCGCTACTACGTAGTCAGTAAAGTTAAGTAGCGGACTCAGCTGATTTGAGGCAACCAAGACGAGCCTTCCCTCATTTACTAGCCTCCTTAAGTGCTTTAGAACCCTTATCTGATACCTAAGATCAATGTGAGAAAGTAGCTCATCAAATAAGTACACTTTAGAAAGCCTCGATAGACCCCTAACTATTAGTGCTCTCTCTAACTCACCAGTACTTACTTCCCATATTCTCCTATTCAGTAAGTTTCTTAAGTCGTACATACGCACATAATTTTCAAGTGCCCTCAGGTCTACGCCCTCAGTACTTAGGAGTAAGTCGCCCACAGTAATATCTACTGTCGTTGCTATAGTAGCTGGCACGTACGTCACATACCTTATCCTCTCCCACGGACTTAGCTCTCTAACTTCCACATTCTCAATAGTTATTGAGCCACTATAACTTAACATTCCGGCGATCGTCTTAAGCAGTGTCGACTTACCCGCACCATTAGGCCCTATCACAGCAACTAGTGATCCAGACCTCAGCTTTAGGTTAACATTACTAATAGCCTTAAAGTTACCATAAAATACTTCAAGTTTCTTAACTACCAGCATATTTCCTCATCCTCATGAGCACTATAGCTAATGTTGGGCCACCAATAGCGGATACAATGATATTTACTGGCATGTCGAGAGGCAAGAACAATGCCTTGGCTGCAGTATCGGAAAGGAGTAGCAGCACAGAGCCCGTAATTATGGATGTAGGAAGCACGTACCTTACATCACCGCTACCTAGTAGCCTCCTCGCTATATGCGGTGCGGCAAGACCTATGAAGCCTATGATGCCGAACCAAGCAACAGATATAGATGCTGTGAGTGCTGCTAAGCCAGTCATAGTTCTCCTCAACTTCCCTGGATCATAACCTAGCTCCCTAACAAAGTCGTCACTTACGTTTAAGGCATTAAGAACCGGGAGGTATCTATGGGCAATTGCGTATGCTCCAACTAAAATAACAAAGCAAGTAAGTAGCTCGATGGGTCCAGCCCCTATCAGGCTGCCCATGGACCACGCAAATACCTTGTGTATGTCAAAGAGGATCAGGTACTGTGGTAGTAGGGAGAGCGAATAGAGCGTTGTACCTACTGCAACACCGCTAAGCACGATGGATGTTGGTGTGTACCCTGCCTTCATAGCTATTGCATGCGTTAGTGTGTATGCAAGGAACCCACCTATGAATGCCGCTAGAGGCCTCAAGATGAATACCAGTGGTGACTGCGGCGGGAATACAAATGTCAGCGTGACTGCGAATAAGGCACCTGATGAAATACCGAGTAGGTAAGGATCACCTAAGGGGTTCCTAGTGCATACCTGAATTAGGAAGCCTGAAGTAGAGAGTAACGAACCTACAAGCAGTGCCGCAACCATTCTAAATAACCTAAATCTATATATTCCGCTAATAAGGTAGATTCCCTTCAGCGCTACATCTAGAGGATTAAGTACTACGGAACCCAGGGCTAAGTGTGTTAGGGAGGCACAAACTAATGTTATGGTTAAAAAAGCTACTACATATATGAAGCGCCTGCGTCTCCTAACTAGGTACTCTCTAATGTTGCTGCTTCCTGTATTGAGCCCATCACACAGGATGATTCACCTGCTCCAACAGTTAAGCATATGTCCCAAGACTTAACTACATTGTCATCAATTACGCTAGGTACGCTACTTATGTTGAAAGCCTCAGGATATAGAACTCTCGCTAGTACCTCAACAGCGAGTACCACTCGAGGCCCTGGCCTGACCATTATATCCTCTAGTGTACCTTTGAATACGTAGACCCTCCCCTCCCTAACAGCTGTTATATTGCTCCAGCCTTCCCTTGACTTGATCCTATTTATTAAATTTTCAGGAGGGCCGAAGCTACCGTACATAGCTGTTGTCAGTATTACGTCTGGATTCCTAATTATTATTTCCTCTGGTGATGCCGGGAAATACGGTGTCTTAAAGTCACCGAATATGTTTTCGCCACCAGCCAGCATAATGATGTCATTAATGAATGAGTTCCTCCCTATTGTCCAGTAATCTGGGTATACCTCAAAGTAGACCTTCAGTGGCTGAGTATTTGTCTTGTTTAGGTACTCGCGAACTGTTAAGTAGGTCTTCATCAGCTTGGTCTTCAGCTCATCAACAAGCTTTACGGCATTATCTGCCTTATTAACTATTATGCCGATCATTAGGATATCAGTAAATACGTCCTCGATGGACTTATCGCTGAGTACGTACACTGTAATGCCCATACTAGCTAACTCCTTAATGAACTTTTCTTGAACCCCTGTCGTTAGGAAGACCGTATCCGGCCTTAGCAGAGCGATTTTCTCTACATTAACAGTGCTGAAGCCCCCAATTACCTCTATGGTGCCATTCTTAACTAGCTCGTTTACTATTGGCGGATAATTTGAGTACTTATCAACACCTACAACTTTATCTCCAGCCCCTATCGCGAATAGTATCTCAGTTATAGAGGGCGCTGCTGAAACTATCCTCTCTGGCTCATGAGCTATTATTACCTGACGCCCTAAAGCATCAGTCACTGCCATAGGGTACTTAAATGACGCAATATACTCCTTGATGATAGTTAAAGATTTTTCAAGCTCGATGTATTTTAATGAGACCTTACTTACGTTAGTTGCTATAGTAGCTAATAGTGTACTCAATTCACTAAGCTTACTCCATGTAATACCCATAGATTTATTTACGTTTGCTAGTGCTCCCTCAATACGAGCTACCTTACTCTCTAGCTTATTTAGCTTCTCATTAGTGCTCGAAATACTTGAACGTACTTCATTAACTGCACTATTAACCTTCGATAAGTTATTCTGTAGGGCTAGGAAGCTCTCCTTAATGCCAGCAATGCTACTGCTTAATACATTACTTTGATGATAAAGAACTGCAGCAAAAACTACGGAAATAATCACTATAATTACAATAGATAGCGCGACGATTTCTTTCGTGCTAACCATATGGATACCCTATCCAAAAGGTGAGAAGCAAAAATAAAAACTTTTCTCCCTAGGGTGAGAGTATGCGCCAGTACCTAAGCAAATGAGCCAGATGACATTAGTTCTTTTATTATAGAATTTGCTGGATTTTTACTGCGTATGAGGTGAGTAAGGTACTATTTTCTGCACCTGTTCTCCTACACGTATGTAGACCTCTATGTAGTCTGCTAGGCCACTTGTCAGTATCTTAGGCTTTAGTACTTCCTCAACCTGAAATAGTCCAGCATAATCATTCATCACTATGTCTATCCTTATGGGGACGTCCTCACCTTTATCGATCAGTACTTGCTTAACGCTTATAGCTGATACTGCATGCATATCGAGTTTGCCTAGCTTGTACGGTATTCTGGCCCTGCCCTCAGCCATGTCTGTTCCATCAGCGATTTTAACGACACCTGCCTCCATCGTTAAAGCATTAGTTTGTGTTTCGGTAGCGTATATAGCATGCATTATTTCGTGCCTTAAACAGTACTTCCGCTTACCTAGCTCAGGTGCTATCTCCGGCAGTATCCTGTCGAGTATATCCTTAGCCATCAAGGCCCCTAAATACTCGTGATTAATTCTGTGGACAGCATTGCCTATGTCGTGAAGATAGGCAGCTAATAGCACAATTAATTTAACTTCATCGACATCCCTAGCTGTTCCGAAGGCCAGGGTAGTTGGCTTAATTCCTGACTCAAGCAGTAAGCTCAGAATCTCCAGTGCTGACCCGGCTACGATCCTAGAGTGAACTACTCCATGATCGTTGTACTTAAGCCTACCTACAGCCATTATGTTGGCTATCTTAATAATCTCCTGAATCTCTTCATCATTCTCCAGTATCTCCCATGCCTTCCTCAGCATGTTAGAGGTCTTAATGTGCTTATGCACTAGGTTCGGTGAGACTACTACCGCCATTTCAAATACCTCTATCACTCAGTAATCAAAACTTTTAAGTAATACATACGAAATTGACTGGATCAAGCATAGATAGCAGAATTAGTCAGCCGAGGATAATTTAATCATTAAGCTCATTTCGGCTCTTCCT
>CAYQIX010000027.1:0-18112 GCA_964417765.1 uncultured Desulfurococcaceae archaeon
GCTACACCAATACCTATCAAGTACTTCCCTCTGTAGGGGTGCAGGTACTCTGAGTACCCAGGTATTTTGAGATATCCGATAACCTTGGGTTTCTCCGGGTTGCTCAGATCTATTCCGTAGAGTGGGTCTACGCGCCTGTAGGTGACGAGGTAGGCTAGGCTGCCTAGGTATCGTGCAGCATATATTCTCTCACCTGGCGCGAGCTCCTCAAGCTTCCCAATAATACTCAAGTTCATGTTTAGTATGTAGATGTTATTTGATGTTTTAGTGCTGATAGCGTTATCCATGATGTAGATTCTCCTCGATGTTGTTGCAATCCTGAAGTACTTGCCGTACTCGTCCATCGAGAACTGATCGAGTACGTAGCCAGGCACGGAACCTTTTGCTTCAGCAACTACGTCGAGTCCCTTAATAGCGAACCTGTAGATCACTGTCTCCTCCAGTACTCTGCCATTGAGTACTTTCTTCCCTACCTCACGTACATTCTCAGCGAACTCGCGTGCTTCATCTCCTTTTAGTGTCCTGAGCCACGACTGAAATATGTTAGTAGCTGCAGAGATCTTTGAGTAATACGGGAGTGAGCTATTCATTATGGAGTTAATTACTCCTCTAATGTCGGCAGGTATTTCAGGCAGCAGCTCCTTAATGACACTCCACGTGATTTCATATATAGACACGTGCCTTGCAGACAGTACGTATAGGTTACCCGTCGACACGTAAATCCAGTCACTTCTACCAGTCAAGAATACGTGCTCCTTATGCTTCAGAGTGCTGAGGTCCACAGCAGCTACTAAGGTATACGTATATGGAGGAGGCGCACCCAAGTAAATTATTAGGGATGGATCTACTGGAGAGCCATTAACTAGTGGCGGAATGATGCCGTAACCTTCGATTGGGGGAGCGACTACCTGTGAGGTTATTACGTACACCTTGTCGCCTATTAGCCTTGATGTTACGTACTGACCAGATACTGTGATGTTAGAGAGCATGGTCAGCTTACCTTCACTGCTCACCTCATAGACCAGCACCGAAGTATTAGGTATGACTATTCTCGGAGGCTTAGGAGGTATTGGAGGTACAGTGGCTGTAACCGTTACTGTCACGGTGGTTACCTTAGTCGTAGTAGCTGTCTCTGGCGGTGTGACAATTGGTAAGGTAGCAGTGCGTGTGGTGCGGGTGACAGTTACTGAAGGGAGCTCAATAGACTCAGTAAGTGGTACATACTTCCAGTACGTTGTTGAGGTAATGACCACTAACTTCCGTGTAGATTCGTTAGTTAAGACGAATAAGCCCTTAACTACTGATCTCTCACCTAGTCTAACTACATCAGTCACGCCACTGTTCTCAGGAGGAAACGCCTTTACTACGTAAATTGAGTTAGGAGTTCCTACGTAGATGAATTTCCCATCGCACTTGACGATGTCGGCTTCATCAACTCCAGGAACCTGGATGTTTGTTTTCGAGTACCTTACCTTGCCTGCGTAAACTCCTACTTCAGACCCGGAAGTCTCTAGGGCTGCTCTTACCGCGGTTGGCACTGTAACAGTAGCTGTGGCGGGAGGTAAGTACATAGGTGTCAGCCCAGGCATTTCTAACGTTGCGATTTTGGGAAGGGATGCTGGGACGTAAGCACTACTTACGTAGGACTTCTCAATGAAGTCAGCCAGCTCACTATATGAGCTAAACTTCCTGATCCAAGTACTGCTTTCCTGCGTTTGGGTTTGTGAGTAGGTGGTTGTGCATGCAGTAGTAGCCTGTATTGGACTAGAGGAGGTGTGGTGAGTAGTGCTCGAGCTAGGCTGGCTTACTGTGTAATTGCTTGAGGGGGTGGTGTAGGTGGGGGTGCTCGGCCATGTCTGAGTTACTGTAAATGCTACTGACGCAGCTAGCACCAGAACAACCAGGATGATTGGTGCGTAGCGACTGCTCATGCACTCACCGTTGAACAGACTCACTTCATTCTATATAATACTAAGCTGTGGAACGAGTGTTCGATGAGTTGGAAAAGCAATTAAACCTTATTTAGAATCCATAAAATGCTTAAATCAACTTCATGTCTTGAGGGGGACTGATCTGCGAGAGGGTAGAGTGCTGAAGCTGGTGCCTACGTACGCTTACGTTCACGCTGTAGCACCGGAAGTGAGTGACGTAGTTGACATTGCGTTTGGAAAGGCCCTTGACGTTGCTGTAGCACAGTACAATTACTATCATTACAAGAGCCGTGACTTACTGTTAAGTGAGGTGCTGAGGTGTGCACTAGACGTGTTCGTACATGAACTCGGCCAGAGCGGAATAAAGTTGGGTAAGAGTGACATAGAGCGCTTCTCGAGGAAGTTCATGAAGATGTTGCAGTGCTGGGCATCGAGTCCATACGTGAAGTACCTCAGGCCCAGAACTCACGTAATAATATTTGAGAGAGGGAGTGAGTACAGGGGCGTCTATGCTCAGCCAGACTTCTACGACCCATTCAACAACGTCTTCTACGAGCTCAAAAGCTTCGATATAGAGAAGGAGCCTAAAAAGCATGTAGAGGTTCAGGCGCGCGTTTTCGCGCTCTTAGGTCCGCTGAAGCTGATATACTTCAGCAGTGCTGGTGATGACTACGTAATTAAGGAGAGGAGTGTTGAGGGAGATGAAGGAGTAATTAATGAACTGTGGGACTTCATAGGTGGGTACATGGGTGCTGAGGTGGAGCCGCTGGATAAGGTGGTGCTCTCCTACCCTACAGTTCACTACGTATATGATAAGTCGCGCAATTGCTGGGTGAGGTCTTTCTAGGAGCTCCCCGCGCCACCTAAAGCTAAGTAAACTTAAATCGCTCACTACACACTATACCTAGGTGCCCGCATGGTTAAGCTTCTCTACGTAGTTCTCGATGGGATGGCAGACAGGTTAAGTGATGAAGTAACTACTCTAGAGCTAGCTCATAAGCCAGGACTCGACTACGTAGCTGAGAGAGGGGTCTGCGGCTTAATGTACCCTATAGGTAAGGGCATAGCGCCTGAAAGTGATGCAGCCGTAATTTCCCTCCTAGGGTACGACCCATTCAAGTGCTACACAGGGAGAGGACCTCTCGAGGCACTGGGTGCTGGCATGACCTTTAAGGAGGGGTATGAGGTAGCTTTTAGAGCTAACTTCGCTACCATAGACCCTAAGACATTAAGAATAATTGATAGGAGGGTCGGCCGCACCCTAAGGACTGAGGAGGCTAGGGTGCTGGCAGAAGAAGTAGATGGCATGAAGTTAAGTCGCGGAGGGTACGTGAGGGTCAAGGCTACAATAGGCCACCGCGCAGTAGTTATAATAGGCAGTGAGTCACATAGACTATCCCCCCTAGTCGAAAACACCGACCCAGCATATGGGAGGAAGGGCCTCGTAAGCGTGGCCATCAAGACGTACAAACCGTATGTCAAGAGAGTTAGGCCACTAGACGACACCCCTGAAGCGAGACTCACTGCAGAGCTTGTGAATGAATTTACTGAAAAAGTCGTAGAGATGCTTGACCAGCACCCAGTAAATGTGGAGAGGAGGAAGCGGGGGGAGCTGCCAGCGAATGTGCTTCTGCTCAGAGATGCTGGTGGAGAGCTCCCAAAGGCTGAACCCATTACTGAGAAGTACGGTCTGAAATTCTCCTTAATAGCTGAGATGCCTATAGAGCTAGGTATTGGGAGGGCATTCGGAGCAGATGTCATGGAAGCACCGCCTCCTACTAGTAGCCCTGAGCGTGACTACCGCATCAGGCTAGATCTAGCACTTAAAGCTCTTGAAACACACGACATACTGTACATTCACTTAAAAGGACCTGACGAGCCTGGGCACGATGGAAACCAAGTACTTAAGAAGGAGAGAATAGAGGACATAGATAGGTACTTCATAGTACCACTACTTAAGGAATTGAGCAGTGACGTGGCTGTTCTAGTAACAGCTGATCACGCGACGCCACCGACAGTGAAGACCCACACCGAAGACCCTGTCCCAGTAGCGCTGATGTTTGAGGGAGTAGAGCCTGATGAAGTTACTAAACTAACTGAAAAGGAGTGTATGAAGGGCTCCCTCGGCATTCTAGAGCATGGATGGGAGCTCCTGCCCAGAATACTAAAAATAATTAAATCCCGCAATTAGTAGACAACCAAAACAGGCAACCGCCACTTTTCAAGCACCTACATGCTATTCTTCAGCAATTTCTTCAAGTACCTTTCTAATTGTTCTAATGTAGGTAATTGTCTCGCTGATACCTTTCTCAGTAATCACTACCTGAACTCTGGGTCTTACCGCAAAAACTCTTTTAGTGACGATCATTCCCTCCTCTTCAAGTTTCTTCAAGTGACTCCAGAGGTTTCCGGGAGTTACGTCTAGGGTCTTCAGCAAATCTGAGAAGTACATCTTACCTCTGCTGATCAAGTAGATCATTATAGCTAACCTCACTGGAGCTCCGAGCACGCTCTTTCTGAGGGTTCTCAGTAATTCATCCACATCACCTTCACGCATATATCGGACATCTTGTTCAGTACAATATGTGGATAGACCGCCTGAAGTGGTGCATGGAGACGAGGAGATACACCATGGTAGCTAATGCCACAGTGAAGTCCCATGCAGCAGTGTAGCTGATGCTAGCTAGCAGGCCTGAAGGAATGCTGAGGAGCGCGAGGCCAGCGGATGCAGTAGCTATGGAGTTAGCCCGCGTTCCGTAACCAACTACTACAGCTGCATACACGGAGAAGTTACCTACAGCTAAGAATATGAGGCACCCAGCTGGAGCTAGGTGCGGCCCGAGCAGTATCGGCACAATTACCCAACCTACGATTGCGGCAGTTACCCAGCCAGCTATGCTGATGAGCCTCACTAGCCAGCTAGCTCTTGATGGTGACCTGCTGTGCTTGCTCATGTAGGCCTGCATTATTCTCTCTAATCTCATTGAAGCTGCTGCCCCTAGGGCAGTTACTGCAGCCCAGTGCGTAATTGACACGTAAGTGATTGTGGCACTATAAGGGATGACTCCCATCATTACAGACTGAAGTATTGCGAACCCAGCTAATGCGATGCCCCAAGTTAAGTAAATTACGCCTATCCTGACGTCATGAACTGCTATGAGCTTTTTCTCAACTTCTTTTAGTGTGTCAAGTAATTCCCTAACATCAGTGCTCAAGCGCGCACCCCACTTAACTGGCACACATACTGAATACATAGTGTGTTGAGGTTCTGTGGTACAGAATAACATAAGTCAATATAAACTACTCCTGCATTATTTTGTTGGTGTACGGCTTGCTGAAGGCATTAACCTTCAAGGACGTCAGTAAGAGCTACGGAGACGTGGTAGCGCTTCAGAATGTGAGCTTAGAGATTGAAGAGAGTGAGTTATTTGCTCTCTTAGGACCTAATGGTGCTGGCAAGACAACCCTGCTTAAGATAGCTGTAGGGCTGATTCAGCCCTCAAGCGGTGAGGTAAGAGTATTCGGCATAGATACGCTTAAGGAGCCAGTTAGGGTGAAGAGCTTAATTGGATACGTACCTCAGGAGACCATAGTTTACGATGAATTAACTGGCCTAGAAAACCTGATGTTTTACGCGTCACTCTATGGGATACCTAAGAGCGTAGCTGAAGAGAGGATTAGAGAATATGTAAGGCTGCTTGGCCTTGAAGAACACATTAAGAGGAGAGTCAGTAAATACTCTGGTGGACTTAAGAAGAGGCTGAGTATTGCTGCGTCACTAATTCACGACCCTAAGCTACTGATTCTAGATGAGCCTACAACAGGCCTTGATCCTTCCTCTAGGAGGGAGCTGTGGAAAATACTACAGGAGCTGAAGGAGTTAGGTAAGACCATTGTGATGGCTACCCACTATACAGAAGAGGCTGAGGCGCTAGCTGATAGGGTAGCGATAATGAATGAGGGCAGGATAGTGGCTGTTGGCACTCCTAATGAGTTGAAGAAGAGGGTAGGTGAGCTAACTATCATTGAGGTTGAGGTAGCTAACCCTAAGCCTGAGTTAGAAGAAGTAGCTAGACCCTACAGCTCTGGCGGCAAGGTACTCATCAAGGACACAGCGCTCAGGATGTACCTCGAAGATTACGTGACCCAGCTGCCCAGGGTTATTGAAGGACTCCTGCGAGCTGGAGTAAAGCCTCTCACTATTAAGGTGTCTGAGCCCACGCTTGAGGATGTATTTCTTAAGTTGACTGGTAGGGGGCTGATGTGAGGTGGCGTCGATAAAGAGAATTCTTGCATTAACCAGCAAGGACCTCAAGCTATCACTGAGGGACAAGTCAGTTATATTCTGGGCAATCATATTCCCTATCATACTAGTCCTGCTGACGGCGTTTGTGTGGGTGCCTAACCCCACCCAGATAACTCTGAAAGCAGGAGTCTATAGCGCTGATACAGGGAATTTCAGTAAGATATTCGTAAGTGCCTTAAATTCATCAAAGCTATTCAAGGTTAAGGAGTTCAGCAATTTCAGTGAGATGATTTCTAACCTATCCAGCGGCTATCTCGATGCAGCATTCTACATACCTGAAGGTTTTAGTCGAAACGTAACTATGGGGTTCCCGACGAACCTCAAAGCTTACATATTCTACAGAGATCCGTCAACTGCCTCAACCTACAGAGGCATTGTTGAGGGCTTTCTCTACAGGTTTACTAGGGAGTTTGCTATTAGGAGGGCTGAGATAGCTATTAAGTACATGGAGATATATGCGGAAAACATAACTGCTAGCTCACCTTACGGTAAGTACTTCAACTTAAGCATGGCTAAGTGTTGGATACTGGGCCTAGCCAACCCGATCAATACGTCGGTAGAAGTCGTTAAGCCTAAGAACCTAGTGAGTAGGGCTGACGTACTTGGGTTCATGGTCATCAGCGTCATAGGTATTGAGGCATTATTCTCGGGTCTCTCAGTAGGCTCTACAGCAGTTGTTGAGGAAAGGGAGAAGGGAACGCTACACAGGCTGCTGGCATCACCTATTACGCCTCTCGAGCTACTAGCAGGTAAGACGCTCAGCTGCCTAGCAATAATTACACTATCAGCTATAGCTACAGTCCTAGTGGGCTTAGGCGTCGGAGCTAGAATGCACTTCAACGCCCTAGATCCCGCATCCTGGCTCGCTATACTACACCTCATACTAGCTGCGATATTCTTCATAGGCATAGGACTCATAATAAGCATCGTAGCTAAGACTTCAAGGACGGCAGGAGCAATCATTATGGCGATAGCATTCCCTTACATGTTTACTTCAGGTATGTGGTGGCCGCAGCCTGAATACCTCCCTGAGCCACTAAAATCCTTCGCACTAGTTAATCCAGCAACAATAGCCGTAGATACTGCTAGGAGAGTACTGGGCTACGGTCTCGGAATAGATGCTATACTGCCTAAGACACCAGTAGTCATAGCCGCTGCAGCTATAATATTCACTATTGGAGTATTTGTGTATAAAGCAGTACTTAAGAAGGTACTTGAGTTATAAAACTACAATAATATAGCAAGCTTTATTTTTTCATCTTGCTTACGGTGACGACATTTAGCATGCTATGTACTTGAGGATATTTTTCTCTAATCATCGTAAGCACCTCCTCACTCTTCATTGCTGCTTTCCTTGATCTCCCGCATGCTGCCAGCAGCTCTGTTACTAGGTCAGTCATCATCCTATAAACCTCGGAGCTCAAGCCGTCAGTCACAGTAAGTACCTTATACCCCTCCTTAAGCGTTCTGAGGCGGCGCTTAGAGATCATAGTCCTAGCCCTAGAGATTACTGATATTATGGCACCGAGCATTACGACAAGTATAGGTAGCGCAATCCTAAGGTAGTCCGGCGCGTTTGGCGGGATAATGTACCAAGCAGTCATTATAGCCAAGAATATTATGAATGAGAAAGCGCTCTCCAGCAGTCTAGAACGTGTCCTAGCAGACTCAATACAGAGAACCACCAAGTCATCAATGTCGAAGCCCTCACTAGGTATCTTGAACCTGAACGTGACATTGTATCTGCTGTACTTTACGGTGCAGTCGAGGTCCCCCGGCCTGCTGAGCGTGGTGTTCGCAACAACATACTCTACCACTGAAATAGACTGCAGTATCTTCTTAACAGAACTAAAGAGTCTCGATCTAAGCTTAGCGTACTCGTAACCCATCATCTACCTCTCTAGCGTGTTTCACTACTGTATAAAGTGACTCAAGACAAAATATAAAGTATACGTAGTTTTTACGTAGTAATCAGAACCCGGACCTCCACCTCATCACTCGGTGAAGGAACCCAACTCATCACCACATATAATTAGTGATCTTCCCTAATTACCTCCTTGTAGATAATTCACTCAACTCCTTAATTATGTTAGCATATATGAGCGCTCCTAACACTAAGTCACTAACTCTTACATACTCCTCGTCGCTGTGGGATAGCGCTGGGTCTCCTGGACCGTAGGCTACTATTTCATTACTTACTCTGTCGTAAAGCACATTCATGTCGCTAGTACCTAACTTCCTGGCTAGTCTAGGTCTGATGCCTTGCTTAAGGAGCGCCCTATAGGTAGCCCTAACAATTAGGCTATTTACTGGCACTTTAACGGGCTCGGTAAATGACGTTATGGTGAGGTAGCAGTTTTTCGGCAAGCTTAATTCGCTAATTAATTTTCTGAAGTCGCTCTCTCCATACCCGTGAGGTACTCTAACATTAACCTCCATGAAGCCCTCTCTAGGTAGTACAGGGCCCCCCTCGCCACAAGCCAGCCTAGTCAGTGCTGACGTGAACTCACTTGCTGATGTACCGGAGAACAACTCCTTGATAGCAATCCAGGTACTTATTAGTTTGTCGCAGGCTGACTCGCCTGCGTGAGGGCTTGAGGTATGTCCGCCTTTAGAGTAGCACCTGATAACTACTAAGGCACTACCTCGATACTCGACAACTACGTCGGTAGTATTAGACGGTTCACAAATTACTACGTAATCAGATCTGAAGTCCTCCTTCACTAAATTCCACGCTCCATGACTAGGACCTTCCTCACCCACTAGCGATATAGCATAGACCTTAAGTTCCTCATCAGCAATCATCTCTCTAGCTAGTGAAGCACCTACGAAAGCAGCTGCTAGGGGCCCCTTAGCATCTACAGCGCCCCTACCCCAGATAGTGCCTCCTTCGGTGCGGACTGGTATGTAGCCAGGCACAGTATCTATGTGGCCTATGAGTGCTACTGATACACTTCCTTCCCCATAGGAGGCTATTAGGTTGCCTACGCTATCGGTGTGTACGGTATCGAAGTTTAGCTTGCTCTCAGTGAACTCCTTGAGAACTTCAGTTGCCTCACTCTCCTGAAATGTAGGGCTGTAAGCCTTAAGCAGCTCTACGAGTAACTCCATTACTAAGTTCTTGAACGCACTCCTTAATGACACTGACGCACCACCCAATGTCTTCTCTCTCAATCATGTATGGCGGCAGGAGCCTGACTACGGTCGTGCCTGCCTTAAGGAGCAGCACACCCTTCTTCTGAGCACACTTGAGGACCGGCCATGGCAGGAACCTAAGGTCTATGCCTATCATTAGTCCCACTCCTCTAACCTCCCTCACTACCTCGAGGTCCTCTAGCTCATCCTTAAGGAGCTTAAGGAGTTCAGCACCTCTCAGCATAGCTTTCGTTGGTACAGAGTCCTTAATTAGCACCTCAGCAGCAGCCTTTACAGCAGCACAAGCTAGTGGGTTACCTCCGTACGTGCTCCCGTGGTCACCCCTAACTAATCTTGAGGTGACATATTCAGGTATGAAGACAGCGCTTACCGGGAACCCCCCGCCAAGTGCCTTCCCACCTAGAAGAATATCTGCTTCAATACCGTAGTGCCTGTGAGCCCAGACCCTACCAGTTCTTCCGAATCCTGTCTGCACCTCATCTATAATGAGTAGAGCACCTACTTCATAGGTCCTCCTCCTTAACTCCCGAATGAACTCCTCGGACGCGATATTAACTCCTCCTTCACCTTGAATAACCTCAACTATTACTGCTGCTACGTCC
This sequence comes from uncultured Desulfurococcaceae archaeon, assembly GCA_964417765.1. Taxonomy (GTDB): domain Archaea; phylum Thermoproteota; class Thermoprotei_A; order Sulfolobales; family NBVN01; genus B83-G16. Next base: position 9,996 of record CAYQIX010000027.1, read on the forward strand.
TCACCAATCAGCTTGTCAAGGGAGCCTGCATCATTAAACCTGCCGAACCTAACTCCAGGCACTAGTGGCTCAAATGCCTTCCTGTACCTAGGGTTATGAGTGACTGAGAGTGCGCCTAATGTTCTGCCGTGGAATGACCCCGTAAATGCTATGAATGACTTCCTCCCAGTTACTCTCCTAGCTATCTTAAGGACTAGCTCCACTGCCTCAGACCCGCTATTGAGTAGTACGACGTACTCGAACTTACTGGGTACTACCTTAGATAGCGTATCGAGCATCTCGTCCATTACTGAGGTACTGAATGATGTCGATAGCGTCATTAACTTACCTAGCTGGGCTGTTAGTGCATTAATTATGTGCGGGTTGTTATGCCCTAAAAAAGCTACTCCATGTCCTGTGTGCAGATCCAGGTACTTCCTACCTTCAGAGTCCCATACATACTGGTTTAGTGCCTTCTCAATCCTGACGCCTCTCTCCTCATAGAACCTCAGGTACTTGAGCATAGCTCCCTACCTCTTAGCTGCCCTTATAGCGTACTCAGCTATCTTTACGTGTAGGTTGCAGCCGGTAACCCTGACGGTATTTCTGAATTCCGTCATTGCATTAACTTCATTCACTAAGTAACCCCTCTCAGGGTCCTCAAAAACGTCAATACCTAGGACCTCGCCGCCGATGACATCAGCAGTCTTCAGTACCAGGTCCTCAAGTTCAGGATCCACCTCAGCCTTAACCGCTCTTCCTCCTCTTGCAGTATTCGTTACCCAGTGGTCACTTATTCTGTAAATAGCTGTAGGGACCTCACCGCCGACTACGAACACCCTTAAGTCCCTGCCTGGCTTCCTGACGTACTCCTGCACTATGAATACCCTAGAGTTAATTCCTGGTAAGTACCTCCTGTGCTCTACAATAGCTCTGAGCTCCTCCTCATCTCTAGCTAGGCAGACCATCCTCCCCCAGCTACCGCTTACTGGCTTAATGACTACCGGATACCCTATCTCCTCAGCAGCACTAAATACTGCGTCGGGGCTGAACGCAATAGCTGTTACTGGCGTAGGTATTCCGTGAGCTCTCAATTGTGAGGCAGTCCACACCTTATCAATAGCTACAGCTATTGCTCTTGATGAGTTAATCACTCTTAGGCCGAGACCCTCGAGAGCTACTGTGGACTCTAGGGCTAGGTAGTGGCTAGTAGACCTCTGGAGCACTACGTCAGCATCGATACCTGAGCCATCACTCCCTAACTCCACTGCAGTTACCTCTAAGTGAATCGGCAGTACCTCAGCTCCGGCGCTCTTCAGTGCGTTAATGATTGCCTTCTCCTCCCACCTCAGTATGTCATAGGCAACCGCAACCTTAACTACCATGTCTCAGCAGCACCTAGGAACTTCCTACTCTCCCCAGTCCTCCTGAACACCTTCTAAGGGCTTTAGTGAGATACTACCATTACCTTGAACAACCTCTAAGACAGCACCGCACTCATGCTCCACTATCTCGCCAGATATCGCATCATCAGGTACATCTACTTCCAACCCGCACATAGGGCACTTCAACCTCATCCTTAAACCACCTCTTGTTAAGGATCCGGCTATCGTTAAAAATATTTCTTTATCGGAACTTGCTCCATTAACATGTATTCTGTATTTGATTCCGCACACTGCCTATTATTCTAAGTTCTGATTCCGCACCAACCAAAATTTTCAATGTTTAATAACCTTGCCCCAGCAAGATATGGCTAGTGCTTGGTGATTGGAGTGGTTAGGGTAGCTGTGCTAGGTGCTTCAGGATATACTGGGGGCGAGCTGCTCAGGCTACTCGCTACTCACTCAGAAGTTGAGGTTACTGTAGCTACCTCGAGGGAGCATTCTGGAAAGCCTATCCACTACGTACACTTTAACTTGAGGAGCCTCTATAGGGGGCTGCGCTTTAGCAGCTTAGACCTAGATCTAATAGCTAAGAAGGCTGATGCGGTATTCCTGTCACTACCCCATGGTGTCTCACTGAAGTACGTGCCTAAGCTACTTGAAGTAGGCCTCAGGGTTATTGACTTAAGCGCTGACTTCAGGCTGAGGGACCCGAGCGCTTACAGAGAGTGGTACGGCTTCGAGCACCCATACCCAGACCTCCTCAAGAAGGCAATCTATGGCTTACCGGAAGTTCACAGGAATGAGCTTAGGGGTGCGCAGCTAATCGCTGCTCCAGGATGTAATGCTACAGCATCTATACTCGCGCTACTGCCCCTAGCTAAGGGCGATGTTATAGATCTGAACAGGGTAGTAGTTGATGTTAAGGCAGGCAGCAGTGAGGCAGGCTCTAAGCCCTCACTACCTGACCACCACCCTGAGAGGGAGGGGAGTGTGAGGCCCTACTCAGCTGAGGGGCACAGGCACGCAGCTGAGGTCAAGCAGGAGCTGAGGTTAGTTACCGGTAAGGACGTTAAGGTATCGCTAACACCTCATGCAGTACCGAGTGTTAGGGGGGCTCTAGCGTCTGCATACTCATGGCTAACTAAGGAGGTGAGCGCGCAGGACCTACTTAGGCTCTACGTACTCACCTACGGCAGGGAGCCCTTTATTAGGCTAGTGCGTAGTTCCCCCCACAGGTACCCTAACCCTAAGTACGTCCTAGGGAGTAACTTTGCTGACGTAAGCTTCGCTCTCGAGGAGCGCTTAGGCATAGTTAAATCATTCGCAGCTATTGATAACCTAGTTAAGGGTGCTGCAGGGCAGGCTGTCCAGGCATTCAACATAGCTATGGGATATCGTGAGGTAGAGGGCCTTAGAATACCTCCGCTAAAGCCTGCGTGAGGTGTGGGCTATGGCTCTAGTTATTAAGGTCGGTGGTAGAGCGGTAGTGAGGAACCTTAAGGGCGTGCTTAAGGACTTAGCTGAAGTCTCTAAGGATCGCGAGGTGGTCTTAGTACACGGCGGGGGTGACGTAGTTACTGAGTACTCCAGAAAATTAGGTGTTGAGCCTAAGTTCGTTGTTTCACCGAGCGGTATCAGGAGTAGGTATACTAGCAGAGAGGAGTTAGAGGTTTACGTTATGGTTATGGCTGGCAAGCTCAATAAGGAGGTGGTTGCTGGGCTTATGTCACTTGGTGTTAGGGCTGTAGGGCTATCAGGTGCTGACGGAGGCCTCCTGCTAGCTGAGAGGAAGAAGAGGATTATAGTACTTGATGAGAGGGGAAGGAAGCGAGTTATTGAAGGAGGCTATACGGGGAAGATAGTGAGTGTTAATACCGAGGTACTTAAGACGCTACTCAATATGGGATACGTAGTTGTCGTAGCCCCACTAGCTATAGACGGTGAGGGGACACTGCTCAATGTTGACGGGGATCAGGCAGCGTGCGCGATAGCTAGGGAGCTGAAGGCAGAGGATCTAGTACTGCTTACTGACGTGGACGGCGTGCTAATTAATGGTGAGGTAGTTAAGGAAATTAAGGTCGGCGAGATAGATGAATTAGTTAAGAAGGTAGGTTACGGGATGAACAGGAAGCTCCTCATGGTTAAGGAGGTGCTCGAGTCAGGTATTAAGAAGGTAATTATTTCTTCAGGCCTTGTAGATAGGCCTATCACGCACGCCCTAAGCGGGTGCGGGACCCTCGTGAGGTGCTAGCTATGGTTGAGCTAGACCAAATAGACCTGCAGCTCCTTAAGCTGCTGAAGGAAAACGCTAGAATGTCCTACGCTAGGCTAGCTGAGGAGCTAGGTATTAGTGAGTCAGCAGTAAGGAAGAGGCTCAAGAAACTCAGAAAAGCTGGCGTAATTAAGAAGTTCACTATAGAGTACGAGCTAACTAATGAAGTGAGGGCTGCAGTCCTAGTTAGGACAGCGCCGCCTAAGCCCGTACCTGAGGTGTCGAAGGAGATAGTTAAGATCGAGGGCGTCGAGGTGGTCTACGAAGTGACCGGCGAAAATGACATATTGGTACTGCTTAGGGCACCGAACATAGACGTAATCAATAAGTGCATAGACAAGATAAGGTCAGTACCGGGAGTCGCAGGAACCAACACGATGATAATACTCAGAGTCTGGAGGTAGTGTAAAATCGCCGCAATAGCTCCCCAATTAATGCAATCGCGATTGTTAGCAGTCAGTACAGTAGTTGAACTGCATAGTGCTTTACCTGACTTACTCAGCTGGGCGCAGGATTCCGTACTTAATTCATTATAATTAGTGCTGTTTCCGTCATGGTCATTAATAATTAAGTTGGGGGCTCCATCAACTCACATCATATTAGCCCTGTCCCATGCAGGGAATTACGGTGTATTGTTTTGAATGATGGGCTAGTGCTCTATGAGGATATCTTCCCGTTCGACAGCCCCCCTAGAGTGCCCCGGGCCAGTAGGGACATAATCATCACTGACACTACATTGCGGGACGGTCAGCAGGGCTGGAGGGCCTTCACGGTTGAGGAAGGCCTTAAGATATATGACGTGCTGGTTAGGCTCGGTGGTGGCGGCGCTATAGAGTGTACGGAGCTGTTCCTGTACACGCCTAAGGATAGGGAGCTAGCTCTGAGAATTAAGGAGTTAGGGCTCAAGTACCCTAAGCCTGTAGGCTGGATTAGGGCTTCGCTCAGTGACCTCAAGCTGGTTAGGGAAGTAGGCTTCGACGAGACGGTAGTTCTTACATCGATATCTGACTACCAGATACACTTTAAGTTAGGTCTGAGTAGGGAGAAGGCCTTCGAGAAGTACCTGAGTGTTGTTGAGGAAGCGCTGAAGTCAGGGATAGCTGTTAGGTGCTCTTTCGAGGACTTCACTAGGGCTGACTTATCAAGGAATATCCTGCCATTTGCCCGTAGGTTAATGAGGCTTAGCGAGAAGTACGGTGTCCCAGCTAAGATTAAGCTAGCTGACACGCTAGGCCTAGGGCTTCCACTCCCTGACATCCCTCCACCGAGGGGTGTGCCAGCAGTACTTAGGCGGCTTATTGAGGATGCTGGAGTACCCGGCGAGTGGATAGAGTTCCATGGACACAACGACTTAGGGCTTGCCGTAGCTAACCACCTAGCCGCGTGGCTCTACGGTGCTAGAGCATCCAACTGCACACTACTAGGTATCGGTGAGAGGGCAGGTAACTGCCCGCTAGAGGTAATGCTCGTACACTATGTAGGTATTAGAGGTAGTGACATGACAGCTAATTTAAGGGCTATTAAGGATGCTGTAGAGCTCCTCAAGTCTTTAGGCTTTAGGGTACCTGAGTTCTACCCGCTAGTAGGTGAGAACGCCTTCAGAACTAAAGCAGGAATACATGTTGATGGACTTGTAAAGAACCCCAGAGTCTACCTCCCATTCAATCCACTAGCGGTCCTGGAGATACCGTACAGCATATCGATAACACCTTACTCGGGTAGGTCAGCAATAGCCTTATGGATAGCATCGCGCATCAACGGCGGAAAAGTCGATGCTGAGCGCGTAAGGGAGCTGAAGAAGGACCCTAGGGTAAGGCAAGTGTACAGCGAGGTAATTAAGTTATTTGAGGGATGGTGCCGGAGGACAGCGCTGAGTGATGAGGAAGTCCTTGAGATAGCAGCTAAGTACATCCCTGAGCTCAGGCAGCGAAGTAACGCAGGCTGAGGTGCTTGAATGAGCGGCTTGACCTTAACAGAGAAGATTCTTTCAGCTAAGGTAGGGCGCAGGGTAAGGCCAGGAGACTTCATAGTAGCTGATGTCGACTTAGCTTACGCGCATGACGGGACAGCACCACTAGCTATTCAGGTAATGAAGGAGAAACCGCACCTCTACAGGGTCGCTGACCCATCTAAGGTGCTCTTAATTATAGATCACGCATCCCCGCCGCCGCACGTTAAGGCAGCTAAGGTGCATGAGTTGATGAGGGGCTTTGCTAGGGAGTTTGGAATTAAGTTATTTGACGTTGGTGAGGGCATCTGCCACCAGGTAGTTGCTGAGAACGGTTACGTGAGGCCCGGCATGCTGATTGTCGGTGCCGATAGCCACACAGTAACCCTAGGTGCGCTAGCGGCATTCGCGACAGGAATTGGAAGCACTGACATAGCTGTTGCTATGGCACTGGGTAAGGTGTGGCTGAAGGTTCCTGAGCCAGTTAAGGTGGTGCTTGAGGGTGAGCTTAGTCCTTGGGTCAGCGGTAAAGACGTAATACTCCACATAATCGGGGAAGTAGGCGCGGATGGACTGACTTATAAGGCAGTAGAGTTCCACGGTAGTGCACTGAAGAACCTCTCCGTAGACTCGAGGATGACGATAAGCAACATGTGTGTTGAGGCAGGAGCTAAGGTAGGGCTCTTCCCTGCTGACGAGGTTCTTAGGAGCTGGCTCACCTCAGTAGGTGCTGGTGATATTGAGGAGCTGAGGGCGGACCCTAACGCAGAGTACAGTGATGAACTGTCCTTCGAGTTAAGTAGCTTAGAGCCCCAGGTAGCTGAACCACCAAACGTAGATGAGGTTAAGCCCGTGAGCGAAGTAGAGGGTATTGAAGTTGACCAGGTATTCATAGGGTCATGCACTAATGGCAGGTACGAGGACTTCCTGACAGTAGCTAAGATCCTTAAGGGTAGGAAGGTGAGGGATGGGGTCAGGTGCATTGCTGTACCTGCGTCGAGGAGGACTTACCTCAAGCTACTGAGGGATGGTGTACTAGAGATAATAGCTGAGGCGGGGTGCTTCATAGCTTACTCAACGTGCGGGCCATGTATAGGCGCTCACCTAGGGCTGCTAGGCCCTGGTGAGGTAGCTGTATCAACTAGTAACAGGAACTTCCTCGGAAGGATGGGACACAAGGAGAGTAAGGTGTACCTGGTGTCGCCAGCTACGGCAGCTGCCTCAGCAATTGAGGGCAGGATAGCCGACCCGAGGAAGTACCTTTCTTGAGGTGCCTGAGGTGAGGCTGAGGTTTAGAGGTAGGGTCTGGAGATTAGGCGACAACATAAGTACAGACCACATAATATCGGGTAAGTACAAGTTTAAGGCGATCTCAAGCCTTAAGGACATGGTACCGTACGTCCTCGAGGAGGTAATCCCTAATTTCCACCTCAAAGTCAGGCAGGGAGACATCATAATTGCTGGCAGGAACTTCGGCATGGGCTCCAGCAGGGAGCACGCGCCACGCCTCCTCAAAATGGTCGGCATAAGCGCTGTCGTAGCTGAGAGCTTCGCTAGAATATTCTTCAGAAACTCAATAAACATAGGACTGCCAGTAGTTACAGCATCTAAGGTACCTAAGGTGAGTGAGGACGGTGATGAGGTGCTAGTGGACCTCGAGGAAGGTGTTGTAGTTAACTTAAGTAAGGGTGTTGAGGAGCGCTTCAAGCCCTACCCGAGGGAGATCCTCGAAGTACTCAAGCACGGGGGCATTATCGAGTACATTAAGAAGTTCGGTGCTCTACCATGGTGAGGAAGTACAGGGTAGGCGTAATTGAGGGTGATGGTGTAGGCCCTGAAGTAATTAATGCCGCACTCAAGCTCCTTCAGGTAGTCAATAGGGACTTCGAGCTAGTAAGGATCAATGCAGGATACAGCTGCTTTAAGAAGTCAGGCAAGCTCCTTGAGGACGGAGCTATAGAGATCATTAGGAGCTTGGACGCAGTCATTAAGGGTCCACTAACTACCCTGCCAGGCCCCAGCACATTCAGGAGTATTAACGTACTGCTTAGGCAGGAGCTAGACCTATACGCTAACGTAAGGCCCTTCAGGAGCTTTAGGGGCATCTCACTCAGGGACCTCAACTTCGTAATAGTGCGGGAGAATATCGAGGGCCTTTACTCGGGTGTGGAGGGTAGATTTAGGGATGTAGCACTCTCTACTAAGGTAGTGACTAGGGCCGGGTGTGAGAGAGTTATTAGGTACGCATTCAGCTTCGCTAGAGCTGAGGGATTCAGGAAGGTAACGGCTGTCCATAAAGCGAATGTGCTTAAGGTGAGTGACGGCTTATTCAGGGAGGTATTCCTTGAGGTCGCTAGGGAGTTCCCGGGGGTCGCAGCAGATGAAGTATTTGTTGATGCAGCTGCGTACTACATGGTTAAAGAGCCTGAGAGGTTTGGGGTAATAGTTACCTTAAATCTCTACGGGGACATACTGAGTGACTTAGCTGCTGGCTTAGTAGGTAGCTTGGGCCTCTGCGGCTCAGCACAGGTAG
>CAYQIX010000028.1:0-14014 GCA_964417765.1 uncultured Desulfurococcaceae archaeon
CTAGAGATAATGAAGAATTTACGAAGATCATCAACGACCTGAAGAATATACCTGGTGTCAAGAGAGTTTGTCCAGCCGTTATACTCGATGTTGTGAAAGAGTGAGTCTTTAATTAAATTACAGCTATGACCTGCCATGTCGCATTATCTGTAAATTAATCCATACCTAATATTAGTGTACAGCAGCATCAGCTCTCCCTTGACACCATTACTAACCTGTATATTCCGTACGTCACAAGAAGGAGAGTGATGAATAGCGTCACAATGTACGCTACAGTGAATGAAATATTGTATAGTGCTGTAATTCGCCCTGCAAGTTCAAGGGACACCCTCTCCTCGTGGAGCTTGATCGGAAGTATTGGTAGCTGTATAACGTAGTCGCGGATCAAGCCGCCCACAATCCTAACTAGGAAGCCGACCATGAAGCCCGCTAGCACGTAGTCCAGCGGGCCAGCCAAACTGTTTGGTGACCTGCTCTTCAGCCTCCAGACAACTATGAGTGGGATCAAGTAAGCTGTAGATATAATTAATTCCTTAATAAAGTCGAGGTGCAGGATCATGGAAGCATCACTCATGTATGTTCCCGTCAATTTTGAAGCACCCCTGACTTATTAATGTATTTCTGAGCTAGGAGTGAGTAGAGCTGGGGAAAGGTCCTGGAGCTGCTGTAAGTGTGCCCGCACCTTTATTGCGCAGCAGTCCTCTACTGTTTAGGTCTGCCCTCACCGAACACGTAGCTGAACTAACTATTAGAATATACTGCAGTAGCGTCAGTGTGAGAGCGTAAGGTACGTAAGCCGGAAAGTCTAGAATGTGCAGTGACAGCTTGTCCAGTATGCTTATTGCTTCATAGTTCGGGCTTGCCACATGAACTCTAAACCACCAGCTTATTGGATACATGAAGACCCATGAAGCAGCCAGAGCTACTACAGCAGTAGCTGAGAACCTGCTCAGGCACTTCAGCTCTGCAGAGCTTACTAAGATGATGAGCAGAGCTGTTAGCCCTACAAAGTACTGGTAGTTAACCCTCCAGTATGCAGCTGTGAAGACCACGTAACTTAAGCATGCAGCAGCTACATAATTCCGGCTTCTCAGCAGGTACACTACAACTAGGGCGTAGAGAATCACGAACGGGACATACCACATATCAATTAGTAGCATCGCATTAACCCCCATATAGTCGTGAAGGTATGTCGCCAGGCTTGAGATACCGTTAAATGAGTAGGGGAGAGGCCTAACGTAGTAGGTACTTGCAGAGTATAGAGCTAAGTTAATCATGTGAGGTACTGATTGAGGGCATGCTAGCATAAAGGGCAGTAAGATAGCTATGATAGCAAGAAGTGCTCCTGCAGTAAAGGACTTAGTAGCTCTTCTGTCGAATAGTGTGAGCCCTAGCAGTAGGGTCGCCGCAGGCAGCAGGAATATCTGCTTAGTTAAGACTGAGAGAGCTGCTAGGGCGCCAGAAGCTAGGCTATTTTTCCTAACTAGAAGGAGTGACCCAAGAAGAGGAGCTAGCGCTACGGGGTCAAACATCCCGTATATAGCGCTGACGTATATAGTGATGGGATTGAGGAAGTAAGCTGCTAGTGCGGAAACTGCGTAAAGCCAGCTCCTGTACCTCCTGACAAATATGTAGAGAAGGATGGCTGAAGCGACATCAAACACTACTATAACAGACTTAACAGCTAACGCCCAATCCATAGGTATGTAGACCTTGTACGTGCTGCCTGAGAAAGTAGCCACGACTTCTGAATGTACTCCACACCTTATCGCTGCTAGTATAGCTACCCAGATGGGGCCGTAGATGTAAGGCCAATTGTAGGGCCACCCTTCCGACGTCCAGTGTGATGCTTCAGCATGAGAGTAAAAGCACAGCCCGTAACGGAGGAACGTGTCAGCGAAGCCAGCGAATTGAGCTAAATCAGACCCTGCTGAGTAAGGGAGCGGCAGAATCCTGAGCAGGAGGCCGGTAGTAACTACCGCAGCTACAGCTACTAATTCAGCTCTGCTTAAGTGCTGCACTAGATGCTGCACCAAGAACTCAGATACGTTAATCCATATAATACTAAACCTTAGAAATAGCGTTCGATAAAGTAGAATATTTCCGAGACTACCTCAATTTTTGAATTGAGTAATGAGCACCTAAATCAAGTGCTCATTACACTCAACTCAATTCTTTAATATAATATTTATAGCTGGTGCTGCATCTCCATTGTTAAGTGATAGCGTGGCTTCTAGAGGAAGATCTGCAGGGGTAACTAAGTTAGCTCTCCTATTCTTTGCTAAAGAGAAGAGAGGTAGCGAACCCCTCCTAGCCTGGCCTCAGTACGACTTCAACCCTGAAGAAAGAATTTCAGAACTAATTAAGGAGTCTGACAGGTGGGTTGAGCTACTTGGCGGGGACGTAGTATTTACTGTGAAGAAGTGGGTTAAGTCCCATGAAGACCTTAGAAATGTTGCTGAGATGTCGAGGGAGTTTGATGGTGTAGTAATATACATCCTGACAACTAGCCTTAACTACAAGCTCTTCTTCAGCACCGTGAGAGAGCTCAGTAAGGCGACAGTAGTATTTACTGAGCCCTACCACAGCTTAGCGTGGCCAGAAATATCAGCGCTTGTTAAGGAAGGAAGATCCATCTTACCTGTAACATCAAGCGATAAGAGTGAATTAATCAGAGCTATCAAGGTACTCTACTCATACGTACAGCTCAAAAGAACCAAGGTATTAGTCGTATCGACACCCAGTGAGCTATCCCTAGAAAAACTGCATCAATCAGAAATCTACGCTGGAGACAGAGCATATAGCGAAGAATACTTTAAGAAGATTAAGGAGGTCTTAAACCTTGAGTTCGTAGACTACAGGGAGCTCTTAAAGAAGTTTTCGGAGGTAGATGAAAGTGAGGCTAGAGCAATAGCTAAGTCACTCATTGATAGAGCATACTGGGTAAGGGATGGCATCGAGATTGGCGACGTCGTTAATGGAGTCAAGCTCTACCTAGCTGCTAAGAAGCTAATTGAGGAGAAGGGAGCTACAGCATTCACCATAAATGACTTCACCATCATGTTAGAAGACCTCAATGCACTACCTGCAACCCCATGTATCGCGATAACCCTTCTCAATGATCAGGGAGTGCCTGCTGCATGCGAAGCAGACTTGAACTCACTCATACTTCAGATAATCTTCAAGTACCTAGCTGGCAGGCCAGCCTGGATCAATGACCCGGTATTCGACTTTAAGGACGGGTCAGTAACTTACGCTCACTGCACAGCACCTACTAAGATGGCTGGCTACAGCAGTGAGGGCGAACCCTACGCTATAGATATCCACGACGAAACTGGAAAGCCTGCAGCCATAAGGACTAAGTTTAAGGTAGGTCAGGTAGTCACGATAGCTCAGATATCTTCAGATTTCAAGAAGCTCATAATTAGGAGGGCGGAGATAGCTGACGTCCCAATAATTGAGCTTGCCTGCAGGACGAAAGTTAAGACATTTGCTAAGAATGTAGAGAAGATGCTGTGGAACTACGAAGCACCGCTTCACAGGGTTATGGTTTACGGTGACTGGATTAAGGAGCTCACTTACCTAGCTAGATTAATGAACTTAAATGTAGTTTTTGAAGAGTAAAATAATTAAGAGAAAAACCTACTTAATTAGTTCCTCAATAGGTTTGTACTCTATATTAAATCCTACCTCACTGTAGAGGTGCTTGAAGGCCTTTAGAGCTTTCTCAGTTCTCAGCCTCTCATGAGCCTTCAGACCTATGACGGCAACCTCCATGCCCTTATCGACATCTACGTTGGTTAGCGGCTCACCTGAGGTAGTTACCCAGCATATCAGGTCGGGTGCTACAGCAATTACTTTCCGGTCGCGTTCAGCAACTATGTTTTCGTTCTTAAAGTGAACCCTGAGCTTGCCCCCGCCCTTAAGCTCCACCTCCACTACCCCGAAGTCGAAGCCTCCCCTCATTTCGAGAGTCTTGCTAGTAACCTTCCCTACACCTAGTACGTAGCCTCCTAGCTCCTTTGACAGGACTTCACACACATCTAAGTTCTCTTCTCTTACCTTCCTCAGCAGCGAACCCACCTTCTGAGAGAGTGATATAGTGCCTGGAATGACGACGTTCTTCAGCTGCGCACCACTCATCGGGTAGAGCGCTATGCCTGCACAACCTTCAAAAGCTACGACTATCTGCCTAGCTATGCGCTCAGCTTTGAGTGAGTCCTTAGTGAAGAGTATTGCTCCGTCACCCTCCCAATCACTTATAGCCATGGGCGAGATAGGTACTCCGTATATTTCGAATGTAGTTAGCTCGAGCTCAGGTATCGCCCTGCCAGCGCCGTCTGCATCAACTAAGTACTTACCTCTGAAGGCTGCGGTGTGGAGTGGCACGGCAATATTTCCTGCGCCGATCTCTATGGGCACTACGTAATCCACCTTCTTACCTAAGTACTTCTCGAGTAAGTCGAATGCAGGTAAGTGCTCATTCCTCCAGCCGTGCTTAGCTGCTGCAGGAGATCCCATGCCAGCTGAGACAGCTGCCAGCCCGTCATCCCTGACACTATCTAAGTCTACAAGCACTACCTTCTTCCCTGAATCAACTACCTCCTTAACCATAGCCATGCCCTGAACTACGGAGCCCCCGCCTCCAGCACCTAGGAATGCAGCACCATAGATTATGTCCTTTAGTTCCTGGTAATTTAGTTCTTTAGTAGCCAGTATACACCACCTGGAACCCATCGCATGATGAACTTTTAATTATTAATAGCAACATTTGAATGACTTTAAGGAAGTAGTTCCCGCTAGCTATATTAGAGTTATTGAGTTATTTAATTAGTTTAAGGCGTTTTAGGTTGTACTTTTCAAAAAAGGTGTTTTCCTTGATGTGGCTACACGAAGTTAATTACTCTCCGTTAGGCGGGTACTCGTGACCTGGCCCTGGCGCCCACTCACCTCTCCAGAACTCAGGCACAAACACCTCGTACGCCATGAACAGCAGTGACCCTACTATGAATATTGCTGTACCTGCTGTGAAGTAAGTCATGAATGCTGGGGATAGCGGTGGCGCCGTAAAGACGAGAAGTCCTATTATTGTACCTATCAGCATCAGTACTAGGCCCGTATATCTGATCTTCTTTAACTTCTCTGCCCTACCCATGATCCATCACCCCTTAACCTCCTTCCCTCTATAAACCATCATTAGGAGCGCATATATCACTAGAGCAGCTACTAGAGCTCCTAGCTCAGGCAGCGGAATCGCGTTGCTCTTCATCAGGTAAGCTACTGCCGCACCAATAGCCCACGCAACAAAGCCTACCCAGTTAACCTTTATGTTTCTCTTAGCTAGTACGTCAATGTCCACGCCGAGCCTAGGTATTAGGTAGTAGTGAGCTATAATTATTCCAGGTATTGCTGGCCATATGATTGCTAGCCACGTAGCGAAGTCTGTGTACCTGTACAGTATACCTGAGTATATTATGATTACGCTAGCAACTACTAGAGCTGTATCATAGATCCAGCGCTTAATCTTCGGGTACAGCTGGACCGTGCTCAGCGATATGTGCCAGAAGTCGTTGTCTGCTGTGGTCCAGATCAGGAGCCACACTAGGAGTCCACCTACAGCTCCCATAGTCCTCATACCTATTAGGAACGGGTCAGCGAACGGCTCATCAGGTTTTAACGCGTAGGCAGCGAGCGTCTCAGCAAGGAAGGTCAGTACTATCATGCCGTAGAACACAGATAGCGTGGACGCCTTAGCGAAGTCCTTAGTTGACTTAGCGTACCTTGCTGAGTTTGGCTGCAGGAATGCAGCCATGATGTTCAGTCCAACCACGAACGTAACTCCATCCCAGAATGTCGGGAACACAGCTCCGTACTTTGCCTTAAAGCCCCATGCAGCCCAGTGGACCTGGAACCCGTAATATATCGTTATGAAGAGCAGGAACACTAAGAACCAAGGTATCACTATCTTCGAGAGCAGAGAGATGGTCTTGTAGCCAGCTACAGACGACAGCCACACGAATATTGCTGCAACCCAGGCCGTGATGTATATGCTGATTCCTGTCAAATCAGTTATTGAGAGAGCAAGCATGTGAATGCCGAGTGCACCCCACGCCAGAGCACCAGCAAGCACTAGGAAGTTAAATACTTTAGCACCCCACTTACCGAGGAACTTCTCGGCTATGAAGGCTACAGGCACCCTCTCCTTAACTCCAACGTGACCTATCAGAATGTATAGGGCTAGGATAACTAAGTTTCCTATTATCAGCCACGCAAGCACGTCGTACCACGGCCACCCGCAGCCAGCCAGCAGACCACCAGTCATTATCATGAATCCTGACAGGAACAGACCTACCTGCACGAACGCTATGTCCCACCAAGGCCTCAGCATGTGCTCCGGGACTCTCTCGACCTCCCAGTCGTAGAGAAATCCCCTCTCACGAGCTGCTTCATTACCCATAGAACACACCTGTCGTTAGGGGACTCGTGGGATGGAAAATAATAATTTTTATTAATTTTTTAAAACATAGAATTGATCCGCCTTATGCGCCGCCTTTAATGAAATACTTTAAAATTATCTAAATCTCCAGCCTTAAAGCTGGACAAGCGCTTGTTTCACGCTTGCAGCTCCTGCAGTTTATTTTCTTTTAAGTAATTTAATACTACCTCACGGTATGGGTGTTCAGCTTCACTTAATAGAGTTAATTAATAGTTGAATAAAACACTTAAAATAAACTGCCTTCCTTCACGACAAGGAGGTTTAATCCGGGGATGAAGGCAGTTATTTCTAAGTGGGTATCCGACATTCCTCAGTCAGGCATAAGGGAGATCTACCATGAGGCACTAGAGCTGAGGGATGTCATTCACTTAGAGATAGGGGACCCGGACTTCAGCACGCCGAGAGAGATTATTGAAGCTGCTTACGAAGCTCTGCTAAAAGGCTACACCCACTACACTCATAACGCAGGACTGCTTGAATTCAGAGAAGCTATCTCAGAGTACTACTCTAGGAGATATGGCACTTATTTTGATCCTGAAAAACACATTATAGTTACACTAGGTAGCACAGAAGGCCTCTTCCTTACACTACTAGCTGTGCTGGAGCCTGGCGAGGAGGTCCTTATTCCTGACCCGGGCTACCCGTCATATATATCCATGATTAAGTCGGCTAGAGGAACTGTAGCTAGGTACAGGCTGCATGAAGAGGATAACTTCAGAATTAATTCTACTGAGGTAATATCTAAGATATCAGAGAAGACCAAAGCGATAGTAGTTAATAACCCGCACAACCCCACAGGTTCTGTAACACCACTAGCTACACTTAAGGAACTTGCGCGAGCTGCTTACGAAGAAGGTATCATACTGGTTGCTGATGAAGTTTACGAGAACATTGTTTTTGATGGCGTAACCTTCCACAGCTTAGCTGAAGTGAGGGAGTACAGTGATAACATAGTCATAGTTAATAGCTTATCAAAAACTTTCGCTATGACGGGGCTGAGAATAGGGTTTGTGCTGTCAACGAATGAAGACCTCATAATGACTATGGTTAAGATGCAGGAGGGCGTAGCATCATGTGCGCCAGCAGCATTTCAGGTTGCCGCAGTGAGAGCGCTGAGAGAGCACCTGGACCTAGCAGCTGACATGGCTAGGGAGTACGAGAGGAGGAGGAATGAGCTGATTAGAGTGCTAGGCAGCTACCATGAAATATCATTTGTTAAACCTGAAGGGACTTTCTACTTATTCTTAAACATATCCAGGTTCACAGGCGACACAAGGTCATTTGCTAAAGGACTTCTAAGGGAAGAGAGAGTTGCTGTAGCGCCGGGGAGTGCCTTCGGCCCTAGTGGTGAAGGATACGTTAGGCTTTCTTATGCTACGTCGGTAGAGAAAGTAGTTGAGGGAGCTAAAAGATTAGTACGATACTTACAGAAAATTAAGAGGAGGGCGTGAGTCTTGGCCTCTCAAGCTGACTTGCTTGACCCCCAGGATGCTTTAAGTGAGTACCCATTCCCACTAGCAATAGTTACGGCGGGAAGAGGCAGCGAGAGAGCTGGCATGGTTGCTGCATGGCTCACGCAGGTCTCGTGGAAGCCCCCGTACGTTGGCGTAGCTATATATCGTGAATGGACAACGCTTAAGATAATCTTAAAGTACAGTGAATTCGCACTCAACCTGATTTCTGAGAAGCTGGTTGACGTGTCACTGAAAGTATTTGGCTCCATGAGCAGCAGGCAGGTCGATAAGTTCGACATAGCGTCAAGGAATTATGGCGTGAGAGTCGGGGAAGGCAGGCACGTTAAAGCACCTGTAATACTTGATGCACCAATTGTTATTGAGTGTAAGCTCCTGAAGCACGTTGAGGTAGGTGACCACTACCTCGTCATTGGAGAACCTGTAGCAGCCTACAGAAACAATGAGGATAAGCCAGTAATCTACTATAGGAATAAGGTCTACTCTATTGGCAAGGAAGTAGGTAGTTAGTTAGGTGATGCTGCTGAAGCTTGACTTCGTATCTCTAGGAGAGGTAATGATCCAGCTAAACCCCCTGACGCCTGGTCCGTTAAGACATGTTAGGTACTTCGAGGTTCATGTAGCAGGTGCGGAAGCCAATACCTTAATTGGGCTTAGCAGGCTGGGGCACTCCTGTGGGCTGATAACTAGAGTAGGTAATGACGAGTTTGGAGAGCTCATATTAAGTACCTTGAGAAGTGAAGGTATTGATGTGTCAAGGATTAGGAAGGATAGTGAGCACCCTACAGGTGTCTACTTTATTCAGAGACACTACCCTGTTCCAGGCAAGTCGACAGTTTACTATTACAGACGCGGCTCAGCAGCAAGCTGTATGGGCGAGGATGACGTAGATGAGGAGTACATTGTTAACTCTAGGGCACTCTACTTAACAGGAATTACACCTGCGCTAAGTCAATCGTGCCTGAAGGCATTCGACAAAGCCTACGCTACAGCAGCTAGAGGCGGTCTGGACATCGTATTCGATACTAACATACGCTTAAAGCTCTGGGGCAGCCCTGAGGAGGCTAAGGAGGTGCTAGCTAAGTACTTACGGGCTAAGATAGTCTTTACCAATATTGAGGACTTAAGCATCCTACTGCCTAATACCCCAGTAGTTGATGCTGCTAAGCATGTCCTTAGTAAGGGTGCTGAGGTAGTTGTTGTCAAGTTAGGCGAAGAAGGAGCTGTAGCGGTTACTAAGGACTCAGTAATTAAGTCTGAGCCCTATAAAGTGCCCTTTGTTGAGGACGTAATAGGTGCTGGAGATGCATTTAATGCGGCATTTATAGCCTCATACTACAGGGGCCTGCCACTGAATGAGGCGCTAGAGTACGCTAACTATGCTGGAGCACTTGTGGTGACCGTCAGAGGCGATATCGAGGCACTACCTACTTGGGAAGTGCTTGAGGTACTTAAGGAGTCTAGGAGGAAGAAGCTACTTCTCAGGTAGGAAGCCAGCCCTACTGAGTCTCTCTCTTAAGTCAGCTACTTCACTACTGCTTAGCCTCCTAATAGGCAGTCTCGGGTACCCTACACTGAGGCCCAGTTGCCTACCCGCCTCATAGTATGCGGATAGCTGCGAGTAGGACTTCAGGATACTCCTTAACTCATCAATTCTCTTCTGAATGCTTAATGCCTCAGATTTGTCGCCACTTCTAAAACTCTCGTATAGCTTAATGAATAGCTCAGGAACTATATTAGCTAAAGCAGATACTATCCCGTCAGCCCCGAGCATGAGTGCTGGATAGAATAGTGAGTCTCCACCAGTAAGTACGGTGAAGTCCTCGCCGAAATCGCTCTTTAATACCTTAATGTAGTTGTAGATTTGCGTTAAGTTCCCACTACTATCCTTAATGCCTGCAACTACCTCGCTCTCTGCGCGCAACTTGCGCACTATTTCCACAGATATGTTAATGCCCGTATATGCTGGCTGATTATACAGGAGTACCGGGACAGCACTAACCTCTACAATCGCCTTGAGGAACTGATACAGTGCTTCCTCATCAACTCTATTGTAGAAGTACGGCGCAGTAATTGATATAGCTGATACCCCCTTCCTTGAGGCATATTTAGCCAGCTCTAGTACATTAGGGAGCACTATGTCTGTTACGTGAACTATTACTGGGGCCTCACCACCTACTACGTCCACAGCTAAGTCAACCACTTTCTTCTTCTCATCTAGAGCTAGTGCCGGCCCTAACCCCGTAGTACCTAAGATAAATAATCCATTAACTCTGTTCTTGACCAAGTAAGTTAAGTGCTTGCTTAAGGCGCCCTCATCAACTTTTCCTTCCTGGGTAAACGGGGTTAATACAGCAACAACAACTCCTTCGAATTTATTCCTCAGTACTACCACCTCTTAATTCATTCATTATCTTCTCTATAAACCATGAATAGCTTAACTCCTTCCCTAAGATGTCCCTAAGTGCGTAGACACCATTCTTAACTATTAGCGCCATGAACGCTACCCTACGCCCTAGAGATACGGCTGCGTCGAGAGTTACCTGCGAGTCGAAGTCACCCTCACTCAGCATCCTCTCGAAAGCATCGGGCATTGGGGACCTCTTAGTCCAGCCTATAGCACCTACGTATGACTCGGGCGGGTCGCCTGCTACGGGTATGCACCCCATAACTAGCGCGTGAGCTATAATGTGCATAGCAGTTAATTCCTCACCACCGCCTAGGTCCGTGCCTTGAGTTATTACTCCAATAACCTTCATGAACCTAGGAGGTCTGTCTAAGTACCTAGCGAAGACCGTCTGCCCTAACCTATCAAGAAATGCCTTGAAGTGCGCTGGCAGCCCTAAGTGGAATACAGGTATTGAGTATATTATCGCATCTGCTTCAAGCCACTTCTCAAGTAATTCGTCGAAGTCATCCTTAATTATGCAGTCCCTATGGTCTACACACGATAGGCAGTGAATGCACGGGTTTATTATTCTGCCAGCCATAGAGTAGAACTCCGTCTCAATCAGGTCAGGCGCAACACTCTTAGCTGCCTCAAGCGCTTTCCTAAGCAAGTACTCGCTATTACCGTGCCTTATACTTGCTGATATACCTAGTACCTTAACCTTCAACACCATATCAACTCACCTCTAGCTCAGGCACATTAAAGAACTCCTTAATATGCTTGAGGAACTTGAACCACCACTCTCTAGCGGTACTCACTGGGTCCTTGCGGAACCTCTCACACCATTCACTAGAGTCATGCTCGCATGCTGCACTTCCTAACACCTCAATAACCCTACTGCTGTCCCAGAACCTCGGCACCGCGCCAGCCCTCACCTGATACTCTATTATTTCTCTGTAGAACTTCTTAGCGTTCTCAAACGGGTCTACACTCACGTTATGCACTGCCCTATACAGCTTAGGAAGCGCTTTCTCAACCCACCTCCTATGGAACCTACACCACCCAGCATTATCCACAGCGTACTCCTTGATCGCCCTATCAATAGCTGCTGCAGCGTACTCTTCAGGGTTAAGGAATACTGGTGAGTAGAGTGTCCAGTACCTGCCTAGCACCGCTAGCGGTGCTAAAACACCTAGCGACCAGTAATAGTTAGGTGTTATGTGTCCCTCCTCGCCGTAGGCTACGTAAACGCCTAAGTCCTCGAACCTTAAGTTTAATTCCTTAACCCTGCCAGCAAACTTCTTGTCAAGCTCCTTAGCAGCAGCCCTCAGCCCTTTCTCAGCTATTAACCTAAGTAATTCGTTGTCCCCGTAAGTCATTTCCTCAATGACCTTCAGCGCCAGCTCTTTATTCACCTTAGAATGCCTTAACTCCCACTTCACGGGATCTATTGATGGCTCAGCACTGAGCCCTACCTCCTCAGGCTTCAGGAGCCCTACTTCAATGACTTCGAAGAGCCAGCCCAAGAGGTTCCCCATCTCGATAGCGTCATAACCTAACTCATCTACTAAGTCAACCACCTCGAATGCGTCATGAATATTTAGAATACCTATCATGGGTCCGCAGCCGTTAAATGGCTCGTAATCAATGTGCTTACCGTCATCTGTCGTCTTCTTACATCTCACAGGGCACGGCTCGCCGCACGTCCTCCAGAAGGTCCCTTCAATAATTTCTTTATTGAATGACTCTAGGAAGTACTTAATCATTAGGTCATGTATTTTCTTCCTAACGTCTCTACCTACCTTAACAGACCTCCAGTTAAAGCACGGTATCTTATCTCCGTAAGTAGCTATGTTACTTCCTAAGGTACCTCCAGTCTTTGTTTCCATATCGTAGCTGTACTTCTTAGTTCCTTCGATAACTGCCCGTACGTAGGGCTGGTTAATAGATGACGTAATTAAGCCGCTAGCATAGTCAAACCTCCCTACGCCCTCCCTTACTTCTGCCTGGCCACCGCAGACCACAGCTACTAGATTGTGTGACCTAGCAAGTACGCTTCCTCCACCACCTCTAGCAGCCCAGTCCTCAACTCTAACCTCTAGCTTGGTGTAGTCGATGTTGGGTGAACATATAGCACCCATGCACGACCTGAATGATGCTGGACCTACGAGTAGCGGCCTAGCTTTGTTTCTCTTAATGAACTCTCCGTAGCTACTTATCAAGTACTTAGTAAGAGCTCTGACACCTCTGAAGCCCTCGTAGCTCTTGTATATCTTGAATAACTCATCCATATCTAAGTAGTTGAAGTACACCCTAACACCATCTCTTAAGCCCTCAATTAGCAGTACACATGGCTTATCTGACCTACCCTCAATAACTAGGCCGTGGAGTCCTGTCCTTAAGAACCTGTATGCAGCACCACCAACAGCTGAAACATGCAAGCCCTTGGTTAGCGGGCTCCTGAAAATCACGACCAGCCTGTGAGCCCCGAAGAATCCCCCGCCAGCAAAAGGGCCTCTACCGATAACAACTACGTTTCTTGGGTCGTATACGTCATACCTGAAGCTCTCGTAGACCTTGAGGTGCAGGTCGATACCTAGGTCGAGAGGTCCTAGATACCCCTCATACTCCCTCACCACGTAGTTCCTACTTCTTAAGTCTACATGGAGTATCTTGAGCTTAATCGTTAGTCCCCGGTAGTCCTCGCGTACGTTAAGAATATGTACTTTATGTAAAAATACCTCAATTAGCTTAGGGATTTCTTGAGGTAGCGGCTATATAGCTTATATGAAAAATTTAATGCCCTAACAAATACCTGGATTCAGGTTTAGATACGTACCTCATACTTTTTTTATAGTTTATTCAATGTATTTTTAGGAGGGAGATTTTTGAAGAAGGTAAAAGTTGATAATATCGATGTAAGCATTATAAGAGCCCTATATGAGAATTCAAGAATCTCACTTAGTGAGTTATCAGCTATGGCGGGAATAAGCATTACCGCCGTCAGAAATAGGCTAATGAAAGTCCTTAAGTACGGGATTATCAAGAGGTTCAGCAGCGACATAGACTTCAGTAAGTTAGGCTATCAAGTCCACGCACTAACTGGAATAAGAATCGAACCTAGATTTAGGGAAGACGCCATGAGGAGACTCCTCAATAATTGGAGAGTACTTAAGATGTATGAAGTCACCGGAGACTTCGACATAGTAGCTGAGATAATAGCTGAGAACCTCCTAGACCTAAGAGAGTTCTTAACTACTGAAATGTACACCATACCCGGCATCATAAAGACGAATACCATGATAATACTGAAGAGCTACGTAACCTTAAACCCATTCAGAAGCAAGTCACCTACGGCTGCTAGAGAGTAAAGCTCGGTCGTGGTGCACGGTCTTGAGCACCTATAGCGGCCTCGAGGTCTACATACTCATAGCTATTGAACCCAAATCAAATATGAGTAAGGTGGAGAAGAAGGTCCTTAAGTTACCAAGACTCTATGAAGTAATGGAGATTCTAGGCAGATATGAGGTAATGGCTAGGTTTAGGGTGAGGAACAAAGAGCAGTTGGTTGATATAATTGATAAGATAAGCAATATTGACGGCATTAAGGACTACTTGGTCCTGATCGTGACTAAGAAGCTGAAGTAACTTAACATA
>CAYQIX010000028.1:14114-17673 GCA_964417765.1 uncultured Desulfurococcaceae archaeon
TACGTAAAAGATTGTTGGTGCTTCCCTCAGCCTACCTAGTGCTATCTATGCGCTTGTTTTGAAGAATTAAATAAAATACTTATATTTACTTAATGGACTTCACCCACACGGGCTTTAAGCTTGGCTTTAGGAGTTCTCGTATATGCTGAGAAGTGCACTGGATGCCACCTCTGTGAGTTAGTTTGCAGCACATACCACTTCAGTAAGTCATCAACATCACTTGCCAGAATTATAGTGTATAAGGATAAGGCAACAGCAACGTTCGTGCCTTCTGTATGTGTTTCATGCCCTAACATGCCCTGCGCTGGTGCGTGCCCTACAGGCGCCATAGTCAGGGATCCAGACACGGGAATGCCTAAGGTAGTTGTCGAGAAGTGCACATCTTGCGGTGAGTGTGCTAAGGCGTGCCCCTATAAGGCAATAAACTTTACTAAGTCTGCTTACTCCTACCCACTGATCTGTGACTTGTGTGGTGGTGACCCTCAGTGTGTTAAGGTCTGCTGGCCCGGCGCTCTAAAGGTTGTTGAGCTAACTGATGAGGTGATACGTGAGCGCCTCGTACTAGCTGCTAAGGCTCTCTCGAAGATTAAGGAGATTGAGAGCAGGTATGGGTGGGAGAGGTGACCGTGTACTCAATACATGGGAGAATACTGCACGTGGACTTAACAACCGGGAAGATCTGGGTAGAGAGGTACGGCAGTGACTTACTTAAGGAGTACATCGGTTCTAGGGGCATTCAGGCAAGGCTGTACTGGGACGCTGTGAAACCTGAGGCAAAGCCCTTCAGCCCAGAGAATGCAGTATTCATTGGCGCAGGAACATTCACAGCTACACCGATGCCTAGCGCTGGAAGAACTACAGTCACGTTTAAGTCGCCAGCAACAGGCAGGTACTTTAAGGCGAGCGTTGGCGGTGACTTCGGGATCAAGCTAAAGCTCAATGGTTACGACATCATAGCTATTCGCGGAGCTTCCGAGGAGCCAGTATACATCTATGTAGAGGATGACTACGTAGACATACTGCCGGCTAAGGACCTCTGGGGCCTCGACGTAAGGGCAGCCCACGCTAGATTAGTTAGGAGGTACGGCATGCACATAGACACGCTACTCATAGGCCCGGCAGGTGAGAGACTAATTAAGTACGCGTCAATAAACACCTCAGTATATAATGTGGCAGCGCGCGGCGGCGGAGGAGCTGTTCTAGGGTACAAGAAGCTTAAGGGCATAGTCCTGTCGAAGGGAAGTAGGTCAGTAGTTCTCTACGACCCGAGGAGATACCTAGAGCTGTGTATGAAGGTGGTTAAGAACATAATGAATGATGAAGCCCTCGTAGGTACTGCTAAGTTCGGTACCGCGAGCGCTACGATGGGCCTCGACAGAACGAGTACTCTACCTAACTACAACTTCAGAAAGCCTTACTGGGAGCATGCGTACAAGAACTCAGGTGAGTACTACGTTGAGGCAGGATACCTAGTGGGGAGGGTCGGCTGCGGTCAGTGCATCGTCAGCTGCCACAGACACACGAAGACGAGCAAGTATGGCGGCGTAGATACTGTAGGCCCTGAGTACGAGACATCAAATGCTTTAGGAGGTAACATAGGCAACGCCGATACAGATGCGTTAATCAAGATGAATGACCTAGCTAATATCTACGGCCTCGACACCATATCCTTAGGCGGCGTTATTGCGTGGGTTATGGAGTCCTACGAGAAGGGGTACCTGAGGGAGATTAAGGACAAGCTCGGGACCGAGCCCGTGTGGGGCAACGTTGAGGCCGCTATGAAGTTAATCGATAAGATAGTGCGTAGGGATGGCGTAGGCGACTTACTAGCTGAGGGGCTTGCCGTAGCCTGTAAGAGGGTAGATGACGAGACGTGCAAGTGGGCTGTCCAGGCACGAGGACTAGAGCACTCGAGGGTAGAGACAAGGATTGCTAGAGCTTACGCGCTAGCGTTCGCCCTAAACCCGAGAGGGCCTGACCACCTCCACACAGAGACCTTCGCTGAGTTCGGCTTTACTGAGGACTCTAAGAAGCTGATAGAGAGGATAACAGGACACAGGGAGTGGGCTGAGGTAGGCAAGAATGAGGGCAGGCCCGAGATTGTTGCGTGGCATGAGGAGATGTATGCAGTAACTGATAGCGTGGGCTTCTGCGCCTTCATAACTACCGCTGGCTTTGCTGTGGATGAATTCCTCATGAGCGAGCTATTCGAGGCAGCTACGGGCATCTCCATGAGCGCTAAAGAGCTGATGAAGGCTGGAGAGAGGATAATTACGTTAGAGAGAATGATTCAGGTGAGAGAGGGACGTACGAGAAAGGATGACAACCTACCGTGGAGAATAACACATGAAAAAGTGAGAACTAGGGAAGGCAGAGAGTACGTCATAACTGAGGAGGAGCTTAATGAAATGCTCGACAGGTATTTCGAGTTAAGGGGTTGGGACAGAAAAACTGGTGTGCCACTGCCGAGCAAGCTTAAGGAATTGAACTTAGAATTCACTATACGAGTAGCTCAGAAGGTACTTGGTACTTAAGAATCTCTTAAGTAAATAGCTAGCAGGATGGGCGCCTTATGGAGGCGGTGAAGGAGGCTGCCAAGAAGGTTAAAGTGCCTGTTAAGATATTATCTGACCACTTAATCAAGGTGGCTGGGGTAGAAGAGCTAACTATTGAGGTAAGTGAAGGAGAGTACACTTTGTCCGAGATAATAAGCATCATCTTAAAGCGCATACCAAAGCTAAAGCCTCTATTTGAGTCAAAGGATCCTGGTAAGCAACCGTTCGTAGCTGTTAATGGTGAGGTATCGTACAATAGGGACCGTGTCTTCAAGCTAGGTAAATCCTCGAGAATAACTATATTTTCTGTAGGTGCTGGAGGGTAACTAAGCACTATTTTTATCCACCTGTACCGTTAAGCTCAAGCAGCATTATTCTTCAGTAATAATGTAAATAAGTAGGTTACTGCTTAGATTTACGGTGCGGACTGCATTGATTGACTTGAGCGGCTATGTTATGTCAGTTGCTGCAGTGCTGGCGTCAGAGCTCGGTGACCGAACGATGATAGCTACTACTGCATTTGCCACTGCTAGAGGCGAGTTCGTTAGAACTGTTGCTATGTCTGTTGCTGCGTTCACCCTAGCTAATATACCTGTAGTTTTCGCAGGTACCCTAATTAGCAGGTACCTGAACCTAACGTACTTACAGTTAATTTCAGCTGTACTCTTCATTATTGTTGGCTTAGTGATAATTCTCTCAAAGAGAGAGGCAGGGATCGTCAGCAGGGAAACATCCCTAACTCTCTTCTTCACCGCTATACTTCTCTCAGAATTAGGTGACAAATCACAGCTAACACTACTGTCACTCACCCTCATCTACGGCTACATTCCTGCATTAACTGGTGCTGTAACAGCTTACGCAGCAGTGAATATAGCCTCAGCCGCCATACTGAATAAGCTAGTGAGTAGGTACTTAAGTACCCGCAAGGCACTATCAATGATTAAGTACGCTACAGGCTCTTTCTTCATAATCTCCGGGGTAGTATTCCTATTCATAGCTAACGT
>CAYQIX010000029.1:0-16163 GCA_964417765.1 uncultured Desulfurococcaceae archaeon
ACTCCAGCATGTCGGTAACGTCTACATCCATCATGTTGCCTAAGCTTATGAAGAATGAGACACCGCTGGAGTAGTTGCGTAACTTAGAAATCACGACGCCGCCTAAGGCTCCGCTCTGAGCCATTAAGGCTATGGGGCCCTTATCTGGCGTCACCTCAATACTTGCGTGTAGGTTAAGGCTAGTTACACTAATACCTGCTGAGTTCGGCCCTATAACCCTGGTGCTATAGCTGCGCACGATCTCTTTTAGTCTCTGCTCTAGGGCTTCATTCCCAGCCTCCTTAAACCCAGCTGTAATTACTACGGCTAACTTCACGCCCCTTTTAGCTGACTCTTCTAGAACGCTTGGAACTACTGGTGGAGGCACAGCAATCACAACCACATCGGGTACCTTAGGCAGCTGCGAGACATTAGGCCACGCTTTAATCCCAAGTATTGACTCATACTTAGGATTCACTGGATAGACATCGCCCTTGAACCCACTTCTTATGATATTCCTTAAGATCTCGTAACCTACCTTACCTTCTACAGGCGTCGCTCCAATAATTGCTACTGAGCTTATACTCCTTAAAGCCTCTGATAACCTCATCTTTAATCCCAAGTCTTAGGGTGCGGTCAAATTTTAAAACTGTGTATTTGACGTAACTCTGACAATGTATTCAACTATCAGCTTCAGAGCAGATATTTTTAATTTACTTTACTGTGTAAGCTTTTAGTGAGGTGTACCTTTTGGGCTTCCTGCCAGTTACGTGGGATGACGTTCACTTAATGTCCTTGAAGATAGCTAGAAGAGTGGTTGAAGAAGGCTATAAACCAGATACTATAGTTGGTGTTCTGCGAGGAGGCTTTATTGTTGCTAGAATAGTTGCTGATGCACTAGGTATTGAGGACCTAGGTGTTGTTGAGGTGAAGTTCTACAAAAGAATTGCTGAGCACGCTGAAAGGCCGATAATTACGCAGCCGCTAACGCTGGATGTTAGGGATAAGAAGGTGCTGATAGTTGATGACGTAGTTGACTCCGGAAGAACGCTTGAGGTAGTCACAGAGCAAGTCAGGCTTCGCGGAGCATCTACCGTTAAATCAGCTGCACTCTTTACTAAGCCTAAGTCAATAATTCACCCCGACTTCTACATAACAATGACTACAGACTGGATAATATTCCCGTGGGAGCTAGGCGAGTTCTTAAAGGAGACAAGAAACTTAGGTGATGTAAGTGAAGTAAGGAATAAGTTAAGGGAAATAGGACTTAATTTAAAAGACGAGCTCCTCTCAGAACTTATTAATATCTTGAAAAGAGAACTTGAGAGATAGCTTGAGATACTTAGCATATTCTAGGCACTATCACCGAAGCAGTATCGACGAATACTAGACCACCCACCTCAGTCTCAGCTAGCACCTTACCCTTAGCTACGTCAGAAGGTGGCTCAACAACCTTCCCGATAACACGGGCATGCACCTGCCCTAGCGACCTGAGATACTTAACTAGCTCGTCTGTTACTTCGGGGTCAACGCCCAGTACAGCTATTCCCTCAGACGCCACCTGTAGAGGGTCTATGCCTAGCATGTCTAGGAAGCTCCTGACGCTTTCCCTAATTGGCACTTCCTCACGTTTCAGGATTATAGTTTTCCCGATAACTGACGCCCATTCATTTAGTGTTGATGCAATCCCGCCTCTTGTTGGGTCTCTAGCTGCGTGTATGTAATTGCCGAATTTCTCTAGTAGAGGCAGCATGACCTTAGTTAAGGGTTTAACGTCACTGCTCAGACCTCTGACAGTGTCTAGCATTCCTAGCTGAGCTGCTATTATCGTGGCACCATGCTCTGCTATGGGCCCTGTAACTACGATGCTATCACCGACTCTCAACTCAGTGTCAACTATGGGTCTCTCAGCTATTCCTATTCCTGTAGACGTTATCACCATAATGTCAAGAGTGCCTTTAGGCATAACCTTAAAGTCCCCACCGATTATAGCTAATCCTTCATCAGTAAGCACCTCAATAAAGGAATTCACAATCTCACTCACCAGCTCCATACTAACACCCTCTTCGACAATTATTGCGTCCTCAACAGCTACTGGCTTAGCACCCATCATGAGCAGGTCATTGATTGTCCCTGACGCAGCTAGTACGCCTAGATTGCCTCCAGGGAACTTCAATGGCTTAACAGTGTATGAATCTATAGTAACAACTATATATTTATCATCGATCCTGATTACTGCTCCATCATCCAACTTATCAATACCTATTCCTCCCTCTGTGCGCCTTAATTGCTCAGGAACTCTCCTCACTATTAACTCAGTTATAATCTTCCATGTCTCTTTTCCTCCAGCACCATGGGCTATTGTGACCTTCCCGCTCTCGCTCATAGTAACCACCTTAGAGTTACAGTTGTGTTTTAGAGTAAATATAGTTATGACCGCTACCTAATGCTTAGGTGGAGTGTGTGGCGGCTAAGGCTTAAGCATACCACTAATAGACTTGATTTTCTTAAGCATTAAGGCTTCAGGATGCTCAGCCCAGATTCGGCAAGTTCCTTCAATACTGACCATGCACGGTCCGTACGGTGAATTAGGTTGGCAAACCTTCATAAACAGAGGGCAGTCAGTAGGCTTGCTGAGGCCTAAGACAACCTCATGACACTTACAACCAGGTATTATCTCCTTCGAGAGGTCTGCTGGCGGGTCCTTAAGGCCGTACTGCCTCACTGCATCATAGTCTTTGAATCTATCTCGGAGAAAGCCTCCACTCTCCTCAACAAAGCCTATGCCTCTCCAGTACGCGTCAT
Source organism: uncultured Desulfurococcaceae archaeon (assembly GCA_964417765.1). Taxonomy (GTDB): domain Archaea; phylum Thermoproteota; class Thermoprotei_A; order Sulfolobales; family NBVN01; genus B83-G16. Next base: position 2,785 of record CAYQIX010000029.1, read on the forward strand.
GTACCTCAAATACCTCACTTATTGCTTTCTTAGCTAATCTGTTGCCATCCCACTTAACGACCCTGCTGTATTCGTTGACTAGCCCAGCCCCATTCTCAGCTATCATTTCGAGAATTCTTTCTATAGCTACGAGTACGTCGATGGCCTCAAACCCCGCAACTACTGTAGGCACACCGTAATCCTTAGGTATGAACTCCCACGATGAAGCACCTATGACCGCTGATACGTGTCCTGGGGCTATCACGCCGTCCAGGTGTACTCCCTTTACATTAGTAAATAAGTACCTAACAATTGGTGGTGTGAATCTGTAAGCTGTAAGTATTGTTAGGTTGCTGGGTACCCTACCCTTAATAATCACTGAAGCTACCGAGGGCATCGTGGTCTCAAATCCTATAGCGAAGAACACCATGTCCCCCGCTCTGTTACTAGCATACTTTACGGCATCCATGAATGAGTATACTATGTGTACCTTGCCACCAATTGCTTTAGCTTCTAGGAGCGAGCGAGGCTTAAAGCCCACTGAAGCAGGAAGTCTTACAGCATCACCGTAGGTGAGCACCTCAACACCATCAAGTGATAATTTAATTAGTTGATCTACGTAGTAGGCAGGTGTGATGCAGACAGGGCATCCCGGTCCTGCAATCAGTTCTACTTCATCAGGAACCAGCGTCCGAATTCCGTAGTGCGTGATAGTCCATTCATGTGTTCCGCAGAAGTCCATTATTTTTACAGTCCTATCTACTTTCTTCGCCAACTTTTTTATCTTAGCTACTAGAGCTCCACTGTATGCTTTAGTTATCTTACTGATCAGCTCTCTATACACATCCCTGCTATACTTCATTACATACGCCCTCAATGTATTCTCCAGGCTGGAGCACCCTACCTGCATGCACTCTAGCTCCATACCCTACAAATGCTCCTATCTTAGTGTATTGCTTTCTCTTCTTAACTACTTTAATTGCCCTAATACCCTCCTTCTCAGGCTCGGTGAGTAGCTTAGTGATTACGTTCGACTCGATGACTGCCCTCTCACCGATCACGCTAAAGCCTAGGAATGAACCCCTCCCTACTGTGACCTCTGGCTCTATAGTTGACCACACAAGCTCTACGTAGGAACCTATCGTACTGTCCTCCTCAACCCCTACGTAGGGCCTAATGAATGCATGAGTACCCACGAGTACATTCTTACCTATGTATGCTGGTCCCTTAATTACTGCATAGTGATCTATTTGAGCGCCCTCCTCTATCACTACAGGCCCTTCGATAATAGCCGTTGATGCTATCTTCGCTTTCCTAGATATTACTGAATTACTCACGTACTCATTTAGTAGGTAGTACTGAGCCTCTATTACATTCCACGGGTAGCCGACATCAACCCACCAGCCACTCCATATAGATGCCGCCAGGTCGTGTCTCTCTACGTAGCTGTTTATAGCTCTATCTAGTGACCCTTCACTCTCTATTAGCTCAACCAGCTCCTTATTAAGTACGGCGACGCCTCCGAATGCGTATGCGCCCTCAATGTACTTCTCTGGCTTCTCAATAAACGACTTAACCTTGCCGTCGGTAGCTAGCGCTACTGCACCATATAACGACACGTCTTCCTCAGGAACTACAGCAATTACTGGCCGGCTAAAAGCTGTGAAGGCGTTAATCACACCTCGAAAGCCCTTCGTGGGCATAAGGGTGTCCCCGTAAACCAATAATGCATTTTTTGCGAGCTCGTCAGCCGCTGTAAGTATTGCTGCAACTAGCCCCTCACCCTTCTGATTCCTTACCTCAAACTCCATTACCTTACCGTACTTTAGTGTTACACCCTCAAACTCCTTCGGCTTATCAGTCACTATGACCACGCTTTTAATACCTAATTTAAGTAGTGCGTCAAGAACGTACTCGATAACTGCTTTGCCCAGCACTTTAAGTAGCACCTTCGGCTTCCCGCAGGTTAGCACCTTAATACCTGTTCCTGCCCCTCCAGCTAAGACTACTGCCTTACGCACAGCTATCACCTTAATAAACTGTGACCGTCTTAGCTAAGTTACGCGGCTTATCAGGGTCGTACCCTCGAAATACTGCTGTGTAGTATGCTATAAGTTGATGAGGTATTATATATGCTACCGGGGCTATAGCTGGCTTAAGCGGCGGTAGCGCAATACATTCATTAACTAGCTTGAGGGCATTCCTAGGTACGTCGCCGATATTAGGAACTACAGCTATAATCCACGCGTATCTAGCCCTCATCTCCTCTATATTACTTCTTATTAACTCGTACTCCTCACTGCTCACTGCTGTAAACACCACAGGGAAATCTTCTTCAACAAGCGCTATCGGCCCATGCTTTGACTCACCAGCTGGGTAGGCTTCAGCGTGAATGTACGCTATTTCCTTAAGCTTTAAGGCGCCCTCCATAGAGACCGGGAGCCCGTAACCTCGCCCTAAATAGAACGCTGACTGCTTATTAACCATGCTCTTAGCTATGGTTCTTGCCTTTGCTTCATACTGCGTAATTACGCCTGCAATAATGTCAGGCAGCTTCTTAAGGTCGCTCAAAAATTCAGTGAACTTGTCTCTACTCATAACACCCTTAATATAAGCTAGCTTAGCTGCTAGGTAGGACAGCGCAGTCACCTGCGTAGTAAATGTCTTTGTTGCTGCAACACCTATCTCAGGTCCAGCCCTTGTGTAAATTACTAGGTCAGATTCCCTGGGTATCGCTGAGTCAATCACATTAGATAGAGCTATAGTTAGCGCACCTCTCTCCTTAGCCCCTCTGACAGCTAGTAGCGTATCTATTGTCTCGCCTGACTGACTTACAGCTATTATAGCATCACCCTCACCTAAGCTCCTTAAGTACCACTTCATTTCAGAAGAAATCACAGGTATGGACCAGACACCCGCTATGTTACTTAATTGCAGGGCGCCAATATATGACGCATGGTACGAGGTACCAGCACCAACCAAAATAATTCTCTCGATCTTCTTCAAGCGCGCAGCTACACGCTCTACCTCATCAGCTATCCCAGATAGAGTAGACAAAACCGCCTGCGGCTGCTCGTGAATTTCCTTGAGCATATAGTGAGGGTAACCACCCTTCATAGCCATTTCAGGTGTCCAGTCAATTATACGTACCCTATCACTCAAGTCTACACGTATGGATGTCAGCTTTCGCGATACTGCAGTTAAATCACTTACCGCATCCGCAAGTACACCTTCCTCACGACTGCTTAGTACCTCAATAACTACGTTCTCTGGCGTTACATAGCCTACCTCGCCATCCCTAAGAACTATGACCTTCCTAGTGTACTCAAGAAATGCTGGTATGTCACTAGCAACATAGTTCTCACCACTACCTAAACCAATAACTAAAGGCGAAGTGCTTCTCGCAAAGAATATTCTATCAGGTGAATCTAGGTCTATGGCAGCTATTGCGTACGCGCCCTTTAACATCGAAACAGCTGCCTTGAATGCATCGTAAGGTGAGGCTCCGCTGAGCTTAAATTCTTCTATTAGGTGCGGGATTACCTCGCTATCGGTTTCTGATTTAAAAACATGACCACGCTTTATTAGGTAGTTCTTTAAATCCATGTAGTTCTCTATGATGCCGTTATGTACTACAGCTAGTCTGCCCCTGCAATCTGTGTGCGGATGCGCATTAATGTCGCTCGGCGGTCCGTGCGTGGCCCACCTAGTGTGCCCGATTCCTATATGTCCGTCAAATTCATCAAACCCCAACTTAACTGATACTGCATCAATCATTCCTCTAGATTTCCTAACAATGAGTCTCCCATCATATGTTATTATAGCAAATCCTACTGAGTCGTAGCCCCTATATTCAAGGTGCTTTAGTGCTTGCTTAATTAACGTACCTAACTTGCGCTTCTTATCTGACTTAGCGCTAGTGACTATTCCTATGATTCCGCACAAGCCCTTAGGCACCTAAGATACTTAAAGTCAATAACATTTTTATTCTATCTATATGTTACTGCTTCTGCTACTACTTCAGGACAGCTCCAGCAGCAACCCTTCCTAGATCGAAGTGTCCCAGCATAGGCTCAGGAGTACGAAATAGCGCGTAACCGATCCTTATCGTTGGTGTACTGATCAGTGCTACCCTATCTGGTGCTAGCTCAATAATTCTATAGTACTCTTTGGGCACATCCAAAAGCTCTGAGTATTCCTTCCTACTCCTAAAAATTACCTTAGTGTTAGCTAGCTGAATCACTATCTTATGTACGTCCCTGGGCGAGTGTGTTGAGAACACCAAGCCTAGTCCGCGGGCTCTTCCCAATCTAGCAACTCTAGCTATGAAGTCAGCTAGCAGCTCCACCTCCTCAGGCAGTGTTCCCTCCGAGGGGAAAAATCTATGTGCCTCATCAAGAATAAGCACAACTGGCTTAGTCGCTCCCTCACCTATCTTCTTCCATACATACATGGACCTCATAAACTCATAAGCAATCATGTTAACTATTAGAAAGTGCGCGCCTCTTAAGAAAGCATAGTCTAAATCCAGGATTATGGGGCCTCTGTATTTTTCTGCAAGGACCCTAGCTGAGGGCATGCCGATGACGCGCCTATCTACACTTACATCAACTTCATCGGAACCAGCTATGAAGTTCAGCGCTCTCTCAATGTTCTCGAGAGTTCCTTTATGCAGCTTCAGGTCCCTCCTTAATGCATCAAACTTCTTTTGAAGTAACCTATGTAGGTGCGTGAAGTTGATTATAGTTCCCTCGACGGACTCCAGGTAATTAAGTATATTTCTTAGGTATACTTTAGCTTGCCTTGAAAACAGCGGGAATATCTCGAGGTGGTCTGCTAGCTGCTGGTAACTAAGCGATATGGGCACTACCTCAACTACGACCTCGTACTCGCTCCCTAGCCTGAGCCTGACTATAATAGAATTGACTGTTTCGAAATCCCTTCCAGGAACCTCAGCTTTTATCTCAGGCCTTATGCCGTGAAATACCTCAGCCAGCTTACCTACCCTATCACTTACGTATCTTTCAGCAAATTCCTTTAGGTTAGAGTCACCTCTCCTTATAGGCACTAGAACCGTGATCCACTTAGGTATTTCTTTTAGTAGTTCCTCACATGAATTGACGTAGATCTCGTGGCCATCAGGACAGTTAGGTGGTGGAAGAGCTATCTGCGTATAATCTCCAGCCGCATCCACTACCGCTACCATCGTCTCAGGCCATGAGGTATGAATAGAGTATATCAGGTTCTTAATGAAGGTCGTCTTGCCTGAGCCTGTTGTGCCTATGATCATCATGTGCTTGAAAACTTCCGCCCTAGGTAAGTACATAGGTATTCTGCCCTTAGCTACGCCGCTCGACCCAGTATGGAGGGATCCTAGAATCAGCCCTTGAGTTGGGAGACCGATTACTTTGGTCAGTACTTCTGCATCATTAGGTATGACTACAGGTGATTGAGGTTCTATGGGCATGCCGAGAGGCTCACTATCCTCAGTAAGCAGTGGTGCAGCCTCAAGTACCGCACTAGTTAAAAGCCCTTCAACATCAGGCTCAAGCGTTATTGCAGGCATTGAGCGCACTTCAGAAACTATGTCAGCCCTACTCACAGATACCACCTTAAGGCCTACGGCCTTAAGCGTCCTTATATCAACCGCTACTAAGTAGTCACCTACACTCAGTGATGTACCTATCCTGTAGTATGTTGCTGGATCAACTTCAATAACTACTGCGCCGAACTCTTGAGTGAGCTTTGATGGAGTCTTCCTACTCACTAAACCTATAATCTCGCCTAGCTCCCTAGCTTTCTCGAACGCTCGCCTCATGTTAATCTCGATGCTCTCAATGTGGTCTGTGCTACCCAATGCTAACACCTCCATATAGTACAGGTATCCCCTTTATCTTGAGTAGCATTTCAATAAGTGACGCCATGCCTGCTGTTAGTTCCTTAGAGACTGAGTCAGCTATCTCTAACTTATAGGGTAATGAAGTACCGTAATGTATAGTTGAGTGAGCTAGTGATGAGATTATGTCAGTAAGTTTGTTCTCCAGAGCGTCGACTACGTCTTTAAGCATCTCGACCCTGAATATAGTAAATATCTTGCTGTACTTGCTCGTGGGTACTGCTATGTAAGTTAGCGCTTTCTTAATGCCATGCTCCACTATGGTCAGGGGACCTATCATGAGCGGCTTACTCAGCTTTTCGTACCTTGTAGATATCATTGACTCAATGAGCGCTACGTCCCTGGTACTCGATAGGCCTACTTTCTTAGCTAAGTGTTTTGAGCCCCAAACTCTCTTAACTATGGATATTGGCAGGAGACCATCCTCAAGAACTTCGTACATAGCCTTGACTCTACTCTCGTTGAGCTTTTCTATCTCAATATTCCATATAGTCCCTTCCTTAGGGTGCGTTATAGGATAGTGTATTGGACCATCAACAAGCAGTAGCCCGCTCTTAGTGAGCGCTCTTGATGCTTCTTGTATTAGGTGGGTCTCAAGAGCTATTCTCACATCATGAGTTAAGGCGCCCTCTGGCAGGTCTGGATCATCTGAGTACCTTACACCGAGCATGATGTACTTATTCGTTATCAGGCTTAGCTCACGCATTATCGGGGCACCAATAAATGGTGGACCTTCAGTTGAACCTCTTATTAGGCTGGGGTAAGTCACCAGCTTCTTACCTACTATACAACCTGCAGCTAGCGCTACTTCACCACCACCTATATGTATTGTTGCTGATGCTACATCTAGCGCAAGTACCTCATATCTGGAATTAGGCTTCCCTAATTCTACTACCTCAACATCCTTTAAGTTTAGGTGAATGTCCTTTATGCTATAGTCGCAAGTAAGTGCATAGCCACTCCTCCTCAGCGCAGCAGATGCTAGCTCGTCCACTAACATACTTAGTACATTCTTTATCAACTAGCAACCCCTTACCTACAGTACCACTCTCCACATTACCCATTAATGGTTACTTGCGCTACATGGCTTTAATACTTTGACGTATTCAATGAGTCCGCACCTCAAAGAGCTTGGTAATACCTCATAGTCTTTATTTAACTCAATAGCGTACTTTTAGGTGCTGGATCAGGGCGATATGTATGAGTAAGTACAGAATACTGCTAGTTAATGACGACGGATTCGTAAGTAAGGGGTTACCACTCACCTTCAGAGCACTCCAGGAAGTAGGAGAAGTTACAGCTGTAGTACCTGAAGTGCCTAAGTCTGGAGGCGGCCATTCGCTAACGCTGCACAAACCCATTTTCGTCAGAGAGCTTCAGATCCATGGTATTAGTATCTACGTCATAAACGGAACTCCTGTTGATGCGGTACACGTGGCTAGAAGCATCCTAAAGCTTAATCCTGACCTCGTAGTCTCAGGAGTAAATATAGGTGAGAATACGTCCATGCAGAACATACTGTATTCGGGAACCGTAGAAGCCGCCATTGAGGCAGGATTATTTGGATATCCGTCACTCTCATTCTCAGCCGACGTAAGTAGCGACTCAGCTTTCGAGGACCCTAGGTATGCCGCACTAGTGAGAAGAGTAATAATTGCTGCATCCGCGTATATGCTAAAGTATGGCTGGTTTGAAAGCGTTGACTGCATCTCGATTAACATACCGTCTACGTACAACCCTAAGGGCGTTGTTATGGCTAGGGCTCAGAGGCTGAGATTTATTCAAAGCTATGAGAAGAGGGTGGATCCTCGAGGCAGGGAGTACTACTGGCTTGTAGGCAAGAGGACCACGGAGCCAGGCACTGACTCCTACTACCTTACTGAGGGGTACATTGTAGTAACTCCCCTACGCTCGGACTTAACACATCCAGGACTGAGCGGGTGCATTGAGCTTCCTGACAGGCTGCACGACTTCGTCAAGTACCTCAATGAGGTCCTCACTAATTACCGAAAGTAGGGAGTTTAATTAGGAGGTAGCGTGCCGGATGGTCCGTGAGAGATTGAAGGGCTTTTTAAAGGTGGAAAATATTGATGTTGCACTTGATAAGTTGCTTAGCAAGGTAAAAGTGAGAATAGATGTGCAGCATGTACGAATACGCGATGCTGTAGGTAGGGTAGCTGCTAAAGACGTTGTAGCACCTCATGACTACCCACCGTTCAATAGGGCTGCTGTAGACGGTTTTGCTGTTAGATCGTCGGATACTTTTGGCGCCTCGCCAAATAATCCAGCACCGCTTAGATACATCGGCACAATAGATACATCAGTAATTAAGAGCACCTGTGCTGTAGTAAATAAATTACCTGCCTTAAGAGAAGGTGAGGCATATTTAATATTTACTGGTGCGCCCTTGCCCAAGGGCGCCGACGCAGTAGTACCTCTGGAGAACACCATAGTTCGCAATAACACAATTCTCGTGCTGTCACAGGTACCGCCTCTTGCTAACGTATCGAGAAGAGGGGAAGACTTCAGGAAGGGTGACACAATCTTACGTAAGGGAACCAGGGTGATGCCTTGGCACGTAGCCGCCTTAGCTCAAGCGAATATATCGTACATTGACGTTTTTAGGCCCATACGTATAGCGATAGTAAATACGGGTGACGAGTTAATTGAGGTTGGAGATAACGGTCCCGGCATAATCAACTCTACTGGCCCTCTAATAGAGTCGTATGCAAAGCTTAATGGATGTGAAGTGCTGAGGCTCGGTATCGTTGAGGATGAAGTAAACAAAATTAAAGAGGCTATTGAGAGAGGCCTAAAAGTAGCGGATGTAGTAATCGTAACAGGAGGCTCTTCAGTAGGCGGTAGGGATGTGGTTCCTGAGGCCTTGTCCTCCATTGAGAACGCAGAGCTGGTATTTCATGGTGTGAACTTAAGGCCTGGGAGGACCGCAGGCGCATACGTAGTTAATGGCAAGCCCGTGCTAATGCTTTCAGGTCTACCCGTTGCCTGCTTTGTAGGTCTTGAGGTATTTCTCAAGCCATTGATTCACTATTTATTGGGTACGCAACCCTCGCCCAAGGTAACGGTTAAAGCTGTTTTAACAAGAAGGGTTGCTAATGTTGTTGGTTATAGGTCATTTTACAGAGTTAAAGTGTTTCGTGGCAGTGACGGAAGGCTTTATGCTGAGCCTCTAAGGCTCACGGGCTCAGGGATAATCTCGACACTAATCAGGGGTAACGCGATACTGGTTATTCCTGAAAATGTCGAGGGGTTTGAGGAAGGTACTGAGGTTGAGGTCGAGCTAATAGGTCCTATTGAGTAGCGTGCTGCTATAGAATGAATTCTCTACTTAATGATACACCTGAGAACCTAAGCTTACTAGCGCATGCACTGCAGTACTTCCATGACTTCCTGTCAGTATCGAAAATGCTGTTACTGAAGAACATAACGCAGTGAGGATTGCTGCAGTGTCCTAGACCGAATACGTGCCCTAGCTCATGCATCACCTCCTTCCTTAATCGCTCAATAAATAATTGTTCTGGACTCATGCCGCTTTTAATCCATAGCTTTAGCCTGGAAGTAAACACAAGCGCTACTTTAAGTAAGGGGCTAGCTATACCAAATACGAAGTTTAGGCTGCCTGCATAACCGTCACCTTCAATCAATGCGAGCACCACTTCCTTCCCACCCCACTTACTGTAAACCCACTGAAGGAGGTCCTCAGCTCTGTACTGATTCCTCAAAACGTCAACAAATTCAATGGGCACTAAACCACCTTGAGAGAATCTCACTCCCACACTAAAAGCCGCCCTGACGAATTCAGCAATATCATTTAGCGCCTGATGATCTACGTTATTAAACCTAATTATGCGCAAACTTAAGGCCACTAAGCACCCCAAAAACATTAGGTGTAATCAAGCTAATTACTTTCAATACGAGGGCCTAGTAAATATATTGAAGTCATCGTTAAGTTAAATTATAAGGTCAATTCTATAATATCGTAGCGGTGATAGAGTGCCGGACCACAGATTAGAGAAGTTCTTTAATCCATCCTCTGTAGCCGTTATTGGTGCTTCAGAGAAGCCGGGCACCATAGGCAGAGCGATAATGCAGAATCTGCTAACCCGCTTTAAAGGAACCATATACCCAGTCAACATAAAGTATGATAAGGTATTCGGTATTAAGTGCTACAAGTCCGTTCTGGAAATTGAGGGTAGCATTGACTTAGCTGTAGTAGCTGTACCAGCAAAGTACACGCCGAGTATTCTGAGGGACTGCGGAGAGAAGAAGATACAAGCTGCTATAGTGATTAGTGCTGGCTTCAAGGAGACAGGTGAAGCAGGTGCTAAGCTTGAGGAGGAGCTAGTTGCTGTAGCCCGCAAATATGGCGTCAGGGTGCTCGGCCCTAACTGCCTAGGGGTATATGACGCTCACACAGGACTAGACACGATATTTAATCCTGACGATAGGCAGGCAAAACCCGCTCCCGGCAACGTTGCTTTTATATCTCAGTCAGGAGCGCTAGGTGCTGCTGTACTCGACTGGCTCAGTGAGGCCGGGGTCGGCATGAGTAAGTTTGTGAGCTACGGTAACGCAGCCGACATTAAGGAGTGGGAGCTAATTGAGTATCTAGCAGATGATGAGAAGACTAAGGTAATAACAGCATATATTGAAGGAGTTGAGGAAGGAGTTAAGTTCCTTCAGTCTATAAGAAAGGCAGTTAGTAAGCGTAAGCCTGTAATAGTGCTTAAGGCTGGCAAGTCGAGCAAAGGGCTTAGAGCTGTTGCTTCACACACAGGCTCGTTAGCAGGAAGATACGAAGTCTATGAGTCAGCACTAAAGCAGTATGGAGCACTAGTTGTTAAGGAGCTAAATGAGCTTATTGTAGCTGCTAAAGCTCTCTCCTGGTTGCCAGTACCTAAGGGTGAGAGGATAGCTATAGTAACCAATGGTGGCGGAGCTGGTGTGCTGGCTACTGATGCAACAGAGCTGCTTGGGCTTACTTTAGCTGAGCTCAGGGAGGAAACAAAGATAAAGTTGAGGAGTAAGCTTCCGCAGGCTGCCTCAGTAGAAAACCCAGTGGATGTCCTCGGTGACGCGCCACCTGAACGCTATGAGGTAGCCATTGAAGAGGTGCTTAAAGATGAGAACGTTGATGCTGTTTTAGTGATTGGAATAATGCAGTCGCCTGCTTTCGACCCAGATGGGGTTCTTAAGGTACTTAAGGATTGCGTCAGTAGCTATAGTAAGCCTATCGTAGTTGCGGCTCCTGGCGGAGAGTATACTGTTGATAAGCTAAGAAAGATAGAGAAAGAAGTTAAGATACCCACGTTCAGAACTCCTGAGGAAGCTGTTAAGGCTCTATGGTATGTCGTGCGGTGGAGCAGAATCCTGAGGAGGCTAGGAGTAGGTGCTGATAAGAGCTGACTTCCACATCCACTCACTAGTTAGTGACGGCTCAATGCACCCTAAGGATATAGTGAAGCTTGCAAAGAAGAAGAATCTGAGAGCCATAGCTATTACTGACCATGACAGCTTCGGAGGTAGCATCATAGCTAATAGAGAGAAATGCCGTGATGTTGTGGTTCTATACGGCGCTGAAATCCGTACTGAGTACGGTGATGTAATAGTCTTGTGCACCAGCCCTATAAAGATCGTAAAGGAGTTAAATGAACTACTAAATCACGCTCGCCAAAATAATTGCCTACTTATTCCTGCGCATCCCTTCGACATCATTAGAGCTGGAATAGGGAGGCTGGCATACCTTAAGATCTGGGACGGCATCGAGTGCTGGAACGGGTCAAGCGATCCAGTAACTAATGCAATGGCGTGGGCCATGCTGCGTACAATACACAGGGTCGCTATCGCTAATTCTGACGCACACGTACCTGAGATGCTGGGCGTGCCCTACAATATTGTTGAAACTAACGACTTAACACCAGGTGACTTACTGGAGGCACTTAGGAAAGGACATGTAAATCCTGTGCCGGGATACATGCTAAGTGGACTCGTACATAAGTGGACGTGGTCTCTTAAAAGGCGCTTTAGGTCTTAACTTTCATAACTTCAGTCAATACTTCATTTATAGGTCGTGCTTTACACCCAGACCTACTAAGCTTAGCTAGTGCTTCCTCAGCTCTCTTTGGGGTCATTATTATTACGTACTCTCTCCTTAATCTATCAATTTCCGAAGCGAGAAGCTCCTGTTTAGCCCACTGACCGTAAACTAATCCTCTCCCAAGAAGCTTAAATAGCTCTCTTCTCAAGTTCGGAGTAATCCTACCTGGTGCTTCGAAGGCAAATGGAGTTCCAGGTAGTGGTAGAAATACGTGGGCGTGAATGCGAGCACCCATAGATGCCACCTTGACCATGTGGGCTATCGTTTTCTCAATATCTTCCTTGCTCTCTCCAGGCAGGCCGAATATGTAGTCTACATCAACACCGAAACCGTACTGCCTCAGTATTCTAACAGCATTTAAGACATCCTCTGCCGTGTGTGATCTGCCAATTAATTTGAGCACCCTTTCTGATCCTGACTGTGCACCTATTATTATTCTCTTGTTATCAACCCTACCCTTAATTAACTTAACTATTTCCTCAATAATGAAGTCGGGGCGGACCTCGCTGGGAAAAGTACCTAAGTAGATTCTGCCACCAACTTCTCTAACTTTCTGTAGTTCTTCAACCAGCTCGGACATAGCCTCAATATTGATGCTCCTACCATCGCTTCCGTATCCAAAGCTATTAGGGGATATGAAGCGTATATCCCTTAACCCCCTCTTTATTAGAGCCAGCGCATATTGAATCACGCTACTTACCTCTCTATGCCTAAATCTCGCACCGAACATGTAGCTTACCTGACAGTACTTACACGCATATGGGCACCCTCTGCTTATCTCTATAGGCCCAAATAGGCCGTACTTAAGAGAGAACGGGGGATACTCGCTCAAGTTTATAGGATACGGCCTGCTCTTTAGAACTACTTTCTGACCGTCCCAAAATGCTACACCCTGTACTTGTAGAGGGTCCTCACCCTCAATAATAGCTCTCAGAAAGCTAGTGAAAGTCCTCTCAGACTCGCCTAAAAAAGCTATATCAAATCCAAGAGATAACAGGGTGCCGTAGGGATCGCCGCTTGCATGTGGACCACCTAAAAGTGTTAGAGCTCCCACTCTCTTAGCTCTGGTCAGTACCTCCCTGATGAGATGCAGAAATAATGGTAGCTGCGTAGACATCAGAGAGATAGCAACTATTATCAGATCATACTTAATTCTTAACTCGCTAACGATGTTGTTGGGAAGATCCCTTAAGTCACTAACAATAATTCGAAACCTCTCATCAAGTCCTTCCTTCTCTATTGCACCCAGTAGGGCATTTACGCTGTACTTATTCCACTTCGTGTACCCGAATATTAAGACTGCTTTCCTCGTATTAACCACCATGATGAGAGTTGTCACCAAAGCCCGCCGTTCACATCATTGCCTAGCTCAGCTACGACCGCACC
>CAYQIX010000030.1:0-15721 GCA_964417765.1 uncultured Desulfurococcaceae archaeon
ACGGGCCCAACCCATTAAGTTATGTTAGGTAAGCGGGTTTTAAACATTATTTCAACATTTACTTCGGGCAGTCGATGTCAATTAAAATTTAAACCCTCTTTTGAGATTAGTTCTTTGGTGCGGGGGTGCCCGAGCTAGGTCAAAGGGGGCGGGCTTAAGACCTTCCGGCTCTAGGGTTGGAGACCCGCTGGCGTAGGCCTGCGTGGGTTCAAATCCCACCCCCCGCACCAGTATCATGTGATTCGCTTTTGGCATTTCAACTAATGCTACTTCAGCATATTACTAGCCATTATGCACGCATAAAAGCGTAGGTTGAGCCGTCGCAATAGATTCCAGGTGTATTTAGAAACCTAAATCCTTCTCTGCATGTAGAAAACGCCATGCCGTAGGACTCAGCGATTTTCTTCACCAGCAATAAGTACCTGAGCCTTAGCTCCTTAGGCATGTAAATGTACCCGCTACGCCTCTCACCCTCCATCAAGTACAGTTTCTTAAGTAAGTTTGCAGCTTGAGGGAACACCTTAATTAATTTACTCAAAGAGTCAGCCCTCGCTTTATACGTCGAGGTCGTAATCTGAACCGCACCTACATCAGCTACTCTCTTAATCAGCTCTCGGAGCTCTTCTTCGCTATCATTAATGCCCGGTATTATGGGATCTACACGAACTGTTACTGGTATACCCCTCCTCGACAGTTCTTGAACAGCCCTCAGCCTTTGTGACGGCGGTGGGGCTTTAGGCTCTATTAACTTAGCCTTAACATCATCAAGAGTCGTTATGGTTATTGCTACTGCTGACTTACCATACCTCTCTAGTATATCAGCATCTCTTACAACGAGATCTGACTTTGTAACAATAAGTAACTTAAAGCCTGCCTCAGCAATTAGTTTCAGAACTCTGCGCGTTAACATTAACTCGTGCTCAGGCGGGGTGTATGGATCGCTGCTCTCACTCATAGATATAAGTGCATTTTTAGGTAGTTTGCTTATGTCTCTTAGTACATTAACTATCAACCCCACCTTAGGTCTCGGGTTATCGAAGTTCCTTATGTATGACCTAGCATAACAGTAGATGCAGTGATGGCCACAGCCAGTATACGGATTTAATGTGAATTTATGCGGGCACGTACATAGCGGCGAGGACCAGGGATCAAATTCCCTTATTACCCTTAAGCTCCTTATACGCACCATTAATTCCAGCACCACTAGTACAGACACGCTGTACCTAAGTTGAGTGACATGCTGGCGCCGGGGGCGGGATTCGAACCCGCGTGCCCCGTGAGGGGCAGAGGGTCTCCCACATTTCCTAAAGCCGGACTCGAGCCCTCCCCCTTAGGCCGCTCGGGCACCCCGGCACCATTAGTTAGTGTCTATTTTAGGGGTTATAATACTTACAGAACTGTGTCTACCTTTGTACCTGACTTAAGTTTAGCTTGGATATTTTAAAAGTCTGGTGCTTCAACAACTTTGTACGCTAGTTCCTTAGTATTCTTAAGTTTCCTTTGATGCTCTCTCAGGAACCTGATCAATCTTTCTCTCGTCTTAGCCTTGCATTCTCCACAGAGTATCTTGCCTGTCCTACACTCCCAATATAGGTTCTCCAGCTCCTTATCATTACTTACTAGGTGGTAGGCATTAACCTCATATACCGGGCATTTTTCGGGGCGTCCACCTAATTTTCTCTGCTCCTCAGCTGTAGCCTGACCTCCTGTTAGGGATCTCATAATTTTTCTACCTGCCTCCTCAGGGTCATCAGTCAGCGCAATATATGATTCTGGCCTCGACGAACTCATTTTGCCCCCATCCAGTCCCGTCATAAATCTATGGTAAGTCGATGCAGGTCTCCTAAACCCTAGCTCATTAGAGAATCTATCAGCTATGTCTCTGCTGAGTCTCAGATGCGGGTCCTGATCAGCACCTACGGGCACTAACACAACCTTAAAGCCGCCGAAATGCTTAAGTTGCGGGTGCAGGATGTCAGCAGCTTGAGTTAGCACAGAGATAATTTTGCTTGGTTCAATATCCTCACCATAGAGTGCTCTCAGCTCAGCCATACTTACTTTCCTCGAAAATAACTGTATCAACCTGTAGTACTCTCTGCTGTAGTTTGTTTGGAAGTATATGTGAAGGTTCTTAGTTTTTAGCCCCAGTGCTAAGTAGTTAGCAACGTACTCTTCAATCGCTAATCTAATAAGCTCACTCCTCTCTAGCTTTCTTACAGCGTAAGCTTCTGCATCGGCTATCGCTATAAATATTTCAGCACCTAGGTTCTGATAGAAAATTACTTGGTCAATCACCATTTTATGCCCAAGGTGCATCTTGCCTGACGGCATGAGTCCTGTGAGGATAGCAAATCTCTCGCGGTTCTCTAAAGCCTTTATTACTTCCTCAAAATCTCTGTGCCCGAAGACTATGCCTCTCCTCATGAGCATGTGAGGCTCCACAAATCTGGAGAGCTCTTTTAATACCTCCTTAAAGGGCTTTATTCCAAAGAACTTGAATAATTTGTCGTACTCCCTTATTATCTCGGAACCCCACGGATCTAGACGGAATTCCACAATAGGCAACACCTCACTATTCTTTTTGAGCTGGCTTAAATTAGTTACCTACTTCGTAACACCATTCAGCACTGCCGCTATGTTAATGTAATTATTTTTATTAGAGAGAGTGATATTAACTCGCTAGATAAGTTGAGGTTGGGTTTAAGAAATAGAACTTAAGGTTGGTGTCGGTAATGAGCGACAGATATTATGACAAATTCTACAGTAGACTACAGAGGGTTAGCACAGGTATTCCAGAACTGGATGAGGCGCTAGAAGGCGGGGTTCCTAAGGGTTCTTGGGTAGCTATAACTGGTGAGCCAGGTACAGGTAAGTCAATTCTGTGTATGCACTATGCTTTTGCTGGACTGAAGAGTAGCGATCCAGTAATATACGTTACCACTGAGGCAGAGTTCCGAGACGTGGTAAGGCAGGCTAGACAATTTAACATGGACTTCGAGGAGTATGAGATACATTACTTGGGTGGTGAGCCACCTGTTCATAGACCATGGCTTGTTGTCATAGATATATTTAGCCTCCTAAAAACTGCTAAGCAATTAACTGCTGACGCTGCTGAATTGGAACGCAAGCGAAGGTTTGCTGCGTTAGATATTGAAACCTTGATAGCAGCTATTAATGAGGCTTACGCTGTCTTAGGGGTTACTGACGAGCGCCGCAGGTCCCCTATACGACACGTGAGGCTAATAATAGACTCTCTATCTGCTTTCTGGGCAGATAAGCCTGCCATGGCGCGTAAGTACTCCTACCAGCTAAAAATAGCTACACATAGAGAAAATGTAACAGCATACCTAGTCAGTCAATACGCAATGACCACTAAGTCTCTAGATTATGGAGAAAGAGTGCTTGTTTACTTAACTAAGAGGAGGTCCCTTACAGTACTGAGTGTTAATGAGTTAATCTCTGAAATCTCAAGTAGCGGCATTGACTCTGTTAAGATTCCAACGTTTAATCTGAAGAAACACGTTATTGAGTGGCATAGCCTAAGGGGCATCATTATTCATGAAGCACCTAAGGAATTATTTAAGGTCGTCACGGAGACAGGTAAGGAATTAACTCTAACAAACGACCACTGCATCTACTTCATCCCGAATTCTTGTGGTGCTAGCAACATAGTCTTAGGTAGAGCTGATAGTTTAAGCCCAGGGGATAAACTCATAGCAATTGATTACCTGCCATCACCAAACATGCGAGGCGGCCACGTGAGAGTTGAAAGAGTTAAGTCTGTACGTGTAGTACATCCTACAGAGAAATATGTCTACGATCTCGCCATACCACCTAATGAGAATTTCTTTGCTGGTACATCACCCATACTAGTGCATAACAGCACATTTGGCTTCGGCCTAGAGCACATAGCTGATGGGGTAATCCACCTATGGATGGATAATGTTGAGGAAGTTAAAGAGGTAAGGCGTTACTTAATAATAAAGAAGATGAGGATGACAAACCACTACATAAGCGCATTTAAGGTATCAATAGTCCCCGGCAAGGGGATAGTTCTCGATAAGCTAAAGCAGTAAATAAGATTGGGTCGGTGGTGCCGCGGCCGGGATTTGAACCCGGGTCACGGGCTATCCACGCGGTAGGCGTGCTCGAAAGGCCCGCATACTTGGCCGGGCTATACTACCGCGGCACCCAGTCATAGGATAACTCACTCCTTTTAAAGTTTTGAAGCGCTGACCCAAATATTAATTATCACATATACCCTACATGTTGTAAAAAGAGTTTAACTGCTGAATTCTCCTAATGATGTTGGAGGTACTGTGAAAGCAGTAAGTGGTAATGCGATGGCTGAGGGCATCAGAAAGCTAACGAGGATGTTGTCGGGAGTCACTGTAGTTGCTGTTATGACTGCACCTTTCCCGTGTCCTCACGGAAAGTGCGCTTACTGCCCTGGTGGTCCTGAATTTGGCACTCCCCAGAGCTACTACGGCGATGAGCCTGCCTTAATGCGTGCTATGAGAAATAACTTTGATCCCTACGAGCAAGTTAGGGATAGGCTTAGTCAGTACCTGCTCTTAGGCCACGTACCGAGTAAAGTAGATGTAATAATTATGGGTGGTACTTTCACAGCTATGCCGTGGAGCTACAAGTTATGGTTCGTTACAAGCGTGTTCGAGGCCTTCAACAGGTTCCCTGAGCCGAAACCTAAGATCCTTCCACCACTTGAGGAGGCTCATGCAAGAAATGAGACAGCCAAAATCAGGGTTGTAGGCCTAACTTTTGAGACGAGACCTGACTGGGCTAGGGAGAGGCATGCTGATGAAATGCTCTACTTGGGTGGTACAAGAGTTGAAGTAGGTGTTCAGAGCATATATGATGACGTACTAATGAAGATTGAGAGAGGACACACAGTTAGAGACACCATAGAGGCTACGCGAATACTTAAGGACTCAGGCTTCAAGATAGTATATCACATAATGCCAGGCCTACCTGGATCCGACCTTGACAGAGACTTAGAGATGATTAAGGAATTATTCAGCAATCCAGACTTTATGCCTGACATGCTGAAGATCTACCCGACACTGGTGATTAAGGGGACTAAGCTCTATGAGTGGTGGAGAAAAGGTGAATACAGGGCCCTAAGTGAGGATGAGGTGATTGAACTTATTTCTGAGATGTACAGGTACATACCTAAGTGGGTACGTATAATGAGGATCCAGCGGGATGTTCCTGCTCAATATATTGAGGCAGGACCTAAGAAAGGCAACTTAAGAGAGTACGTCGAGCACAAAGCACTTGAGAAGGGAATAAAGGTAAGAGAGATACGCTATAGAGAGGTTGGCAGGGCACTATATAAGAGGGGCATAGCTCCTAAGAAAGTAGTAATAACTAAGGAGTATTATGAAGCGAGTGGCGGGATAGAGGTATTCATAGCTGCTGAGGATCCAATAAATGATATTCTCATCGGTTTGCTCAGGCTGAGAATACCATCGGAGAAAGCGCACAGACCTGAGGTCGATGCTCGAACAGCTATTGTAAGGGAGCTCCATGTGTATGGACCTCAAGTACCAGTCGGTCACAGTGATCCTCTGGGATGGCAGCATAGGGGATGGGGTCGTAGGCTTCTAGAAACAGCTGAGGAGGTAGCGAGGTATGAATTCTCAGCAAGAAAAATACTGGTGCTCTCTGGTGTAGGTGTTAGAGAGTACTACAGGAAATTAGGCTACTTCAGACTTTCTGACTCACCATACATGACCAAGTTTCTAGCATAATTTCAGCTTCTTGTAAGGCATTTACACAGTCATTTAATAGCTATAATTAAGTTATTTTGAGAAGACCTAGCTTTTCTCGACCTAGAATACATACTGCTTAAGAGTACTCTAGGCTTTACATACTTTGCCACTAAATTTCTTAATTCAGTGAGTGTGTAAAGATAGTACGTTCTAAAGTAAGTCACACCCCTCTTTCTCCATGGTACTAAGACCTTTCTAGGAAAGACACGCGGATTCACTAACTTCATTAAGTAGTTTCTAATTAAATGAACTAGAAACCTCGCCTGCCATGGCGACCAGGTAGTTATTAATATTAACCCTAACTCGCGTACAATCCTAGCTACTTCACTTAGCACCCTCCCTATCTCCTTCGGGCTAATATGGTGAAGTACTGCAATTGATAATATCGAGTCGAAGGATTTACTTCTAAATGGCAAGTACCGTACATCGCCTGCTACAAAGTCTACCAGAAGCTTATTGCCGTACTTCCTTAAGCCAATCTCAAGCATCCTTAGTGATATATCGAGGCATACTGCGTACTCTGCTTCACCTCTACCTACAACTTCAGCTCCATTAACGCATGGCCCAGACCCTAGATCTGAGATCCTCCTGCCTCTAACTAGTTTAACTATTGGCCATGCCCTAGTACGCCAGTGCACGTATCCTTCAGCAATCCTATCATAAACTTCAGCCGCATCATCCCTGGCACAATGCATTGGTCCTGCCCACACACAGCATCACTCTAAAATAGTGTAGCTGACTTATCCAATTAAGTTAACTAATGCTAATGTTGCTGATAATGCATGCTTAATTGATAAACGTGTGCTTAATTATGTTCTCCGATATACTTAATTGTTAGTTAAGCGATGTAATTAACGTGAAACGTGCATTTAGGTGCCGACATAATGAAGTACGTGACCCCTATAATATACATTCACATAAGTAACATGATTAGTAAAGAGTTCAATGCCAAGTCAGTTTTAATCACCTCAGTAAGAATATGCAAAAGAACCGAGGGTGAAGGGAGACACTACTGCTTTAGAGCCCTTATAGATTTAGCTGACGGTAAGTCGGCCGTCATTGAAGGTATTTATTCTTCTGGTGTGCGTGACGAGAGTGATCCAAGAAGAATAATGAAGCCCCCCTCCTTAACTGTCTTGAAAGTAATAATTAGGAAGTAAGTCAATTAACTTGCAGGTTTTGGTGCGGGGGGTGGGATTTGAACCCACGCAGGCCTACGCCAGCGGGGCCTAAGCCCGCCCCCTTTGACCTAGCTCGGGCACCCCCGCCCAAAATGAAACAACAAAAAACACTTAATAAGCCTTACATTGAGGTGTCAAAACATGAGTAGGGAAGCTAAGGTGTTTCATATATTAGCTGCACCTAGTGAAGTAGCTAGCATTTTAAGCAAGTATGTAAACCTAGATCCCCCGGGTACTGAAGTAGTAGATGTAACTCAATCTGTAGGCCGCGTTCTAGCTGAGGATGTTGCCGCTCCTTACGATGCACCGCCCTTTGATAGATCTGAAGTCGACGGATACGCAGTTCTTTCTCGCGATACTTTTGGCGCTGATGAGGATAATCCCATTAAGCTTCGTCTTATAGGTAGCGCTAGAATAGGTAAGGCACCCACACTTGAGGTGAGACCTGGCGAGTGCGCTGAGATAGACACTGGCGCAGTTATTCCTAGAGGCGCTGATGCTGTAGTCATGATCGAATATACTAAAAGATTAGGAAATAATGAAGTACTTATCTATCGATCTGTAAGTCCTGGCGAAAATATCGCCTTCACAGGCACCGACATCGCTAAGGGTGAAGTACTCCTAAAGAAAGGAACAATTATCACCCCTAGAGAGGTCTCAGTGCTTGCAGCTGTAGGGGTAAGTAATGTGAAGGTCTATAAGAGGATTAAGGTTGGTATATTGTCAGTAGGTGATGAACTAGTAAGTCCTGGCTCTAAACTCGAGGCAGGTAAAATATTTGATGTAAATCAGTATCTCCTAATAACTACGCTAAGAGAATTAGGTACAATAGTTAGATCTTATGGGATTGCACCAGATGATGAGTTCACAGTAAAAAATATTCTTAGTAACGCACTGAGTGAGAACGACCTAGTAATTACTTCGGGAGGAACTTCAGCTGGTGCTGGGGACATTACTTATAGAGTAATCGATTCCCTAGGAGAGCCCGGCATAGTGATTCACGGCCTTAAGCTAAAGCCCGGTAAACCAACATTTTTTGCTGTAGTAGATGGTAAACTAATAATCGGCCTGCCTGGCTTCCCTCTATCTGCTGCCATAGTATTTCACTATGTAGTTAAGCCCATAATATTGAGGATGATGGGTCTTAAAGATACTGAGTCACCCTGTATAGAAGCTAAATTAAATACTAAAATTATAGGATCCAAAGGTAAAACAACACTAGTTCCCGTAATACTCACTAGAAGAGGTAAATCTACGCTTGCGTGCCCTATATTTTCGCGTTCGGGATCAATACGCACACTCCTTATTGCTGATGGTTTTATCGAGATACCCGAAGGGGTTGAAGTTCTGGAATCAGGGACAAATGTGAGAGTTCTTCTCTTTTCCGAAGTTACAAGAGTACCTGAGTTAATAGTTATGGGGAGTCATGACTATGTGCTCGAAAGAATTATCCTGTCGATTTGCCATAGCAAGAGCGTTAAAATCGTTAATGTAGGATCACTTAATGGTATTCTAGCAGTGGCTGAAGGTAGGGCAGATGTCGCTGGCACACACCTTCTCGACCCTGAGTCCTCAGAATACAATTTACCATATATAAGACGCTTAGGTTTGAGCAGTAGAGTCATTCTTGTGAGAGGGTATATTAGAGAGGTAGGCCTTATTATTGCTAAAGGGAATCCTAAGGGAATTAAAGGAATTAGGGATCTCTTACGTAGTGACATAGTAATGGTGAACAGAAACAGAGGTTCTGGAACTAGGACTCTGCTAGACTTAAAGCTGAGAAATCTGGCGAAGGAACTTAATGTGAGCTTTAACGAATTAGTTAGGAGAATACGTGGCTATAGCTACGAAGTTCATACACACACAGCCGTTGCTGCTGCTGTAGCTCAGGGACGCGCTGATGTAGGTCTAGGTATAAGGTACGCTGCTGAACTCTACAATCTAGATTTCATAAGATTAGGTAACGAGATATACGATATAGTCATTAGTAAGGATAGCATGAACAGCAAATACATGAGTAAACTTCTTCAGTATCTAAGAAGCAGTGAATTCAGGAGATTACTCAATGAATTTAAGGGCTACAGCACACATAAAGATACAGGGAAGATTATTTATTCCTGAGAAGCTTGAAAGTCCCCACATAAAAACTTATAACAAGCATTGATACTTTCTCATCTCGGGCCGGTAGCTCAGCCTGGAAGAGCGCCGCCCTCGCATAGGCCGTATATCAGCGGTCTAGAGAGCGGCGGAGGTCCCGGGTTCAAATCCCGGCCGGTCCACCAACCCAGCTAACCTTAAACAGGAGTTGGCTCAGGAACTTTCTTGAGCTGCTCTAGTACATATTTTCTTATTTCATGAACTGTAGGTAAATCTCTAACTAACCTTCCGCTATCTAGCCATTTCACAAGTACATTTTCAGAGCACTTGCTTGACTCTTCATTCCACGGCACGATCTCATAATCCAAGACATCGCACCTATAAACCTTCTTAGCTCCAGGTAGCTTACCACGTTTAGAAATCGGTACCCATTCACCACCCTTCATTACCTCTACGATATCCATGCTCATATCGACATGCGGCGGGTGAGTTATTGCTGTACCCACGCCGAACATGTCAGCTACATCCCTTAATTCAACTATAGATTTCTCATTCACACCTCCACTGACAACAATTTTTACATCCTCACGCCCATGAAGTTTTAGAACCCACTTAACCTCCTCAATTAATCTTCTGAAGTTACCTCGTCTTGACCTAGGCGTATCGAACCTTATGCCATAAAGTCTCTCTCCCAGCGCCTTAACCGCCTCTAGAGCCTCAACTCTTTCATCATTAAATGTATCTATTAGCGCTATCCTAGGTACTTCAGGCTCTATAACTTCATCAAAAGCTCTCCACGCAGCAGCGCCATTACCAAAAACGATTATGAGCGCATGCGGCATAGTACCAGATGGCTTAATGCCAATGAAGTCCTCACTAATAACACCTGAAACTGCATCAACACCTCCTATGTATGCTGATCTGTCAAGCATCGGAGCTATTGCAGGGTGCGCTCCTCTTAAACCGAAGTAAAGAATTACCTTATCTATAGCTAGTCTCTTAATCCGTGCCGCCCTAGTTGCAACTGAAGTAGCATGCCTTAAAATACCAAGCAGTGCTGTCTCAAGCTCACAGATATCGTAATATCTGCCCTCAATAAGCATCACTGGAAAATGACCTTTAATTAGCGTACCTTCAGGTAGTGAGTAGACCGTTATTGGCCTCTGTGAAAGTAATTTTAGAGCTTCTTCTAAACCTGCGTAAACTGCCCAGTCATATCCTCTCGGTAGGTCACCTGTGTGTATTTCCATTCTCACACGAACATCAGTCAAGCCCTTAGCTTCAATAATTTTCTTTGTTCTAAGAAAATAAATGTCAGTAACTCTTCCTTGAAGTATGTCTTTTTCAGAAGCAATATAGAGTTTCACTGAGCCCCACCTACAGCGAATTCATTAGTATATCCTCTATAGCCTGCTTATCAGCGCTACGCGGTGCATTCCTTATTAGTACACTCATGAACTTAACAGTGTATTCTGCGAGCACTTTTACATCATCCTTTGAGATCTTAAAGTCACTTAACCGCTTATTCAGACCTAACTTCATCTTAACATAATCTATGAGTTCTACAAAGCTCTGTGCTAAATCTTCACTTACTTTCCACTTGAATATATTCAGTACCTCCCTAACCTTATCTTGAACTGCTGGGGCCGTATATCTCGCCCATGCTGAAGCTATGAGCGCTAAGCCAACGCCGTGATGCACGTTGGGGTAAAACGCGCTTATTGAGTGTTCTATAGCGTGAAGGAGCCCGGTCCTTGACTGGTCTATAGCATATCCAGCACAAGTAGATGCCCATAAGAGCTTAGTCCTTACATCGATGTTGCTATATCCTTCAGGCAATTTATTGATCTCACTAGCAATAATCCTGAGAGCCTCAAGCGCAAATAGTCTGCTTACGGCATTAGACCGCACAGCAAAAAGCGCTTCAAGCGCATGTGAAAAAGCATCAAACACTGTTGCTGAACTTATGGTGTTTGGCAGACTTAGCGTGAGTTCTGGATCCACTATTGACATTCTCGGGTATATGTACTCAGAAACTATAGCTAACTTAGCCTTAAGTTCAGGTTCTGTGAGAACAGCAAATCTATTAACCTCGGTACCAGTCCCATGGGTTGTAGGTATAGCTATCAATGGCAGAGCGCCCGAACCCTTCCTTATACCGAGTATGTAGTCTCTAGCGCTCCCACCACTGTATGACACCATAGCTACAGCCTTTGCTGCATCAATTGCTGAGCCTCCACCTATAGCAATTAGACCATCAGGCTGCTCTTCCTTAACCACAGCAACTAGCTCATCAACCAGGTCTGTAGTAGGGTTAGTAAATACCTTGTCAAGAACTACCGACACTATGCCCTTACTCTCTAGTGAGGATACCAGCCTATCTATGTAGCCGTACCTCCTCATGGAGCCTCCTGCTGTAGTTATTATAACTACCTTCCGTAATCCAAAGGAAAGCGAATATGTACCAACATCATTAAGCTTTCCTCTACCGTAGACTAACTTCGTTGGTACACAAAAGGTAAACGTGTACTCATCTGCCATTTCTTTACCCCGCATAGAAAATAGAAGTAGTAATATTTACTATTTTGCCTTTAAGGAGCTCTAAGTATACACTAAACTTTTTCCTTACTCAGCCACTTACTTATTAGAGTTGCCTCTTCAGCTGTAAGCATCCCAAAATTCAGGTAGTCCTTCAGCTCTTCTAGGAAGTCCTCAGTGCTGTGAACTTGAGCTGATTCCTCACTAAGCTCAAGGATGTGGCTACCGAGCTTGACGAGCTCCATCACCCTACCGTCCTTTAAGGGTATAACAAGTGTAGGTGTATTAAGGTGATCTATGGCTGTCTTAATCATGCAGTATTCGCATCCCTCATAAAGCCTTAACTCCTCAAGCCTTAATGTACCCCCTATTTCCCCCTCTCTACAGAACCCCTTGCACTCCTCATATAATTTTGTGTAACTAGTGTTTATGTAGTCCTCGAGTTCTTGGAGATTCATCCGATACACCCCCAGGAGCTGAGTGATTAGGTCAGGCACACTATATCATAGATTTAGGTATATTATTCGGATCCACCCACCTCTTGGGTTTTAGGCCTGTGAGCTTAAGTAGTTTCTTAACATGCGGATACATAATCACTACCTCCCAATCCACCTCGACTAGCTCTGGGCTTATCTCAGCTAACTTCATGACAAATCTCGCGATATCTTTGTCATTGCTGAAGGATATCATAGCAGCTGCGTATACCTCATAACCTGGTCTTAAACCAGCATCAATTAAATTTTCTAATGCCTTAAATTGGAGCTGAAAGCATTCTTTCTTTGCTCCCGTCAACATATTAAATTCATCTGCTGTCACACCCTTAAATGAGACCCTGACAACTATGTTTGAGAAGCTTGCTAATTCCTTCGCGTAACTCCTATCATGACCTAGTAAAATCCCGTTTGTCTCTAATATGAAGTTTAAGCCGCTATCTTCTACTATCTTAATCAGCTCTAGAAGGTGCTTTCTAGATATTGTTGGCTCGCCTCCGCTCACTCTCACTTGAGAGTACCCTTTAGCTCTTGCTATTTCAATGAGTCTTCCAGCGGCATCTTCAGGAGCTAGTAGTTCGCCTAAATCATATCTATCCTTGAACCGCCAGGACCAACAGAACTTACACTTCATGTTACAACCTATTACATCACCTGTAGCAATTCCACCATACCATCTACCACCTCTAAATCTGTAGTATCGCCTAAGCTCTGTATTATCTACAGTCTTAGTCACGTACTTTCTGACTTTCTCGGCAATCTCAATGGGATTGTAGCCTTCACTCATTTCCCCCACTCCGAGCGTTCTTGCTGTATAATTCCTTACGCCTAGCTTCTAGTAACATAGGCTCTAAACCCATGAACTCTGCTGCACACATTATTCTTGCCTTCGTGCTAGTGCTACACTCAGTTACTTTATTGTAGAAATCTCTATAGTTTAAATCCCTCAGTAGGTGGTGATCCAGGATTATTGTTACGTTTTCTAGTGCAGCTACTATTCTAGCGAGATTAGAGATTGACCTAGAAATTATATCCTCAGTAAAGTGGTGACCCACTAAATAAGTAGGTGGACCGTCGATTATAATTAAGTCTGGCTTATTACGAATAATAAATTCAACCGCACTATTTGTTGCAGGACCTTCTACATCTGATGTATGCACAATCTTATACTCACCGTCATCAATTAATACCTGGATGACGTAGCCTAGCCTGGAGTCGATGCCGTGAGGGACAGGCTTTGAGAGAAGAAGCTTAGTTTTTCCGTATGTAAATTCCTTACCGTCACCTACTGATATGCTCTTAGCTTTATCTTTAATTAACTTAAGTAATCTCGAAGCTCTTATCCGCTGAGATACATTTATGTTGTTGCGGGGGTCTTTTATAATTACATCCTTGCCCTCATATATTTCGACTGGGATGTACTTTCCTGGATCATGGTGATCGTAATGGTAATGAGTTAGTATTATCACATCTACATCTTTAGCTACTTCGTATATCTTAGAAGCTACATACTTAAGTTGCTTCACCTCAAGCGGATGTGGTTTAAGCGAGAACCTCCATGGAGCTAAAGAAACTGCAGGATCTATGAAGACACTTACATCATCAGTATATACAACACTAGCCATCGACCTTACGCCTAAGCTATCAAATCCAATGAGCTGTACCTCCACTAACGCCACCTTAGCGTAGCAGACTCTCTCCTCTAAATTACTTTAAACAAACTTTCTTTAAAGTATTAGAACAGTGTAATCATAGTAAATAATTAGAGAACTTACTCAATTATCCACTGTCAGGTAAAAACTCCAGCTGCTTTACGTCAGAAATTCCGGTACTATCCTACTATTACCCGAATAGTGATGATATTCCTTCTGCTATTTCTTCTTCGCTAACTTCTTCCTTCTCCTCCTCTTCTTCCTCTTTCTTCTCCTCAGCTGGAGCAGCCTGAGGCTGCGGCGCCTGAGCAGGCGCTACAGCTGGTACGACTGGTGCTGCCGTAGCCTGCTTAATCACTTCATCAATGTTTATCTCCTTAAGTGCAGCTACAAGCATCTTTACTCTAGCTTCATCTACTTGTATGCCTGCTGCTTCCAGTATCTTCTTTAAGTTCTCTTCATTTACCTCCTTACCCGCTGAGTGAAGTAATAGCGACGCATAGACGTACTCCATATTCCTCACCGGTTATGTTGGGGATTAGGAATATTTAAGCGTTAGTGAGAGATGACCTTAAGTTCTTCTAATCTCTTCTCAACAGCTTTCTTGACTGACTCATAATTAATTATGGCTGCCATCACAGACGCTGCCCTCTCAGGCATAGGATACGCTGGTATACCGTTCGCATTTAGTTTAGTTATAGCCCAGTAGCATTCCTCGCCACCTATTAGCGTTAGTACTAAGGGCTTCGGCAATCCTCCCATTGACTTTACCTCCTTAATTAGCATGCTCGCTATTACAGTGGGATCCGTAACTGCTGTCTGACAGTATATCCCTAGCACAGCCCCAACTTCAGGATTCTTTAGTGCTGAGACCAGCGCCCTAACATATCCTTCGTTACTTATCATTCCAGTAACGTCAATAGGGTTGCCTAGCGACGCAAATGATGGTAGGAAAGTTCTTACCTCTTCGACAAGTGACTTGGGTGGTGCCGCAAGTCTTATGCCATTCTCAGCTAATGTGTCAGTTACTAGCACTCCTGCTCCACCTCCATTGGTTACAACTACTAATGATCCTCCTCTATACTCTGGCAAGTAGGAGATTGCTCTAGCCCAATCGAATGCCTCCTCTACTGTTCTAGCTTGAAGTATTCCTGCTTGCTTAAACGCCGTCGAGTATATTACTACGTTACCTGCTAGTGAACCCGTATGTGAGGCAACCGCCTTAGCGCCAACCTCCGTTCTACCAGCCTTGATTACTATGATCGGCTTCTTTCTGGTGACTTCCTGAGCAATACTCACAAATTTCTTGCCATCCTCAACTCCTTCGAGGTATATCAATATAACCTTAGTATTCGGGTCATCAATAAAGTACTCCAGCAGATCTGCATCATCTACATCGGCTTTATTACCTACGCTCACTATTGCTGAGATGCCTATTCGCTCAACTATGGTCATTCCCATTAGTGCTATACCTAAGGCGCCTGACTGTGTTATAAATGCTATCTGGCCTGGTATAACATCAGTCGGGCCGAAGGATGCGTTAAGTCTCGATGGCGTGTAAACCACACCGAAGATGTTAGGCCCTAGTACTCTAATCCCATATTCTCTAGCTTTCTTAACGAGCTCGTTTTCCAGCTCTACATTACCTACTTCCTTAAATCCTGAAGCGATTACA
Source organism: uncultured Desulfurococcaceae archaeon (assembly GCA_964417765.1). GTDB lineage: Archaea > Thermoproteota > Thermoprotei_A > Sulfolobales > NBVN01 > B83-G16. The sequence continues at coordinate 15,427 of CAYQIX010000030.1, forward strand.
GCCGCCGCCTTAGCTCCTGCTTTACCAGCATCTTCTATTACGTCAATAGTGTACTTAGCCGGTACGGAGACTACGACTAAGTCGACAGGCTCACCAATAGCTGAAATACTCGGATATGCCTTAAGACCTAAGATGCTATCTGCCTTGGGATTTACCGGATATACCTTACCCTTGAATCCGTACTTTATTATATTTGCAAGTATTTCATAGCCTATCTTGCCTGGCTGCCTGGAAGCCCCAACTACTGCTATCGACCTAGGCCTAAATAATGCCTTTATAGACTCGCTCACAGCTC
>CAYQIX010000031.1:0-15614 GCA_964417765.1 uncultured Desulfurococcaceae archaeon
TAAGGAGGATTACCGAGGAAAACGACATGCTCCTAGTAGTTGATGAGGTTAAGGTGAGTATGGGCAGGACAGGGAAGCTGTTTGCCGTTGAGCACAGCAACATAGTACCTGATGTAGTAGTGCTGGGTAAGCCCCTAGCCTCAGGCCTGCCGCTCAGCGCTATAGTGATGCCTGCTGAAGCAGCTGACTGCCTTGAAGGCTCGCACCTCTTCACCCTAGCACCTCAGCCAGCAGCTGCAGCCGCAGCACTCAGGACTATAGAGGTGATCATTGAGGAGAACCTAGTGGGCAATGCTGCTAGAGTAGGTGAGTATCTACTGAGTAAGCTCGAGAAACTCAAGGAAGAACATGAAACTGTAGGGGATGTCAGGGGTAAAGGGCTGATAGCTGGTATAGAGATAGTTAAGAGTAAGGAAACGAAGGAGCCAGGTACTGAGGAGACAGCCAAGATAGTCTACAGAGCATGGGAGCTGGGCCTATTAGTATCCTATACAGGCCTCCACTCGAACGTCATTGAGCTTACGCCGCCGCTAATAATAAGTGAGGACCACGTCGACCAGGCAATAGAAGCCCTCGACCAGGCAATTACTGACGTAGAGGAGGATGAGGTACCTGATGAGGTGCTCAAGGAGTTTGCTGGCTGGTAATGCTGAAGTAAAACCCACAGTTTTTCTCCTCATGCCTGGATCTCAAGATGAAATTTTGTATGAGGTGATCTAGTTCATGAATGATTTAAATACAAAGGAATTGGTCGAGAAGTTAAGAGAAAGAGGCGTTAAGTTCGTGCGCATTCTCTATGTGGACCTAGATAGCATGATCCGCGGCAGGATAACTACGATAGATAACTTCGAGCACGAGGCTGATGAGGGATTAACGCTAGCTGTAGTTATGCAGTCAGCCTTCACAGTTACTGACAAACTCGTAACCACCTCTAGGTACACAGCTGTCGGTGAGGTAAGGCTCGTACCTGACGTAAGTACCCTCAGAGTAACTACGTGGGCTCCAGGACACGCTATGGTTATTGGCGAGCAGTACAGACCTGACGGGAAGCCCTTCGAGGTAGACCCCAGGCCTAAGCTGAAGGAGATGCTGTCTCGTAGCAAGTACAGTATTCTCGTAGGATATGAGCCTGAGTTCTACCTGTTTCGGAGAGTCGGCAGCGAGCTAGAGCCCTTTGATAAGAGCCTGTGCTTTGCTACTTCAGGAATGAATGCTAGCGTAGAGTTCGTCGGTAAGCTGAAGGAAGCTCTAGACGCTATGGGTGTAGAGATAGTTCATTACTACCCTGAGTATGGACCGGGCCAGCATGAGGTATCTCTTAAGGCCTACGACCCACTCAGAGCTTCGGACGCTATGATAATGTTTAGGGAGGCTGTGAGGGGCGTGGCCCAGAGCATGGGCCTCACAGCATCATTCATGCCTAAGCCCTCAGAAGACTTGCCTGGGTCGGGGCTGCACATCCACATAAGCCTCTGGCGTGATGGCGAGAACATATTCTACTCTGATAAGGATAAGTACCACTTAAGTGATGAGGCGTACTGGTTCATAGGTGGCGTGCTAAAGCACATTAGCGCACTACTAGCATTTACTGCACCAACAGTAAACTCCTACAAGAGGCTGCTGCCTAGCCACTGGGCCTCAGCGTACGCGTGCTGGGGACCTGAGAATAGGGAGGCAGCTATTAGGGTACCGCTGCCACCTAAAGGTGAGGAGAGGGAGTTCATGCACCTAGAGCTTAAGTTCGCTGACAACACTCTGCAGCCCTACCTAGCCGTAGGCAGCATAATCGCTGCAGGGCTGAAAGGTATTGAGGAGAAGGTAGAGCCCCCTGAGCCGTGCTTGATCGACCCTGCTAAGCTAAGTGATGAGGAGAGGGAGAAGCGCGGGTGGGTCAGGTACCCTGAGAACCTGCTTGACGCGCTGAGGGCGCTGCAGAAGGACTCGCTCTTCCGTGAGGTGTGGGGTGACGTACTCATAGATGAGTACATTAAGCTGAAGCTCCACCAGTGGTACTCTTACCACAACCACGTGAGCGACTGGGAGCGCGAGAAATTACTTGAGGCCTTCTGAGCAATCTATACAGGGTGCGTGAAGTGGTTAAGGTCGAGTTCCTGCCGCTAGCGAAGTTCCTCGAGATTCACAGGGAGTACTCGCTAATGGGTAATCAAATGGAGAATACCTGCGGGCTCTACGCGCTAACATACATTCTGAGGGCACTAGGATACAGGGAGCACGGCGGTGTAAAGGTAAGTGAGGACTACCTAGCGTACTTAGCTAAGACTAGGATAGCGCCTGAGGAGGAGAAGGCCCGCAGGGAGGCAATGCTCAAGCTGCTCTATGGTGAGGCAAGCTTTAGTGAAGTAACTGAGAAGTACGGGAAGGTAATGTATAGGTACGAGCTAGCGACTACGGACAATCCCTCAGAGCTAGGAACTAGTGCAGAGGGCGTCAAGCACGCGCTAGAAGTAGTGACAAATGGCGAATTAGTTGGGGTTCCCATCCCATCAAGGCGCGGGGATGAAGTATACTTTACTGAGGACAACTTCATGAAGTTAACTAAGCTACTCATGGACAAAATCGATGAGTGGGAGTACCAAGCAATTCTTAACCTACAGGCAAGCAAGCTAATAAATATCGTCAGCCCCTACCACGACATCTTCACAGCACTGTTCACACCTAATCCCGAGCTAAGCATAGGCCCTAACCCGTGGAGTGTGGGGCACTTTGTGTCACTGGCAGGCTTCATACATGTTGTAGATGGCAGCAGCGAGCGCATTTACTTTCTACTGAGGGATACGTACAAGAACGCCGGGTATAGGGGTTACCACGTACAGCCCGTAGACAGTGTCAGGAGAGCACTAGTTAGAGATGACGGCAGGGAAGGAGGCATCATGCTCATTGTTAAGAAGGAGATCGCGCCGAGAGTAGAAGATGCCATAAGAGATCTGGGGCTCAGGGTAGGTATCTGGAACAACGGAACACCATTCTAAGTTTTTCCTCTCTACATAATGACGCCCAAGATGTTAAGCTATATTAGCTGATGTATACTAGTTCTTGGTTGATGCGCTAATGGCACCCGAGTTAAGCCCAGGTGAAGCCCTTACATTGAGTGATAAGGAGAAGGTCAGGTACAGCAGGCAGATAATGATATTTGGTGAAGAAGGGCAGAAGAAGCTTAAGTCATCGCGTGTTGCAGTTATTGGTGTTGGAGGCTTAGGTAGCGCGTCATCAACATACCTGGCAGCTGCTGGAGTAGGAAAGCTAGTTCTGGTTGATAAGGATGTAGTTGAGCTGGATAACCTCAATAGGCAGGTCCTGCACTGGACGCGCGATATAGGGAGGCTCAAGGTTGAGTCAGCTGCTGAAAAGCTCAGAGAACTTAACCCTGAGATCGAGGTTGAGGGTATAGCTATGGAAGTTAACGAAGACACAATCTACGATATAATCAAGGAGGTTGACGTGGTTGTCGACGGCCTAGACAACTGGAGCACCAGGGTGGTAGTTAATAAAGCGTGTGTCAAGCTACGCAAGCCTTTCGTACATGCTGGAGTTCACGGGCTTTACGGGCAGCTCACTGTCATTATCCCTTACGAGTCACCGTGCCTGCAGTGCATAGTTCCCTTAATAGGGACTAAGCCTAAGTCAGGAACCTTCCCGGTATTAGGAACAACACCCGCTATACTAGCCACTATTCAAGCTCAGGAGGTGATAAAGCTAATTACTGGGTACGGGAGGCCGCTCATAGGTAAGTTACTGATATTCGATGGCACTACGACGACGTTCACAACTATTGAAGTACGCAGGAGAGAAGAGTGCCCGGTATGCGGCAAGCCCTCAACGTAACAGTGAAAGTTAAATTAAGATACACCCCTACTTAGTTCGGAGGTAGGTGGTCATGGTGAAGGTGAGGGTCAAACTATTCGCTGTACTTGCAGATGCTGTAGGCACTAAGGAGCTGGTAATTGACTTAAGTAAGGAGAAGGTAAAAGTCAGGGATGTACTGGATTACATTAGATCTAGGTACCCGAAGTTCAGGGAAGTTGAGAAGAACGTGCCAATATTAATGCTCGTCAATGGGATTAACGTACTGCCAGATAATGAGGTTAAGGACGGAGATGAGGTATCGTTTCTACCTCCAGTATCTGGAGGTAGCTAAAGTGTAAGTGATGAGGGCTCCTAGCTGACTAGCGATGATGAAGGAGTTTTCGACTGATTTATTTCCTGATTTTTGCTTTACTCAAATATAGTAGCGATCTCACGCTAATGGACACGTTATCGGCCGTAGCACAACCAATATTAACTATATTATAGCCAGCAAATGCTAAATTTAACCGCCAGGGCATATTATGGTAGAGCTAATTTATTGCGAGGTATGCGTTTATTAAGATGGCCTAGGTACATAGAGTAATGAAGGTACTTATAGTATAGTAGCTTAGTTTAGACCACGCCAGGTGAACTGCAAGTTCCTAAATATATCCCTCAAACTCAATAAGAGGGAACATCTTGAATACAACAGCATAAAAGAATCTAGAAGCTAATGTAACGGTAGGTATTGATAAAATTATTCAAGTATTTTCAAGTTAATTTACATCTCCTTAGTACAGATAAAAATTATTTATTAATTTGTTTAGGTAATATTAAATGATTGGTTATGAGTATATCCACTAGGCTTGATACCCTATATAAGAAAGACATACGGTCCTTCAGGATAGAAAAAGGCGGTTCTAGAGAGCTGAGGTATGTCATCCCTTACGGTTCCTCAATAACTGTGAGGGTCTCAGCTACTAATCCTGTTATAGTCACTATGGCAGGACCGCACGTCGAGCAAGCTGAAGTCATGGGGACTAAGGAATACAAGTTCACTGCAGACCCTGGAACCGAGCTGATGATTAGGTTTCAAGGTAAGACAGGATTCTTTGCTAAGTCCTCAGACATCACTGTAGAGGTAGAGATGTACACTGCAAAGGAAGCAGTGAGGGTGTCTGAAGAGCTCTCAAATCTCCTTGAAGTACTGAAGGAGCTAGGTAAGGACTATTACGACTTAAATAAAGAGTATGTTCAGGAAGTACTTAAGAAAATAGTCAATGTATGGAAATTACTTGACGAAGATACAAAATCAAAAGCTAAGGAATTAATGTCACTAGCTAAGAAATTTGAATCAGCAAGTTAAGTATAATCAACCTCATATTTTTCCACAGGTTATCTCCGCCGTCCTCAGGTGATGGCGCCTGCGATGTACTTTACATTATCTGTAGATACTATCGTTATCCTCCTAAAGTTCACTATAATGTCCTAACTCACTTTCCTTCTCTGCGAATATTTCAAGGTATTGATGGTAATTTAAGTATGTTCTTATTGAGACTGCACATTAGCTGATAAATTCTTATGTTTTTATGCTAGTAGTAACTTATGGGGCGGGACCTCTTTAAATGATGTGGGTAGGCGTCGCTGATCAGTGATGACGGGACCTTGGCTGAGGTCTTCTCTTCACATAATTATGAAGAGAGCTATAGCTAGCACGAACATTACTACCCAGCTACCTATTGATGCCCTAAATATCTTTGAGCCATCGAGGGGAGGTATCGGGATTAAGTTAAAGAATGCTAGCCAGGCATTGACACCCCCAACAAAACCTATGTATGAAGTCCACGGCGGCCCTGTCAGGTGACTCGCTATTAGTGCAGCGATAGCAACAGCTATGTTGGCTAGAGGGCCCGCAGCTGCTATCTTGTACTCCTGCCTAATGTAGGATATGTCATACATGCCGTAGTGCATTATAACTACCGCTCCTGGAGCAGCAATTACGAATGGATTGCCGAATATCTTAGCTGTTAGTAAAGCTATTATGAGTGCTGCTGCTAGACCTAGGTACCACGCCCTGTACCTAGCGATCATGCCGTACTTGATTGCCACGTACCGGTGGGCTAATTCATGAAATATGAAGCCCGTTGCTACAGCAATTAGTGACACTGTAAAGCCTATTAAGTTACCTCTGTAGATGTGCCCTGCACCAAATGCTACACTCAGCACAAGCCACGATATGATCAAGTCAATCACTTCACCACGCCTCGACACGTACTCGCGTCCCAAGTACCTCCTACCCCACGTCATGGCGGACGCACCTACCTAATTACCTTAAGTACCTAAACCACCTTAATATCTCTTCCTTAGAATTATACTGTGGTGGCATTCCTTTGAGCACCCCTGCAGCACGCAAGCTGCTTAACACTTGGGTGAAGTCCCCCATACTCAGAGGAGCTGACTTACTCATAGTATCAGCCTGCCTACCTGATGTCAATAAGAAGCTGTTCCAGGAGATCTCAGAAGGAAAAGTGGTTCTGCTCGCATGCCCAGAAGAAGAGAGCCCTATTCACTACGGTAAGATAGCAACTATCGTTAGATCTTCGCAGCCTCGTACAGTAACCGTAGTAACTATTGATGGCAGTCCGCACTGCTTCACACTACACGCAAGCCTTAACTTAGCTGAGTACCTGCTAGGTGTTAAGTTAGCTAAGAAACACTACGTAGTAGTTGACGGGAAGGAGCTAGTAGAGATAGCTGACGATACTGTGAGGCTCGCTAGATACTTATCTATAGTAGATAAAGTGCTGAAGCAGCATCCCGAGCTCCTCAGCGAGCTCAGTAAGCATAGCTTAGAGTACAGACTAAAGCGCGGGCACTCATGAAGTTTTTAACAGGTATACTGTGAGGCACACCCGAATTTCTTGTCTTCATATTGAAGCTGATATTGAAGTATCTGATTATAAGATCAGTCCCTAAGTACCCTCAAGGGATGCTGCTGTGGTCGGTAAGTTACCTCCATCACTACTCAGGAAGTTCGTGTTTGAGAGAGTAGGTAAGGTTGACCCGGCAGTCATAGTTGGTCCTTCAATCGGTGAGGACTCAGCTGTTATTGACTTAGGTGATGGGAGAGTGCTAGTTGCTCACGTAGACCCCATTACCGGGGCTGTAGAGTATCTTGGATGGCTAGCTGTACACATATCAAGTAACGACGTAGCAGTAACGGGAGCTAGGCCCCGCTGGCTTCTATCAGTACTGTACCTACCTGAGGGCTCAGGAACTGAGCTAGTCGATGAGATTACAGGACAGATTGACTCAGCAGCTAAGGAAGTAGGTGCTATGGTTGTTGGCGGCCACTCAGAGTATACCCCAGGACTCGACAGGCCACTCATCTCGATGACTGCTATAGGGATTACTGAGAAGAGCAAGTTCGTCAAAACCGGAGGCGCTAAGCCCGGTGATGCAGTGTTAATGACTAAGGTAGCTGCTGTAGAGGGGACTGCAATACTCTCAACAGACTTCAGAGACGTGCTACTGAGTAAGGGTGTCCCTCCAGACGTGCTCGAACGGGGTAGTGAGTTCATCAAGTCTGTTAGTGTGGTTCGGGAGGCGCTAGCCCTTGCTGATGCAGGACTAGCTACGTCGATGCACGATCCTACAGAAGGAGGTCTACTAGGCGGTTTAACCGAGATCGCTTATGCGTCTAAGGTGACGATTGAGGTGTGGGTAGATAAGGTGCCTGTAGCTGAGGAGACGAGAACGGTATGTGAATCGCTGGGCATTGATGTACTCAAGCTAATCAGCTCTGGTGTTTTAGTTGCTACAGTACCTGAGGAGAGGGTTAGTGAGGCATTAGAGCTGCTTAAGTCTGAAGTTATTAAGGCATCAGTCATAGGTAGGGTCCGTGAGTTCACAGGAAATCTGGTAGTACTTCACAGGAGTAGTGGAGCAGTAGAGAAGCTGGATGACGTATTCGTTGAGGACGAGTTAGTTAGGGTGTGGGAGAAGTATAAGACCTAATGTGCGTGGTGACTCAATGATGAGTGGGAATTATCTGCTATTCGCTCGCTGCATACCTAGCGGCGAGTGCCTTAAGTGCCCCTTCAGAGGAATGTCGATTACCTACGGTCCCTTCAGGTCACGAAGGCGGGGTATGTCAGTAGGAATAAACCTGTTCCCAGGTAAGAAGGTCTGCAGCTTTAACTGCGTCTACTGCTTTAGGGGAAAGACTGCTGTCAAGACCCTAGAACCTACTGAAGGGCCCTATGAAGTAAATGCCGAGATTCTGCGCAGAGCTCTTAGAGAAGCCCTTAAAGAAGTAGGAGAGATCGATGCAGTTGACTTCTCAGGAAGTGGTGAGCCGACCCTCCACCCCAAGTTTAGGGAGTTAACTGATGTAGTTAGGAGATTCACTAGAGAGATCGGCCTAGATGTCAGTGTCGGCGTATTCACAAACTCCTCAACGCTCGGTAGGGACGAAGTGGTAGAAGCCCTAAGGAAGCTGGACTTCATTGAGGCTAAGCTCGACACAGTAGTTCAATGGAAGTTTAGAGTGATTAACAGACCTCACAGGATGCTGCAGGTGAGTGACATAGTCAGCAACCTATCGCGGTTTAGGAAGGTATTTGACAGCACACTAGCTGTACAGGTTATGCTCCTCAAGTACTTGGGAGTGAGTAACTATACTGTGAGAGACGCTGAGCTGCTCGCTGACGCATTATCCAGCATCGAGCCTGATGTAGTCCACATCTACACAGTTTACAGGCTGCCTAGACTGAACAAAGTAATCAGGGCTGATGAGTCACGAATGCTAGAATATGCTAAGGTGTTAGAGAAGAGAGGCTTTAGAGTAGAGGTGTTCACTAAGTAGCAATACACAGCAATACGTGAGGTGGTCATCCTGGGCACGGGCGTCAGCGTGCTCGAGCCCGTACCTAGAGACAAGAGGATCTACAGAGGGATTGACGTATTCTTAATTTGGGCTGGAGGAAACACCTGCTTAGCAACCATATTTACGGGCGGCTTAATAGCTCCTGAGCTAGGCTTCCTCAACTCAGTACTGATAATATTGATTGCTGCTACAGTGGGTGGCCTGCTGCTCGGGTTAGTGGCCGTAATCGGTGCTAGAGAGGGGCTGCCGACCATGGTGCTAACACGCAGGGTGGTAGGTAATAAGGCGTCATATGCGGCGTCACTGCTGAATGCGCTCCAGCTTGTTGGGTGGGCGTCGATACTCCTCTACGTTAGTGCAGAGGCAGTAGCTGTAGCGTGCAGGAGCTTAGGCTTGAGCGGTATCATAGCAGATCCAGTTTTCTGGGTAGTCGTTCTGGGGATTATTGAGGCTGCCTACACAGCTATAGGACCTGAGAAGTGGGTCTGGTGTCAGAGAGTAGCTGTAACCTCATTACTCATAGTGCTTGCTTATGAGACCTACGCACTCATAAGTTACTGCTTAAGCACTCCTGCAGCGCTTGCTCAGCCAGAAGGAGTGTCTGGCAGCTCCCTGCTCTGGGGCTTCGACATGGTCCTGGCTACGGCTGTCTCTTGGGCTCCGCTGGTGGCTGACTACGCTAGATTCTCGCTAGAGGAGAGAGGGGCTATGCTAGGTACTTGGTGGGGTTACGGCATAACGAGCTATGTTCTCTACTCGCTAGGTGCTCTAGCAGCTGTAGCTACTGGAGCGTACTTGGGTGACCCGACTCAGGTGCTACTTAAATTAGGGCTGAGCACTGTGCTGCTGTTCTTCGTGAGCGTCAGCGCAATAACTACTAACCTGCTCAATATCTACTCAGCAGTAGTATCAACGATGAATGTTTTCCCGAGGTTAAGGTACGTGCCCTTAGTCTGCTTATTCGGTGGCTTAACGACAGCGCTAGCTGTAGTGCCTGTACTGATACTTAATTTCGAGTTCTTCCTAATCTACATAGGTGTAGTGTTCGTCCCGCTGACTACTGTGCTGATAATGCACTACATGCTGCCTAAGGAGAGTAGGTCATGGGTTATAGGGCTGGTGTGCTGGGTCGTGGGTGCTGCAGTAGGGCTGCTGACCTCGGTGATTTACGGTTACGCGGCGACGGTTACCTCGCTAGCTGCTACTGCTGTGCTTTACGCTGTGCTGTCAGCGCTCTCAAAGAGGTAGCTGCTAACTGCATGAGCCGAGTACTGAGCCACTAGTATAGTGCTTCTCCAGCACCTCCCTACACACTTCTTTTAATTTGGCAGCGTTTTCCTCAGGTACGCCATCGTATGTGAAGTCCCAAGTACCTAACTCAATACCTGCTGCGTACTTGAGCTTATTTCTGTCCCTAAGCATGGGATAGAACTCTATGTGGAGGTGGAAGTACTCGTACTCTCCCTTCAGCGGGGCCTGATATATGAACATCGCGTATGGCATCGGCCTACTGAATAGTGCGTTAAGAACCCCTGTAACAACTCTCAGCACGTCAGCTAGGTAATCTACTTCGCTGTCGGTCAGCTCTGTAAGTAGCTTAACGTGCCTCAGCGAATATACGTGAACCTCGAAGGGCCAGTTAGCGTAGTAGGGGAGAAAAGCCGCAAAGCCCTCATTCCTATAGATTACTCTAGTTCCCTCACCCAGCTCCTCACGGAGTACCCTGCAGAAGAGGCACTCCCTACTCCTTAAATAGTACTCCCTAACATTACGGAGCTTGACTCTAACCTTAAGTGGTATGTGTGGCAGGGCATATACCTGATTGTGCGGGTGGCTTAAGCTAACACCTACTTCCTCACCTTTATTCCTGAAGATAGCTACGTAGTTGATCTTACCACTCCTGCTCAGCTTCTTAGTAAGCTCGATCCATGCCTCAACAACAGCGCGCATCTCCTCATGGCTTAGCTCGCATAAGTCACTGACGTCATGCCTCGGGGTCTCAACAACTATGTAGCACGCACCTAGCGCAGGACACTTCTTAAAGAAGCCCCCACTACCTTCTGTAGCAGCTGCGTCGAGTGTAAGTACTGGGTACTTATTGGGTACGACCGCGACATTACCCTTAAACACCACCTCACCGCTTCCAGGGCAGAAGGGGCACTTATCTGAGGGCCTCCAAGGTCTTAAGGCCCTCTCACTAGTAACCATAACCCACTGACCTAGCAGTGGGTTATACCTCAGCTCCCTCTTAGCCACGAATACACACCACTAAGAATTTCCTTACCTGATGTAGCTAATTACGTTAACTGAATAAAGACACCTACCCCACAATACTGACTCCGTCAGATGCTTCAATAATGAAGTACTTTGGGCTCCATGGGAACTCCCTAACGTACCTACTGAGTACTCCCTCAGCTACTGACTCAGCTCTCGACTTGCTAGCGAGTATTACTGCTGAGCCGCCGAATCCAGCGCCCGTCAGCCTTGCTCCGTAGGCGCCTAACCTGACAGCCTCACGCACAACGAAGTCTAGCTCAGGACAGCTCACTCTATAATTTACTGCTAGGTCCTCATGCGCCTCAACCAGCACTTCACCTACAGCTGCCACATCCCCTGACTTGAGGAGATCTCTCACTCTGATAACCCTCTCATTCTCTCTCACAACATAAGACAGGTAGCGCCTGTGTACCGCAGGCAGCTTAGCTAGGACCTCACTACTTAAGTACTTTGATGTTCTCACCCCAAGCATTCTCAAGCCCTCCTCAACTACCCTCCTCCGCTCTACGTAAGCTGTCCTACCTATCTCCCTTTTAACGCCTGTGAAGAACACTATTATAGCAGTATCTGAGGGTACCGGTACGTACTCATACTTGAGAAGCTCGGTATCTAAGAATATTGCGTGCCCTCTCCTACCCATTGATGCCGAGAACTGATCGAGAATACCGCAGGGCACACCAACGAACTCGTTCTCAGCTTCCTTAGCGATTAAGGCCATCTCGATCCTGCTGAGCTTTAGTGAGTATGCTTGATTAAGGAAGTAGAGCACGGCTAGCTCTAAGCTAGCTGAGGAGCCCAGTCCCGCACCTGCAGGTAAGTTACCGCTGATCACGCCCTCGACGCCGCCAGCTCTCACTCCTCTCTTAGCTAGCACGTAGTAGATGCCCTTAATGTATTCGCTCCAATCACCACTTCTTACTAAGTTACTTGGGTAGAATTTCGCTACCTCTCCAAGCGCGCTACTCTGTAACCTTACAGCAGTACTTGGCCTGCCTTCGAGAATGATGTAGAGGTTAATTGCTGCAGGCATTACGTAGCCGAGGGCGTAATCTGTGTGCTCACCGATTAAGTTGACCCTGCCTGGGGACTTGACCGTGAGTGTCCTCAAGAATGAACCTCCTAGGAAAAAGTGTTGGCTGGTTAAGCGAATAAGGCCATGTATATTGAGGCTAGTATAGCTGTTGTTACCACACCAGCTACGTTAGGCCCCATAGCAAATGTTATCAGGTAGTTCCTTGGGTTGTACTTTGTTGCTACTTTGTGGCTTATCTTAGCTGTAGTAGGTACGCATGAGACTCCTGCGGGCCCTAGCAGTGGATTAATCTTTCCTTTACTGACGTAGTACGCTATTATACCTCCAATCGAGCCGCCTATGCTTGAGAGCGTCAGCGCTATTATACCTAGCACCAGCACCTTCAGCACTAGCACGTTGAAGAGTGTCTGAGGCGTTATCAGAGTACCTAGGACAAGAGCTAGGATGAATGTTGAGAAGTCCAGTATTACTTCATCCAGCAGCCTTATGTACCTGTTGACCTTAGCTTCCCTAACTATGACCCCTAGGAAGAACGACAGTATCAGTGGTGAGGCAGTTGGGAAGAGCGCGCTAAGTATTGCGGCGAGAACTACTGAGAACACTATCTTTTCCTTAGGAGAGATCTTCGGGAGACCCTTAACATCCATTGGTGTAGCTAGCAGTTTCTTAGGTATTGTAAGCTCATCCAGCTTCTCCTGGAACATGTAGAGTATGCTTAGGTACAGGTAACCTACGACGTTAATCGCTACGAATAAGTTGAGCTCCTTAGGCAGATTTAGCATTTTAGCTGATGCGAAGAGAACTATAGGTCCGTCAGCACCGCCAATCAGAGCTATTGAAGCTGCTTGCTTAGGAGTGAAGCCGAAGAATGCCGTAGCTATTGGTAGGGTCAGTATCGTGCCCAGTTCCGCGAACGCAGCTAGAATGAAGCTCACGTAAGGCCTGGCCATCAGGAAGGTAATGTCGGTCAGCGACCCTATGCCGAAGAAGACGAGGCACGCGATAAGTCCGTTAGAGAACATCAGCGTATAGAATGGCTGTAGCCAGTAGTACCAGACAGCTGACCAGTCAGTAAAGTTGTAGTTTACGTGCGGGTTACCCGACCCTGGCCCAGCCCCAGGTATGAATGCTAAGTTAGCTATGACCATCCCTAAGCCCATAGGTATCATTATGAGGGGTTCCAGGTACCTCTTGTAACCTAGGTACATTATGATGGCTCCAGCAACAGCTAGGATTATCCTTACAGCTACTTCAGTTGGAGGTAAGCCAAGTATGCCTATTATTGTTGTTAGAAACTTAATGAGTTCACTCCCCACCTCCCACATGCTTGATCACCTTTCTGATCAGCGTGACAAGCAGCGCTATGATAGTAGCAATTATGAACAAAGTAACATATGCTAGTAGGGCGTTTACTAGCACCTCCACCGCAGCCCCCTCAAAAACATCAAGTTGCCGCATATAAGCTTGATTGCCAGCCTATTTACAGCTATCGAATAAAGTTAACGCAGACAAATTAACTACGTGAAGAACCTCTTCGTGCTCAGGCTCATTACTTACGCTCTTCCTTTGCTTAATTTACTTAAACAGTATATTCCAGGATAATATCAAAACGCTGTAGTAGAATTATATGGAAGTCACCTGCTTAAACATAACTTAGACTTTATTAGGTATTACTTAGTACGCGACCTTGAAAATTAAGTTATTTTTTATCTTTATAATAACTGCCTATACACACAGAGATATTTTTATACCTGTTTTTACTGTACTTAATCGGGTACTAGAATGCCAGAAGTTAGAAGGGTGCAGAAGTTCGGTAGATCAACGCTAATGATCTCACTACCCTCCGAGTGGGTTAAGTCAGTAGGTCTATCACCTGGCGATACCGTCGGCATTGAAATTCTTGACGACGGCTCCCTGAGGCTTGCGCCCCTAAGTATACTGACCAGGAAGCAGGAGAGGGTTCTAACTATCAAAGTAAGTAAAGGATCTTCAGAGAGCTTGCTAACCAGAGCAATTTACGCAGGGTATATACTAGGTATGGATAAGATCGTGGTGCACTCAATTAATGGTATACTCTCGGAGAGCCACTTGAAGGTCGTGAGAGGCTTAACTAAGTCACTGATAGGTATGGAGATAGTTGAGCACACCCCGAAGAAGGTAGTTCTTCAGGTACTCATAGATCCTAGCAAGTACTCTGCACCAACAATTATAGGGAGGATGGCTAATTTAGTTAGGTTCATGATTCAGCATATTGAGGCGTCAATATTCGATAAGACACCGCACCTGCTGAATGAGGTCATAGAGCTCGAAGACGAGATAGATAGGCTACACGCACTTACTGTCAGGCAACTGCTGCTGTCACAGACTAACAGGACACTAAGTAAGTACTTAGGTATTAAGCCCGCACTAGTTACTGAGTACAGAAGCATTGTGAGGGCGTTCGAGGAGGCTGCTGACGCACTAGCTGAAATTGCTAAGCTACTGAGTGAGAAGGGAAGCAAGATACTTGAGAAGATAGCAATGCATGAGTCCCTGCTTAAGGAGGGCTTAAACACGCTATTCCTAATAGTTGACAGGTCTCATAAGTCACTCACATCACTAGATCCTTACCTAATTAATGAGGTGCTAAACCTCATTAACGAATACTACGGGCACATAAAGAAGTATAACACCATGATATTCAAGGAACTAGGACTTGATGAAGCATACCTAACAATACTCGAGTTCATAGACAAGTTAAATGCAGTTAGCAGGGCTATGGAGACTGTTGCTGAGACAGCCTTCGACATAGCTATTGAGAAGACGGGTAAGGAGCTCGACATTAGTAGGGCATACCTGTAAGTATCAAAGACTTTTTAACTTATTACCTTACCTGAATCCTTATTCGGTGCTTAATTGCTATGGTTAAATTTGAGCTGCCGCCGCCTGCAGAGGATATTAGGGAGTTTAATGTGTGGGACGCGCTCGAGGAGTTCCTACTGTCTCTAGAAGCTGCTGGTGCATCACCTAAGACCATCAAGGCCTATAGAGCAGGAATATCTGACTTTCTTAAGTTCGTGGGCAAGGAGAAGGTCGGTGAGTTAAGCTATAGGGACTTCACGCAGTGGAGGCTGGATAGACTGAGAAATGGTTTTCCAAGAGGTTCTAAAGATAGGAGAAAGGCGCAGGCGACACTACATTACTATTCACTCTACGTCAGAGCATTCCTGCAGTGGCTAGGTGTGGTCGGAAAGGTTCCCGCCGTAGCTAGACCCAGAGGGAGGAGGAGAATTCAAACACTAACTGACAGAGAGATCCTCAAGCTGCTTGAGGCATCGCGAGACATTCTCGACCTGCTCATAGTCGCGCTGCTCTTCGAGACAGGGCTGCGAGCTCAGGAGCTGCTCTCAATCACCGTGGATGACGTAGACCCCACCAACAAGGAGATAGTTGTTAGGAACGCTAAGTACGGTGAGGAGAGGGTAGTATTCTACGGGCCGCTAACTGATGCAGTATTAAGTAAGTACCTACCCACAGTTAAGGAAGGGAGGCTGATACCTCTGAGTTACTCCGGACTTTACAAGAGGCTGAAGTCACTAGCTAAGAGAGCTGGTGTGGACCCAGCTAAAGTGA
>CAYQIX010000032.1:0-15481 GCA_964417765.1 uncultured Desulfurococcaceae archaeon
TAAAACTTATTAATATCAGCTCCATACAAGAGCTTAGAGATGAAACAATGAAACGTCTTCTAGATATTAAGGATGTCATTGAATGGATTCGGAGGCAGCGCATTAGATTCATAAATGCTAGAAGGGTTGCAAGAAACTTTAAGGTGAGTCCTAAGGTTGCGGGCTACACCTTAAGGAGGCTTAAGGAATTAGGTTATCTTAAGGTATACAATAGGAGGAAGGGGCGCTTTATAGTGTATAAGGTATCTGACACCGTTTTTAGGCAATAGTGATTAAATAAGAAATGCTAGCACCATGTCGTCATATTTCAGGTCTTTTGAGAGTTAACTCCTTATACGCGAACTTATCACCTAGCTCCTCTAATACTTCATCAACTCTTTTCTGAACCCTATTAACGTAGTAATTAAGAAGTCTCCTTAGCAGCGAGTAGGCTGGGCCTTTCATGTAGAATCTCTCCATTATGTCCTTAGCCCAGTATATGGAGTGCCTAACAGCAACTTTATATGCCTCGACGTGCTCCTTTGTTATCCTGACCCTAGCAATGATTTCCTTACTTCCTTTGAGGACACCCATCGGGACAAAGAGCATTGGAACGATAAGTGATCTGTAAGGCTTTAACCTCTCAACTAATTCTATAGTTTTCATTACATCGTCGGGTGTTTCGCCCGGGAGGTTAAGTATGAATGTAGCTGCAGGCAGAATATTGTGTTCATGCATTATAGCGAATGCCTCCTCAACAACCTCAGGCCATTTCTCTGGTGGGTAAGGAGCTGACTTAGCAGGCATTACCTCCCTAGCAAGCTTCGGGGATCCCGTCTCTATTCCTACTTCAACGCCTAGGTAGTCCTGCTCGGCTCTTGAGTATATCATCTCAGTTATCTTAGTAATTATGCGTCCGCTCTTTTCAGCAGCTACTATAGCTGCTAGTGAGGCATGTGCCCAAGCAATGGACTTGTAATGCCTCAGAAAGACGTCATGAAGTTTTATGAGCGGCTCCTCCTGAGGTATGATGCCCTTAGCGCCATAAAGTAGGACATCCTCAGAGTGTATTATCCCGTGCTCGACACCTGCTCTAACATTAACGAGGATCTCCTTCTCGATAAAGTCGAGGGGTATAAATCTAAGAGGCCTCAGCGTAACGCTGCAGAACCTACAACCTCTAGGGCAACCTCTCATTACCTCAACTAGCCCGTTAACACTTGCACCTTTAATTACTGGTATTTCTTCTAATTTCGGGACATCCTTAGCACCAACAAACACGTACCTCGGAAGCTCATCATCATTCAGTACTTTCTTCGCTAAGTCCTTAATTACTAACTCTGCCTCACCATCAACTACGGTGTCAACACCCCACCTACTCCATAACTCAGGCTCCCACAACCACTGCCATGCCGCTGGGCCACCAACTATTATCTTAAAGCCGTACTTCTTCTTTAACTCAACTACGCGCTTCATGAACTTAATAAAAGACTTCCTGTTTACCGGCTCCTTGCCTGTTATTATCCACCACTCCGAGGAGGGAGGTCCGTAAGCAAAGAAGTCATGGTGACCTATTAGGAAGGCTTTGGCATGAGACGCATATTCATTTATGTAGTCTGGGTCAATTATAGCTGCACTAAATCCTGCATCTAGAAGAGCTGCCTCAATTTTTCTTAATCCGTAGGGTGCTTCAATGGGCTTCCCCTCTTCATCTACTTTTGGTTTTGGACAGCAGATGTAGTACCATACCCTCTCTGGAACAAAGAATGCCGGACCTGTCGCTAGGAATCCTAGAAATTCCTTACCATGATGATTGCTCATCATTGTTCTATCAGTCGAGATTATGAAGTCGTATGTCTTCCTCATCCTTCCTACCTGTAGTATACTACTTTAGCATGTTCTAAATAAATTATTAGGGCTGTGAAAGCAAATTTTAAATTACGTGTGGTGTATCATGTCTTTCCTAGAAGGTGACTGCGTAGAGCTCCATGATGGTAGTATATGGGTAGTGAAAGGGTGTCACCATCCAGTCAATAAAGTTATTGCATTGCCACGTCTACTTGATGGTTATAAAGTAAAAAGGTTGGGTGAGGCTCTAAGAGTAGCTTACAGATACTATAGGCACTTCATACATTATGTTGATTTTATTGGTAGGTACGTCCCAGTCATTCCCAGAACATTAATCAAAAAACATCTTAGCGCACTCAGAACACGGTGCTCAGAAGATGCAGGGATTTTAGGACGTCTGTGTAACGAACTAATTGACTTGCTGCATATGAGGTGCGGACTTAAATGCGGTGTAACAGGATCGTTACTATACGGATCTTACTCCAGAAACTCAGATATAGACTTAGTATGCATGGATACTGATAGTGCATATAAATGCTTAATGAAACTGAGAAAAGAAGGTTTACTTCAGAAGCTCAGCTTAAATGAGTTTGTTGTCGAGTATTTTCAGGTATCAGAAGGGCTCGATTTCAGAAATCACCTTAAGTTAGTTCAAAATAGGGTCACTCAAGGTAGATATAAAACACGAAAATATACCTTAAGGATCATAAACCCAGAAAGAGAGTACTTAGTACTGGGGCCCTACGTTTTTGAGCGCTATACTGATATGCTGATTGCTAAAGTAGTGAGTAGCGATTATAGAACTCCTTCAATATACGCTGTTAATGTTCTTAAACCGAACATTACAGTCGGTAGGAAGGTATTTATAGTGTCATATAGGGTCAGGTTCACTGAAATACCTGAGAATTCTGTTCTGCTATTAAGTAACGCATTAATGGCCCTTAGAATCGATGGAACGGTAGTCATTTCACTTGATGATCCTTATACATATGTAAAGATATTAACCTAAGATTCTAATGTTGGCAAGGGTGGCTTGTTTTAGTTGCACAATTCCATTCAAACAACTATGAAATGAGGGTGGTGGTGAGTGAATATAAAGAGGAAGAGAGTTAAGGCATATGTCGATGCATTAGGTGAGTTACTGATGAATAATGAACCAAGCAGAGAACTAGCTATTAACTTAGTTAAAAAAGCACTAGAAAGAGAGAATGTCGAACCTCTAAGAGGCGCATCAAAGCCTGATGACATTTATGAAAAGGAGCTTATAAGCCTCTACATAATTGGAAGTAGAGGATTAGGTATTAAAGATGAATACAAGGACTTGTTCGAGAAGGTATTTCATAAAGAAATAAAGTATGATAGAATTGTTCAGGTACTACTATCAAGTAACTCGCCAGCCAGGGCTAGGGAGACGATACTAGAGCTTCTGCCCGAGATCAGTGAGGTTGATGTAGCTAAAATACTTAGATATGCTCTAACACTTTATTACCTGGATTTCGAGAAAGCTGAATTAGTCATAGACGTAATCCGCAAATTAAAGGACGCATTTCCGGAGCATGAAGACACCATAAGGAGATTTACTAAGTTCTTCATAGCTGTCAAGCTAGCTGATGAAATATCTAGTGGAAGCATAAGGAATAGAGTTGAGAAGGAAATTAGGAAGCAGCTGTTATCGATAAAAACAGGAATAGAGAAGTCCACTCCTTCAGATGATTATGTAGTAAAGGTAGCGAAAGTAGTGTTTAATATACCTGCTAAAACATTAGATAATGTTTTCGGGAGCGGACAGTAAATACTTTACTTATATGCGCTTACGACATATATTTATTAAGGACCTGTCCCTATCCTACCACAAGGGTGAGGACTGTGTTGAAAGCCATCAGAGAGGCTGTATACCTTGTTGAAAAAAGCAGTAAGCCCCTAGTACTTGAAATCCTGAGAACTCCTGAAGGAAAATCCTTCCTAGTAATTCACCAGACCCTAAAAGGATCTTACGTTAAAGGAGAAGAGGGTGAAGAGAAAACTTGGGATCTATTTGAGTTGGATGCATTTAAGGATGTTAAAGATAGAAAAATTGATTACAATGAACTGCCAGTAGATGTAAGAAGAGCACTTTCTTCTGCATTCCCTTACTAAGTCTTCATTTTGATACCATATTAAGGAATTTAAACTCTCACTCTGCCTTATTGAGGGGTATAGCAGTTGCTGACCTATAGCAAGCTGAAGTTTGCTATGACGGGAGTAATTGCTGCTATCATAGGCTTAGCAACCCTAGTCGCTATAGCGCTATTTTCCCTGCTTGCCCCAGCTGAAGATTTGAGTACCATCGTTATCGGCTCACTAGTGTTTATTTTAGGATTACACATTATTGAATGGATTGTAGCACCTAAGATTATTGAACTAGCCTATAGAGTTAGGCCTGTCAGCAACAAGTTTTCATGGCTAAACGAGATGGTTGAGAGAATAGCAAGAGCTTCCGGGCTAAGTAAGGTACCCAAGGCGATGATTGCTGAAGTTAACGTGCCGAATGCGTTTGCCTACGGCAATATTTTTACAGGTTATAGAGTAGCAGTTACCCGTGGTATGATAGATAATTTCCCGAAGGATGAGATTGAGGCTGTTATAGCACATGAAATAGGCCATATTAAGCACAGAGATGTTGAAGTCATGATGGTTGTGAGCGTCTTGCCAGCTCTGCTTTTCTGGTTAGGGAGAACGTTAATGCTCTTTGGGATGTTTAGAGGCAGCGATAGGAGGAGTGAAGCTGCGATAATACCTTTAATTGGCATTGGGTTGCTTGCTTTCAGTTTCGTATTCAATCTGTTCATACTGTACCTGAGTAGATTGAGGGAGTACTATGCTGATTCTCATGCATCACTTACAATTTCTGGAGGTGCGAAGAAACTTCAGAGAGCGCTAGCTAGGATATTAATTTTGAGTAGATACATTCGAATTAATGAAGCCGAAGTCAAGTCGCTGGGGAAGTTTAAAGCACTTCTAATAAATGACCCAGAAATAAGTATCAGCATGCCAGCTATGGTGGATATAGATAGGGTAGTGGAGTACATTAAGTCAATGAAGAAATTACTACCTCTTGAATTATTCTCTTCACATCCAGATCCAGCTAAGAGGCTCAGATTCCTTGACTCATTCACAGGGTAACACATTAACTGTATGGCTATGTCACATATCTCATTCTTAAAACTACTTCAACTATTGCATGCATCTTAACCAGCTAATTAGCACTCCTTAGGATCTTAATATGGGTCAGATTAAGTTGGATTCAGATTAAAAGATACTTTAAAATTAGCCGCACGATTAATTTATGGTGTATAAACTTGAGTCACTCTAAGCCTAAGGTGTTTATAACAAGAGAGCTCTTCGATGAGGCAATTGAGAGAATTAAGAAATACTATGAAGTTGAGGTTTGGGACCGCTATACTCCTCCGCCCTATGAAGTATTAAGGAATAAATTAAGGGATGTTGATGCTGCTGTAACACTGCTTACGGATAAGATAGATTGTAAATTGCTGCAGGAGGCAAGGAATTTAAGAATTATTGCCCAATATGCTGTTGGATATGATAACATAGACGTTGATTGTGCTACTAAATTAGGTATCTACGTAACTAACACGCCTGGGGTTTTAACTGAAGCTACTGCTGAACTAGCTTGGACGCTAATACTTGCTACAGCAAGAAGGATTGTTGAAGCTGACGTATATGTCAGGTGGGGAGAGTGGTGGAGGACTAAGACTGGCTGGCACCCTAAGATGATGCTGGGCACACAAGTAACAGGCAAAACCTTAGGGATCATAGGTATGGGTAGAATAGGTAGGAGAGTAGCTAAGATAGCTAAAGGCTTCGACATGAAAATACTCTACTACGATGTAGTGAGGCTTCCTGAGGAGCTGGAGAAGGAACTTGGCGCAAAGTATGCTGACTTAGACACGCTACTTAAGGAGAGCGACATAGTAACATTGCACGTACCATTAACGAAGGATACTTATCACTTGATTAATGAGGAGAGATTGAGGAAAATGAAGAAAGGTGCGATACTCGTAAATACTTCGAGAGGTGCAGTAGTAGATACAAATGCTTTAATTAAAGCTCTAAGAGAAGGCTGGATAGCTGGAGCAGGTCTGGATGTACATGAGTTAGAGCCTCTCCCACCGAACCATCCAATAACAGCGTTCAAGAACGTTGTTCTGGCACCACACGTAGGATCAGCGACTTATGAAACAAGGTTAGCAATGGCTATGCTTGTCGCAGATAATCTAATAGCTTTCGCTGAAGGTAGGGAGCCGCCTACTCTAGTCAATAAGGACGTAGTAAAGGTGAGACCTCCAGGATTTAAGTAACTTATTGCTGATTAAGCAAAAGCCCTTCACCCACATTAAGTCAAAAATATTTTTTATTAAGTATATGTACTTTTAATCGGTGGGTATTTCACATGACATCTCCAACGCTAAAATACAAGTCAATTATACCCAGCTTACTTGGGGAGCAGGCTTTCATCTACATCGCAAAGGCTAGAGAGCTTGCAAGCAAGGGCGCTAAAGTAATAAGCTTTGGTGTTGGACAGCCAGACATACCTACTTTCGACCACATAATAGATGCAGCTAAGAAAGCCCTCGACGAGAAATTTACTGGCTACACAGAGACTGCCGGGATACCTGAGCTGAGAGAAGCTATAGCTGAGTATTTAAACAGTAGGTATGGATCCGACGTAAAGCCTAGTGAGGTGATAGTGACACCTGGTGGAAAAGGTGCTGTATTCCTAGCTATATCAGCTTACGTAGAGCCTGGAGATGAAGTCATTATACCTGAGCCATCATACCCGGCATACCCAGAGGTAACTAAGTTCCTTGGCGCAAAGCCCGTATTCGTGCCTCTAAAGTGGCTAGGCGCTGAAGGAGGATTTGCGCTAGATATAGAGTTAATTAGGAAGTCAATAACACCTAGGACAAAGCTGATAGTAGTTAATAATCCGCAGAATCCGACAGGCGCTCTCTTCTCACCTAAGCAATTAGATGAAATTATGGAGATAGCTAAGGAGCGCAACATTCCTGTGCTCGTAGATGAAATATACGATAACTTCGTGTATGACAGCGCTCCATTTAAGTCTTTCCTATCGTATCCGGAATGGCGCGACTATGTCCTTTATGTTAATGGATTCTCTAAAACATTCTCCATGACTGGGTGGAGACTAGGTTATTTAGTAATTAGGAGAGAGGTAGCTGAGAAACTCACTAGGCTGGCTGTAAATATATGGTCATGCACTGTCTCATTCGCCCAGAAGGCTGCCGTAGTCGCCTTAAGGGGCACGTGGGAGCCTGTTAAGGAGATGATTAAGTTATTTGAGAAGAGAAGGGACCTAATAGTTAAGAAGTTAAGGGAGGTTCCAGGATTTGAGGTGTGGCCTAGTAAGGGAGCATTCTACGTATTCCCGAATGTGAAAAAAGTACTTGATGAGACGGGCTTGAGCATAGAGGAATTTGTTGAGTGGATACTGTACAACAAGTATGTAGTTACACTTCCGGGCACCGCATTTCCAGATAAGGCAGGCAAGGACTTCATAAGGTTAAGCTTCGCCACGAGCTTTGAAGCTATTGAAGAAGGAATAACTAGGCTGAAGGAAGGAGTTGAGGAATTACTCAGCAAGTCAAAGAAGTAGCTCTTACTTGCCTACTAAATACACAGTACATCAAAGCGAAGTTTTTCAGTAAAATCTCCAGATGATTATAACGAAATTAGCTCCTTAACTAATACTTAATTCGGGATGAAGAAAGCTGTCGCTGATGAATTACTGGATGATTGCAGAATCCCCGTCGGACCGTTACATGCTTAGGTTAAAATTACTGCTATCTCCTTATGTAAGCACTACCTTCCTTATTCTGTACCTGATTGGTGGGAGATGCCCATTTCCTCTTATGTACTCTCTAATTGCTCTCCTTATTACATCGGAGCGCGTCAATCCTGAGCGTGCTGCAAATCGATCTAATTCTTCCAGTTCTTCATCTCTCAGCTTAAATGTCACAACCCGCATAATTTCACCATGCAAGATGTTTACTTAAGTCTATACTTAAGCTAATCTGAAACACTGTTACATAGTGGGGGTCCTAAGTGAAAGTAATAGTATTATAGTGGAGTTCTTGACATTCAGGTGAAAGTTATGGTGGGGCCGCGGGGATTTGAACCCCGGACCACGGGGATTTCCGCCGTATGAGGATGGACCCGAACCCCGCATTCTCCCAAGCTAAACTACGGCCCCTTACCGCCAGAAATTCAGTATTAGAAGGGCTTATAATGTTTTAATATTTCAGCAAACTTGCTTGTGATTATCTTTGAGGCAGATACCGCGTCCAATTCTCCTGACACTACTTCTTCATAGAGAGTTGCTAGTTCATTCTTTGAAGCGAGGAGTTCCCTAATCATATTCTTTAATCTAAGGTTAAGTAGTAGGTCAAGTTCCAATTTTCTGCGTTCTCTTCTCTTAATCGCCTGCAGCCCGCTACTCCTTATGAACTCGTCCCTTCTTTGTAAAACCCTAATTAAGTTACCTATACCTCTTCTATAGAGCGCTGATACTTTAACTACTTCTGTTTTCCATCCGCCACGCTCTACATCCTTAACAGCAAATAATACTTGATTGTAGGTCATTTCAGCTTCAGGTTTATCTGCCTTATTTATAACATATATATCGCCTATCTCCATTAATCCCGCCTTGATTGCTTGAATCTCATCACCAGCACCAGGCATTAACGTGACCAAGACTGTATCAACAGCTTTCATTATATTAACGCTATATTGTCCTGCACCAGGTGTTTCAACGATTATGTAATCATAACCAACCCCCTCTAATACTTCTACCGCAAGTAGCGCTTTACATGGTAGCGACTCTTCAGCTCCAGTACTCATACTTCTTAGAAATATGTTTGGAGAGGTTATACTCTTCATTCTAATTCTGTCACCTAAAATCGCTCCACCACTAAACGGTGATGAAGGATCTATAGCAATTATTCCTATCTTGAATCCTCTATCACTTAAGGCTTTAGCCAATACAGCTATGAGGGTAGATTTCCCGACACCCGCAGCGCCAGTAACGCCAATAACGTGAGCATGTGGCTCCCGAACCCATAGCTTACTGAGTACGTCAGCGACAAGGTCAGGATCACGTTCAATTAGTGATATGAGCTTAGACAGAGCCTTCTTGTCCCTGCTTAACAACTCCGGATCCTCAGGCAGTTCAGGCGGACTAGCAGCCAGCGCGCTCATATACTTTACCAGCTGAATTATACAGTACACGCAAGTTAAATATTTCGAGTTATTAGTAAGTACCTCTACTTACAGGATTGTCTGAGTTAGTGACGGTTTTGTGATGTAGTTCCACATCAACTATTGTAACAGCTTGTAATAGAAATGAACAAGAAATTTCGGGAGTATGAAAAATCACACATAAACTATGGTTGATGGAACTCTAACCAGTTCTTCACCTCCGGACTCACTCATTTCAGCAATTAGTTCTTCTCGATGTGCTTTCAAATACGTAATTAACAGTTCCTCAACTGCCTCCCTAATGTAGTCACTCTTTGACTGATATCCCAGCTCCCTCGTTACTTTCTCGATAAGTGCACTTAGTTCACGGCTTACTCTTAATGTGATGGTTTTTGTTTTTCTCGCATTAAGCTCCACGATAAACATCGAAACACCATAATAATTCTGAGCCAAAGGTAATTAAAGATTGGTTCGGGATTTAGCGCTAATGCAGTAATATGTAATTACATGTGTATTAAGGTAATACGCTAAGTAATTCTTATTGTAAGACTCAACATTGTATTACTAAGGAATTACATTGAAACTTCATAAACACCTAGTAAAAGTTTGTTCAGAATTATTTTTACTTTTTTAACCGGATCTCTCTTTGCTTCAGTGAAAACTCTTTCAATTTCGCAGAAACTGAGCTTCAGATAATCAAACTCTGGTGCGGGGGGTGGGATTTGAACCCACGCAGGCCTACGCCAGCGGGTCTCTAACCCTAGAGCCGGAAGGTCTTGAGCCCGCCCCCTTTGACCTAGCTCGGGCACCCCCGCACCAAAGAACTAATTGTTAGGAGGGATTAAATACTTCAATAATCAACGGATACGTATCAGCCAAAAGTCACCCAGCTACCTACGTTCTTTTCACCTCTTAGAACGCGCCTCAGATGGTCTACTTTAAAAGCGTTTATGAATACTGTCCTTATTTTTGATCTTCGGATAATATTTAGTGCTACCTTATCTAGCAACTCGTACTTGCCAGGCTTAGATTCCTGCTTAATTAGTATTTTCTCCAACTCATCTACAGTAACAGCCTTAAGCAAGCGCGCATCAGGATATGTCTTCGGATCTTTATTATATACTCCATCAACGTCTGTGGCATTAATCAGCAGATCAGCACCTATTATGTCGGCTATTGCCGCAGCTACTGCGTTGGTTGACTGGCCTGGCTGCAGTCCTCCTAATACCACCACCTTGTCAGTGGCCCATGCCCTCAGAAATTCATCAATACTTCTTGGAATGGGAAGATACCCGTAGCTGCCTAGTAGTGAAGTGAAAATTATTGCATTAAGTCTTGCTGACTCGATACCAAGTAAGTCAAGGATCGCATTATTAAGACCTAACTTCTTTCCCATCTCTATATATGACCTAGCTGTAACCCCACCGCCAGTGACTACAGCCAGCCTATTACCTTCGGCCGCATAACTTAAGATAATACTTGCCAATTCTCTAATTAAGTCTTCATTTCCTGGAGCAAATAGCTTCCCTGTCACCTTGATTACTACTTTACTCATAACCAGCCACCAAGTACACTACTTAACCTAAACGATCTCCTACCTAAAATATTTCTTAAGTGTTTGAAATGAGTTTCCCCTGAGAATTCAGGCTGAACCTCTAGGCTATGAAGAATTCTACGTTTAACTTGCTTGCCAATTCTTTAACAGAGTCCTTAACTATCTTGCTTAATTTCTTAAGAACTACTGCTCTTTCGATTTTTATTGAATTCTTCAGCATTGCCTGCCTAAAGATATATTTCATCTTCTCAGGGTCATCGTTTTTCAGCATGTTAATCGCGTATCTAGGAATTATGTGACCATAACATTCATCTGTACTTAGTGCTCTTTCAGTAAAAGTTGAGGAGTAGTGCTGTCCGCCAAAGCCAACAGATCCAGTACATTTAACCTTAGTACTTAGGTACTCCCTGACAGCTTCGATCACTGCGTCTCCCACGACTTTATGTGCTTTCGTCAGTTTCCACTCGCTAATGCTGGAACCAATTTCAATAAATGACAGAGGTTTACTCAAATTTGATGGTCCATGATGTGTTGCTTCATAAACTACCTGAAATTCTGTCAATCCATACCTACTCCTTAACTCACTTAACTTAACTAATAGCATCTTACTAAGTGGAGGATTAGCTATGCTTAGTTCATAAGGGTTGCCCCCAAAGCTAGCTCTTCCATAAGGATTTCCTGTATGATGAACTGTAAGCGATTTGATTCCAGACTCTGCCGAATGCCTAGATAGTATTATATATAAGTCAACATCAAGTACATTATCCAAGAAATCAAAGTATATAACATCCTCACTAAAGCCTACTAGAATAGCGTTCAAGTCTTTAATACGTACAGCTGTTACTGACCTAGGAATGTCAACTTCCTCACAGTTAAATAATTCTGATATATAGTGAGATATCCCAGTACCTGCTGGATCCTTGGTACTATATACTAGTCCTATCAACTTGTGAATACCCCTACAAAAGCCGTACAAGTCGAATTATAGTCTTATGTTATGAATTTTAGCACACTGTTCAACACACAGCTGCAGCCTATCTGCAAGATCAATAACATACTTAGCTATAGCCTTGATCACCTCCACCTTCGCTACTGCCTCGTCAAAGCTAGCATAATTGAACTCTATCCCCCTCCCTCTAAACACGAATTTTACTGAGGTACCTGATATAATCATTTTAACTCTGTCGTTAGATATAGAAATGTTGCCGTTACTTCGATTATAGGTGATTGCTTGAACAGGCTTGAGCTTTAATGCCGTAATATGGTCACTACCTTTAATTAGGAACAGATTTCCGCATGATCTCTTATAGCCAGCTTCGCTCACACTTGTAACTTTCTCTAGCTCGCTCAGGTACTCCAACGATCTCTCGACTCTATACAGGATGTCGGCAATAACATTAAATACTACTGACTTTGTCTGAGGTAACTTCCTAATAGCTTCTCTTCTAGCACCTTCGTACCTACTGATTATACTCCTTATCACATCCCTGCCTTCAGCAAATGACATGCTAATCACCTGCTAAACCCTCTGAAACAGCAATTTAAGTTTTCTCTGAGAGAAGCTTTGTTAAGTAACTCAAAGATGGGTGCTTACGAACTATTTCATCCAATTTATTAAAGCAGCTAATGCAGATCCTTATCCCGGGTTGAAGTTCTATAGAGCATTTTCTACATATTAACCTGCCGCAGAGCGGGCATCTACTAACTGACAGTCGCACCCCACATATACTGCACATTAGTTCCTTACAGATAGCGCATATGTTACCTACCAAATGTTTATCACATACCCACCTACCGCATATACTACATCTAGCTACTGCCTTACATTCTTCGCATACTTCACAAAGCAATATCAGTGTTTCCCCGCACTAATACTTGGAAAAGATAAGTTATTAAATCATGTAGTAGTAGTGATGGTGGGATGACCTGACGACACCCTCTGAACGATGATGTAGATGGAGCGACGGGGACCGCAAGCATTATTTTAACTCTTCCTACATTCTTTGATAATCAGAAAGTCACTTACTTTTTCAGCTCCCTCAATAAACTCAGCACTCACTTCACTAACCTGATCCACTGTTATTGTTGCCGATATGTTGTATTCTATAACACACCTAATACAATCTAACCAACGGTTCAGTTCTTCAGAAGTCACCACTACAAACTTAAATACTGAGTAGCCCTTGCTCAGGTATTCATTAAATTTACCCTTTATGATTTGACAAATGTCCTCAGGACTCTTCTTAACTTCACGCAGATCTATTATGAATGTACATGTATTTGCCATGGGCTCACCACCAATACTTCGCTACCTAAATACTAGAATTGAGGAAAATTTAATTATTCAGTGCTAACCCTTCACATGAGGCGATACTTGGTGAGTGAACTATCTTATCATGTAGTAATTGCAGGTGCTGGAATAGCTGGTGCATCACTTGCTTATTTTCTACGTAATAGTGGGTTTAAGATACTTCTTCTAGATTTAAAGCCCTTTGATAGGGTCGGAGACAAGGCATGCGGCGATGCTATAGGCAAGCACCACATAGATGAACTCAAAATTCCCGCTCCTGAAGGTAGGGAGTTAGAGGGCTTAGTTAGGGGAATAGACGTCTACTCTCCCTTTGAGGACGTTAGGTATCGTGTCTTAGGCGATGGATACGAAATAAACAGAATTGCATATACTCAGAAATTTATTAAGGAAGCAATCAAGAGTGGTGTAGAATTTCGTGAGAAAGTGAGGGTACTTAAACCTATAATTAACGATGGCTTCGTTTCTGGCGTAGTAATCAGAGATGGTGAAGAAGTTAAAGAAGTAAGGACAAAAATAGTCATTGATGCTACAGGTGTCGCTAGGGTCCTTGCTAGGCAGTGTCCAGACGAGTGGCCTGTTAGTGAGGAGTTAGATCCTAAGGACGCTAACATAGCTTATAGGGAAGTCAGAAAGCTTAAAGAACCTATTGATGAACCTGAAATTCTCAGGATTTACGTGTCAAATAAGGTAGCGCCTGGAGGATACTGGTGGTTCTTCCCTTACTCATTAAAAGAAGGTTATGTTAATGTAGGTCTTGGCGTCCAAGGCGGGGTAGGGAATCCCCACCCAAAGACACAGCTATATAGGTACGTGCTATCACGCGATATATTCAAGGACAGTGAGCTTATCGAGGGAGGAGGAGCTCCTGTTCCTACACGCCGTCCTCTACCCTCACTAGTGTGGAACGGGTTTGCTGTCATAGGTGACGCAGCATACTGCGTCAATCCAGTGCATGGCGGTGGTAAAGGGTCAGCAATGCTTTCAGCTTTCTGTGTCGCTGAGGCAGTAATTGAAGCATTAAATGATGGTGACTATTCCGCTAAGAAACTATGGAGGGCCAATAAATGCTACATGAAGAAATACGGTGCTAAGCAGGCAGCTCTAGATATATTCAGAATGTTTCTACAGCAGCTAAGCGATGAGGACTTAGAGTACGGCATGCGCAGGAAGATAATTAAGGAGGAGGATCTCAATGTTGTCTCACTAAAGGGCGACCTAGAATTAAGTGTTGTTGAGAAAGCTATGAGGTTGCTTGCTGGATTAAGAAGGCCATCACTATTACTTAAGTTAAGGGCCGTTGCTAAGTATATGGACTTAATGAAGAGGTACTACCTGAACTATCCTGACAGCCCGGATAAGTTGCCTGCATGGAAGTCGGGAACAGACAAAATACTAAGCGTATTTAGGGTGAAAGTAATTAAGTCATAGCAAATGCTTCCCTATATAAAAATGTAGCACTAGAGTAGGAAGGTCAATAAACCCCTAATTACTTAATTACTTAAGTTTTTCACTAAGCCATGGATACATGTCGATCCACTCCTCAAGGAAGGGCCCATATGTCTTGATGTATAAGTCGCTAGAGGTTAACTTCTTAATTAGCTCGTGATTACGTCTGTATTTAACTGCCTCACCAATACTGTTCTCGCCTTTCATTGCCCTCCACTCATCTAGTGTGAACATGTACTTCTTCTGCACATAGTCTCTATATACTTCGTTCAGTACATTAAAGGTACAGAATGGTATGATCCTGCCATCAGGCATTAAATAATGAATGTTGCACCTCATTACTCTCTGAACATCGTAATTGTAGAGGTCCATGAAGTGCATCATGCCTATGAAGAGGAATCTGTAGTGCCATTCACCAAGTGCATCGTATGACTGTTTTGTAAATATATTGACCAATATCTTAGCTATGGAACCCCTAATTTCTGACGGTACTTCACCCCACTTAATGAACTTTGTAACAATATTGAACAATATTTTACTACCCACTAGCAGCTTCCCTTTACCGCTCTTCAATTCATTAGACTTTTCCATTAGGTAATTCAGGAAACCATCAATATCTATGAACCGCGTTATTGGGATGAACTCTGTAGTGCTGCCCTTACCTTTGCTTACATATACGTATGTCGCTACACCACAGTGCGGGTGATTAGCCATTTCGAACTTGAACTTGTTTGCTAGTGCCTCAATAAATGTAGATATAGGTACGGATGCAGGTACTGGGAACCAGTCATTAACTGTTATCTGACCTTCTGACTGCTCCTCAATTAGTTTGACCGCGTCAGCTATCGTGACTCTCAGCTTCTCCCTCTCAGACTTCTTGATTCTGCCTGTCAGCGATACTGGCTGGAAGTTAACTGCTCTAACTATGTCCATGTTGTACGCTGCGAACCTTATTATGTCTCCTACTTCATCTGTATTCATACCCTTAATGAGTGTCGGTACTAGGACGACGCTGGTCATTCCTGCCTTCCTAAATACTTCGAATATATATGGTACTTCCCAGTGGT
>CAYQIX010000033.1:0-15387 GCA_964417765.1 uncultured Desulfurococcaceae archaeon
CAATGTTTACGTGCTATTCGTCCTTGGACCCGATGTACTCATTAATAGCCGACATCGTAGCTAAGTATAAGTTCAGCTACGCGCCAGCACTAGCTGACCAGATAATCACTAAGGTACTAACAGCCGTCGGCGCAAAGAAGGAGGCTGGCAAGTGGTACTATGAGGGCAAACCAATAACAATTAATTTCGTGATCAGGACCGAAGACCAGAGAAAAGACCTAGGTGACATGCTAGCTACTGAGCTAGAGAAATTAGGTTTTACCGTCAACAGAATGTACATGGAATTTGGTGAGGCCATCAGCATAATCTTTGCTACAGACCCAGCTGAGCTGAAGTGGCATCTGTACACCGCAGGCTGGGGTAAGGGAGCTATCGATAAGTGGGATCCATGGGCTATCGCTCAGTTTCATGCACCATGGTTAGGCTGGGTGCCTGGCTACCAGGAGGCTGGCTGGTGGCAGTACAAGAACGCTACAATAGACGAACTAACTATGACACTCTGTCTAGGTAAATTCAAGAGCAAAGAAGAGTACATAGAAAAGTTCAGGAAGGCTGCTGAGGTAGCTATAGTGGAAGCTGTAAGAATATGGATAGTAACCACCTTAGATGTCCACCCAGCAATAGCCAACCTTAAGGGAGTTACTGAAGACCTAGGCACTGGCCTCAGATCACCATTTAATGCTAGAGAATGGTATATACCGGGTAGGGACACTATAAGGATCGGTCACTTACACGTATGGTCATCTAGGACTATATGGAATCCGTTCGGAGGATTTGAGGACGTGTACAGCGTAGATATTGAAAGGCAGACTTGGGATCCATGGGTGTGGAGACATCCATTTAATGGCGAACCTATACCCTTCAGGACACCATTCGAAGTCGTGACAGCAGGACCTGAAGGAAAACTTAACGTTCCATCAGATGCGATTATGTGGGATGCAGAAAATGATAGGTGGGTGAACGTTGAACCAGGCACTAATGCAACTAGCAAAGTTGTCTTCGACCTAAGTAAAGTGATCGGTAGTAAATGGCATGACGGTACAACAATATCGTGGGCCGATATACTGGCGTATTGGGCTGAGTGGTTTGATATATGTTATGACCCTGTTAAGTCACAGATTGAACCAGCTATCGCAGAACCCAACAGAGAGAGTCTAAACATAATTAGGGCTATTAGAATATTGCCTGATCAGAACAAGCTAGAGGTATATATTGACTTCTGGCACTTTGACGACGCATACATTGCGGACATGGCAGTTCTATCAATAGTTAATCCTGCTGAGCTGGTCCTCGCTCAGGACTACCTAGCATTCATCAAGAAGACCTACGCACTCAGTGAGACTAGGTCAAGAGCTGAGAAGATACCGCAGTTAAGCCTCGTACTTTCTGAGCATGCACAGGCCGTCAAGGGTGCTCTTAATGAGTGGCTAAGGACCAACTACTTCCCGAGCAGTATGTTCGTAGTTAATGGTAAGTCGTACATGACTGAAGATGAGTGGAGGAACAGAATCAACGCCCTAATTAATTGGATCGATACCTACAACAACGCTTGGGTGTCTGACGGACCATTCATGGTGGTGTTGTTCGATAAGGACAAGGACATGGCCAAGCTTCAGGCATTCAGAGACCCGACATATCCGTTCAGTCCGGGTGCTTGGTACTTCGGTAAGCCGAAGCCTGTCAAGATAGTTGAAGTTGGTGTCCCTGTAGTATCACCTGGTGACGCGGCTACAGTAACAGTAACCGTCACGGGCGAGCCGCCAATATACGTCAAGTACATCCTTAGGGACCCCATCACTAATAAGATAATCGCTACTGGCGACGCTACCCAGGTAACTCCAACAAGTTACCGCATAGACCTCCCGTCAGATATCACTTCAAAGCTCAAGGAGTACAGCGCATACGAGCTCATAGTGCTGGCCTTCAGCGACAAGGTAGCTACGCCTTGTGAGGTAACTCAGACATTAACGACGGGTGCGGCTTTGAGCAAGAAGTTCGAGGAAGTAAGTAAGAGGTTCGAGGAAGTAGGTAAGAGCATTGAGGAAATAAGTAGCAGAGTCGAGGAGATTAGCACCAGCATGTCAGCTAAGATTGCTGAAGTAAGCAAGACCTTAGGTGAGGCACTGAAGGTCTCTATGAGTGAGCTGAGCTCAACACTGAAAACATCACTAACAAAGTTAAGTGACACGCTGAGCTCATCACTAAGTGCTATGAGTAGTGACATTTCAAGCCTGAAGGGATCGGTGTCTGACCTCAGCTCAAGAATGGATGAGCTGTCAGACAGAATGACCACACTAGAGAACACTGTGAAGGGAGTGACTGGCGCATTCACAACTCTAGAAGCTTTACTGATAGTAGTGATTATACTGCAGATCGTGGCCATACTCCTAGGTTTTAGGCGCAGGTAAAGATAAAATAAAAATCACCATAATATAAAAACAAAAAATATTTTTTAACTGAAGTTCAAACTTCTTTCGGCATTAACAGTATTTAGAGGTATTAAGGAATATCACTTAGAGAGGCGATAGGGGTGGGTGTGGGCACTGTACTAGCTAGGAGGGCCGTAGCACTAGCTGTTGCTTTAGTTCTCGTTGTGGTTTTAACCGCCGTTATTATGGGTGCGACAGGCTATGACAAAACAATCTGGCAAGCACTAATTCACGAACAAACCAGGGCCTACATGATGTCGCTGAAACAAGCTCATACCCCACCCGAGAAAGTTAGAGAGCTTGTTGCTGAGTATAAAGAGAAGTTGGAAAAGATATATGGACTAGATAAGCCGTGGTACCAGAGGTTCGGTCCCTTAGTAGTTAATACATTAACTTTCAACCTTGGCATTTCAGAGAGCTATGACGTAGCCTATGTAGCTGGCGTGCCGTATCCGGTGAGGGTTGGGGATGCCATAATGATGTGTCTCCCAAGGACTATAGTAATGATAACTGCAGCACAAGCTATATGTGCTGCCATAGCACTATACGTAGGTCCACTGATTGCTTACAGGAGAGGTACGATGTTCGACCGCGCTGTAGTCTCGTACGCCGCACTAACGAACGCTATACCAGTGTGGTGGCTAGGGATGCTGCTAATATACCTGCTATCCTACAGAGCTGGGATATTCCCTACGGACTTCAAGAGCGTCATAGCGTACATAAACACGTTCTGGAAAAATCCCGCAACTAACTTCATCAACATACTCTACTATGCCTCTCTCCCAATAATCACTATAGTCATAGCGTTCCTAGGTTCGTGGTTTTACACGGTACGTGCTATGGTGCTGAGAATAGTTAGAGAAGATTTCGTTATGGTGGCAAGGGCTAAGGGACTTCCAGAGAAGTACATAATCTCTAAGCACGTGCTTAGGGCTGCAGCACCACCTGTAGTAACTAATGTGATACTCTCTCTAGCTGCTTCTATTGGAGGCTACATAATCACTGAGTCAGTGTTTAACTGGCCTGGAATGGGTACTCTCTACTGGGTAGCTATAAGGTCAGCCGACATCTCGACCATATTAGGGCTCACGTACATGCTCACTCTAATTTACATAATTGCTAGGTTCATACTTGAGGTACTATACATACTGCTTGACCCAAGGGTGAGGTACTGATGGGCAGTGGTAATAGATCTAGAGCACCTGAGGTAACTGAAAAGAAGCTTAAGTCGCTGAGTAGGACGCTAAAGGTATGGATTGGTGAGATACTCTCCTACGGAACAGGCAAAGTAGGTCTCATACTGCTATTTGCCTTCGTAGCAATATCAATAGTAGCACTAGTCACGCTACCACCCGACTACAGATTCATGTGGAATAACCCTAAGTACTGGCAGGACTACCCGCAGCTAGCACCACCTGAGTGGATTAGAGCGCTAGGTTACCAGAACGCCAGGCACGAGGTCACAACATTTGACAGCCCTACAAGCATTAAGACAGGTAACTTCAAGATATTTAGGTACGTAGCGTACTACGACCTCGACGTAAGAGACTACCCGCAGGACATAGTAGTTAAGCTGCAAGGAGTTAAAGTCCCGAGAGTAAATAACATAGTTGCACCCATCATCATCAAGGCTTACGTCGAGAGGCCTGATAAGATCGCTATAAAAGTGCTAGACCAAACACTGTACCTGCCTCCAAACACTACAGTTGCTTACGCTACTGAACCCTTAATGCTCAGCGCAGACAGAAATCTAATAGATAGCGAAATAAGCGCTAAGATACTTAAGGGTGCTGGAGTAACCCTCAACCCTGTACTAGCTATAAATTACCTGTTCTCAAAGGTAGAAGTAGTCAATGCTACTGAGATCGAGACAGTACCACTTGAGGGGCACTACAAGGTCATGCTAGAGCTGTACTACCCCGGCATAGTGAAGATATCTAACCCAGCTGAGAAAGTATCTATTGTAGTTGTCGGCGACTGCTACGGCTACATGGGCACCGACAACAGAGGTAGAGACATAGCTCAAGCCCTACTCTACGGCTTCCCAGTAGCTCTAGCAATAGGTTTCGTTACAGCAATAGCTTCAACGCTGATAGGACTATTTGTAGGAGCTATAAGTGCCTACTATGGCGGACTAATTGACGAGTTCCTTCAGAGAGTAATTGACGTTATAGGAAACATCCCGCTGCTGCCGTTCCTGATACTGCTGGTCGACATCACACCTGTCGAGTATAGGCTACAGGTTATAATGACCGTGCTAATTGTCTTCTACTGGGGCGGTCTCGCGATAGTAGTCAGATCTATGACTCTGAGCATTAAGGAGGAAGCGTATGTTGAGGCAGCACGAGCTATAGGAGCAAGCAACGCAAGAATACTGCTGAGGCACATAATACCTCAGATAATACCCTATGCAGTAGCCAGCCTAGTATTCTCAGTACCAGGAGCTATACTGGCTGAAGCAGGGCTGAGCGTGCTCGGCCTTGAGCACGGCTGGCCCACGTGGGGCAAGGTGATAGCTGCTGCAAGAATGAGTGGGAGATACGACGCGTGGTGGTGGGTCATACCGCCAGGCATTCTGTTGGCACTGACGTCACTGACATTCGTGCTGTTAGGTATGGCTATAGAGACCATAGTCGAGCCGAGATTAAGAACAAGATAAGAAGTATTTTCTTATCACTACTCTACAGTATTCTTAAACGCGCTTTTTAATACGTGCATTAGGGCATTCAAGAAGGGTTATGAGCCTTCAAATCCATCTTTTTATCAGGTGGTAATATCTTAGGGAGAGAGCATAATTTTTCGAGGAACACTCTTAAGGTGCTTCTTGAGGTCCTCGGCGATCCTACTTATGTCGTTGTTCAGCTTAGTGCTGAAGAATTAAGAGAAAAATTACTCCTCACAAACAGAACATTAAAGGTAGCTGTAAGGAGCCTACTGAAAGTGAGTAAGGAAGAACTTCTTAAAATATATGACGAGTTCATCGAGGCAGCCAGCAGAGGTGAACAAGGTAAGGTAAAGGGAGTCATGGCCGTATGGCAGATCGGAGACTGTACAATAACGTTTAATGGGCACCAACTCAAACTTAGGTCGTGCGAACTAGATGACAGAATAATTAAGATTTTAGAAGTCATTAAAGGCAGCACTATGAGGGCTGAATTTTCCCTGACATAGCGCGGTGACTCACACTACAATAACCTTTCCAGCTCCTGATTCAATATACCTACTACCAAACACTTCTTTAATTGACAACTTAGCTTCATGTCCAGTACAGTGCATCGGTGACACTCGCTCAACACCTAACTCCTTAAGTTCACTAGCTACTTGAGCTCCTGATGACCTGGAACTTATGTGGAAGCCGCCAATTACTAGATTAACCCTATGTTCACCAGCTAAATTCAAGGCGCTTCTAACAAGATGCGCAACTCCTGGGTGCCCACATCCTACGAGTACTACTAGTCCTTTATTACGCACTTTAATAGCTAAGGCGTGCTCAGCCAACATGTAGCCTATCGTACCAGTAGTGAACACCCCCGGAAAAATTTCCGTTGCCCCACCACACTCGATGACACCGTATGTCTCCCTAAATATTCTCCTAAAGCTAAGTGGCGCATATATAGGGATATCTCTTCCTATCACATTGAGAATGCCATCTAGCGCACCTGCATGGTCACCGTGCCAGTGACTTATGACTATTGCGTCGATCCCTCCCAGGTCGATGCGTAACAGCTTGGCATTGTGCTGCCAGGTACTAAAGTCGCCGCTTACGTCGAAAAGAAGTTCACGCGCCTCGCCCTCATAGAGTACTCTGACATGTATTGATAAACCCCATGCACTTCTATAACCGTAAGCAAGTACGTTATTATCGACTACAACACTAAGTACGGCACCACTCGGGTTCAAGCTCTGTACCCATGTATTATTTTTAAAATGCAACTTAATGTTTCCATGTTATCTAAATAATTTTTAAATTATGTTGCACCCTCTTTAAGGGTTGCAAGATTTGAACATAGATTTGAAGGAGCTCCTCTCAGCTCGCGAAGGAATGAAAGAAATTATGGGTGATGTACTGAGGGTGCTG
The DNA here is from genome assembly GCA_964417765.1 of uncultured Desulfurococcaceae archaeon. Classification (GTDB taxonomy): domain Archaea; phylum Thermoproteota; class Thermoprotei_A; order Sulfolobales; family NBVN01; genus B83-G16. The sequence goes on from CAYQIX010000033.1 coordinate 6,508, forward strand.
TACCTGTTCTCAGGAACCCTGTGGCTTCCGGAGCTAATTGTTGAGCTATCTGGATTTAAGGAGACGCTGGGTGAGGGCGGAAGCATACCTAAGAAAAGTAAGATAGAAGACGCAGTAAATCTGCTTAATATGGCAGGTCTAGTGAATGTTAAGCCCGGCATCAGAGCCACTGCATCTAGTAAAGGTGAAAAAACCTTACTCATATCCTTAGTTAGAAAGGATGAGGTGCTTGCCGAGCTCTCAATGGATGAGAAGGTACGTAAGTACATGCAGGCATGGAAGGAGGCACTGAGCAACATAAGAAGTATAAGGTGCACCTAAAAATATTTAATACCACGTTAATGTTTTTAATAATCAATCAGCAATTCTACTACCATTACACACCAATATCGATTTAATTGAGCAGCTTAATTAGAGATAGCGACATTTAAAATTACTCATATGTAAAGTCATGCTTTTCTGCTTTGGGCGACCCGCACTGATGACGCCATTATCATTTTAATAGGCTATACACGAGTTCAGATTCCTCTTACACTTGGACATAGTGGGTCAGGTGATTCTAAATCCTTAAATACTACGTATGCTCTAGCGTAGCACCCTCCTAAACACTTGCTCAGCTGCGGGCAGCTTCTACAGGGTTCCTTAATTCTTGGTTCGTGAATAATCCTCCCTAACTCACCTGTGGTTAAGTATCTCCATGCACTTAAGACGCCTTCTTTAATTACGTCAGCTACCTTAATGTTTAAAATATCACAGAGTAGAGCTTTCCCGCTTGGAGATATGTCCATGACTCCCCAGCTCCTGCAGTTGCCGTACACAATGAACTTCGATTTAGACACCAGCCCTACGAATGGGGCGCACCACACTGCTATCTCTATACCTAGCTCCTCAGCTTTTCTAGCTGCTGCTTCTATCGCATACTTAAAGTGGTCTGCAGTTACGTACACCTTATTCTTAAGTGCGTTACCCACAGGCATCGAAGGTATTAGTGATATTGAAGAAGCACCTAACTCAATGGCCTTACCAATTACTTTATCTATGTGCAGCCAGTTCACTTCTGTGACTGATATGTTGATGTGTAATTCCAAACCTGCTTCTCTGGCCTTGCTGAGACCCTCCAGGAACCTGCCCCACGTGCCATGACCTCTAATCAGCTCAAAAACCTCTTTCCTGTGACCATCTAGGCTCGTTAATGTATATACGTCAAGCCTAGCTAGCTTCCTCGCCACCTCATCATTAACTAGTAACATGTTAGTAAAGATACTTACATCTATTCCTAAGTCTATGCAGCGCTCGAGTAATTCAAAAATATCACTCCTTAAGAGCGGCTCACCTCCAGTAAAGTTTATGTACTTAACACCTGCCTCAGCTATTTCCTCAGCCAGCTTTAGAGCTGCCTCCCTCCCCAACTCGGGTTCACTTCTATATGGCGTAGCGTAGCAGTGCTTGCAGCAGAGATTGCACCTACCAGTAACTATCCATATTATTGACTCTAGACGTAGACCACTCAATCTATAATCACCTCTGTAAAGCAGCTGTCAGCTAAACACAAAAATCGAGAGATCTGATTACCACCTGCCTAGCTACGCTGCACACGTGAGCTACGTTCTGAGCACCACTATAGACCTTATTACGTCTGCTGAGTCTTCACACTTATCTTCTGAATTCTCAACTGAGTCAACAATTTCTTTGGCTATCATGCACGCAGAAGGCTTAGCTTCATCACAGAACTTAAGTACTTCAGCTAGAGCTTCAATTCTTATCTCGTCAACCTCCTCCTCTAGCCTCTCCACGCTGTCAGCTAGCTCGAGCGCACTCTCAGGGTTATTGACCAATGCTTCTATAGCTTTCTTGAGCAACTTCGTTGACTCCACAACCCTCTCTACCATCCTCGCAATATAGTCTCTAATTACTTCAGTTATCTCATTAGGCTCAACAAGGCTAGCTCTCCTAGCTGCTGCTTTAAGGTATGCAGCTATATCATCGTTAATTAACACTAACCTAACTAACTCCTCTCTATCAATGGGGTGTATGAAACCTCTGCTGAGTTCCTTGAGTATCGCTCTCTTAATGTCATCAGCTTCCTTCTCAAACTGATGCACTTTATTATACGTTTCCTTAACTTCATCTGCTGAACCGGCTTTAAACTCCTGGAATAGCTTGTAGCTTGCTTCAGCCACATCAATAATCTTACTTGCGTGCTCGAGCGCCCTCCCAATTACCTTCGCTTCCACTCTCTTACTAATCCACGCCCAGGTAGGGGCGCCCATGGTAAATCCCCTCTACACCCCGTACTTCTTCTTCTATGGGTTTATATGAGTTTGCGGTTTGTTGCGAACTTAAATAACATGTAGCAGATCACGTCCTTAGCTAAACATGTGCAACGTACATTATCAGGGCCCTAAGCGCCATAGTGAATACCGCAGTTACTGGAACTGTCAATAGCCATGAGATCACTATCTTAGCGAATGTCCTCCAGTTGACCCCTCTAGCACCGTATTTAGCTAAACCAACACCTAAGACGGCTGACACAGATGCATGAGTGGTTGATATAGGCATCCCCCACCCCCATATCAGTGTAGGTATTGTAGTGAAGAGCCATACAACCAACGCGTTAGCTAGCCCTGCAGCTGAGCCGGTTATGAAGTCTAGCCTCGTTATTCCGAACGCTATAGTCTTAATAACTCTCTTACCTAGAGTGAAACCACCTAATGAAATACCTAGAGCACCTAGTGCAGCAAGCATGACTGCTGTTCTTATGTCAAACACTGAGATAGGTGTGCCACCAACACTAACTACTGTCACGTACACTCCCGTAGCATTACCTACATCATTAGCCCCAAACGAGTAAGCTGAGTAAGCTAGAGCACCTATCAGTACTACCCGAAAAATCTTGTTAACATCCTTGCCACTCCGTGCCAACCTGCGTGCAGCACGAGTAAATAGCTTGTAGAAGATAGCTGCTAAGACTATAGCCCCTAGAGGTGATGTGACCCAGCTCACGAACACTTTAATTAAGACTGAGACGTTAATGCTGCCTCCATAACCTAGAAGCACGTAAACAAGTCCCACACCAAGTACTGCACCTACTGATGACTGTGTAGTTGATATTGGCAGTCCCCGGTATGAGGCTAGAGTTATCCAGAATGCTGTTGCAGCTGAAGCTGTTATAGCGTCGTATATAGTTCTTATCTCGGCAATACCTCTACCGAAGGTCTTTATAACCATCCAACCCTGTATGACAGCACCAAGGAAAGCAAATACGCTGAAGAGGAGTATAGCTTTATTGAGCTTTAGCGCACCTGAACCAACTGCTGTATTTGTAGGATTTGCAGCATCGTTAGTACCTATGCACCAAGCAATGTAGAACGCTAGCGCCATCCCTAAGACAATCAGCAGTAACGTCACGTATCCCCGTGCTACTTGCAGGAATAACTAAAAAAATTTCTTTACAACTATATTATAATAACCTGTAATAATTATAATAACCGTATTATACCAGAGTTTTCCGTTTGGGTAATTAGCAACTAAAGTATTTTTTAATACACTCACTTGGTACATACTCAACCAGCCTTATTACATTGCTAGCTTTAAAGACAGTAATTCCTAGCTTCCTCAAACACTCAGCATCGACTGCTAGAACTACTGGCTTGCCGTGCCTTGCTCCTGTTTCGCATGCTATATCCTTATCTGTAGTTAGGTGGACGTACTGCCTCCTCATGGGCTTGATCCCTTCCTTAAGTATTGAGGGCAGGTAAGTTACTGTTGTTCCGTGGTAGAGCACCTTCGATTCTGCATCTACGTCGTAGTCTATAGTTACTTTAAGGCCTAATCTCTTGCTGTGCCCGTACCTAGCTCTAATGAGGTCTCCTTTAACTTCAAATCTGCCCTTTGGGTCTAAGGCGGCAAGAGCTCTGACGTGCTCTTCAGTGACCCACTTATACTTTTCTTTATTTACCCAGACTTCCTTAATGGCTCTGACTAAGTCGCTTATACGTACCCAGCCATTGCTGCTCACCTTAAGTCCTGCTGCGCTGGGGTTGTGCCTCAGTATGTAGGAAATTAGCTTGCTTAATGCTAACCTGTCCTTACCGCTCATTAGATGTTCAGCTCTAGTGCCGCAGTGTGCTGGCTCCTCAAGGTACTTACCACATCTTTTGCACTTATACACGTCCCTCATCTCACTCCTTAAGATAACTGCATCTAGACTTATGAATAGTTCCGTACTTACCTCTAGGAGGTGGGACACCTTAGTAAGCAGCACTACAGGGATAGTGATAGCTGTTGCGGCGCTAGTGGCGGGCATCCTCTGCAGGAAGTACAGACTCGGGAAGCCTATAGACTACCTAAGTAAGTTCCTGCTATTTATTGCCGTACCATACCTTATAATGTACGGTACACTATTTACTGACCTCGCTAAAGTATCCACAATGATTTTCGTAGCTGCCTCCTACACGCTAATAGCGTCTGTTGCGTGCTTTCTCATGTATTTTAAGGTCCTTAGATTTGAGAGAGAGATTGCAGGCTCCCTGATATACTCCTCAGCGCTTCTTAACGCAGGCTTCCTACCGATTCCTTTAATTACTATGCTATATGGCGACCCGTCTCCTGCAGCTATATATAACGCAGCCTACAATATAGTAGCGTCAGTCGCTGTCCCAGTCATCGGTACCTTGCTTAAGGTAGGAGGAGGGAGGCCTAAGACGTTAGAAGTTCTGAAAGGAGTAATTACTTTCCCTCCAGCTGCAGCGCTTGTCGCAGCGCTTGTCTTAAAGGCATTTGTGGGCAGCTATGAAGCACCGTTAATCCTAACCTTCATTAAGGACGTATTAGGTGTTGCAGTGCTCAGTAGTTTTGCTATTGTCGGCTACAGCGTGCTTGGTATTGAGAAAGCTATTTTGAACAAGCTGCTGTGGTGGATATTCGCGTGGAGGCTATTATTTTCGCCGCTCATTCACACAATGCTCTCTGCCGCAGCTGACCTATCAGGTACGTGGCTAGCGACAGCACTAATCGAGTCCCTCATGCCTCCTGCAACCATGAACTTAGTGTACGCTAGGGTCTACGGCTTCAGAACGGATATCATAGCCGCATCTATAGCTGTAATAACACCGATATCATTAGCTGCATCCGCAGTCATAAGGTTTGTAATTCTGCCGTCCTAGAGCTATAGAAAGAGAAGAAACTATTGAGAGGAATTATTATGTACTACTCGCTAGTTTCCTGCACCTCCTAAGTGAGAATCCTAGTGCTACTGTTAGCGCCATTATAATAAATAGAAGTATAAACGTCATTGGGCCATAGTACTCGATTGGCTGCGCTGTCGTCTGCGTGAAGGTAATTATGCTGTAGAAAGTCTTCGTAGCTGTTACCGTGATTGTTTCGGTGACAGTTTTAGTTACTTCGACTTTTGCTGAAGCTGTCTGTATCGTCGTTGCTTTTGTTCCTGTACCTGCTGATGAAGCTGTGCTAGCTAGTGCTCCCCTCAGGCTTGATGCGTGCACATTAAGGAGTACGCTACCTGATGTGGCTAGGGCGGTGAGAACTATAGCAACAGTGATTACTGCTAGTGCTACATATCCCCGCTTTCCAGCATTCATATCTAGTGCACCAGTAAGGACTAGAAGACTTGATAATAAAAATATTATTCTGTTCCGGTACGCTGCTTGCGGAGCAGCTTTATTTAATCTGTCTGCGTTATTTTCTTAACAAATCTGCATCTAGCAGCAACTAGCAGCTTCGGGTAGCTGCTGGGTACTACCACCTCGTCAACCAGCACTATAGACTTTACAACTCTATCAAACAGCTCGAAGGGAACATCACTGCTAATTACCAACCTACCTATGTTTCTGAGTACTAGCGGCTTATCTAGACTACGTAAGTCATCGGCATTAAGTACGAGCTCGTTAATATCCTTAACCTCAATATAGTCAGCAACACCCTCCCTAACACCTTCAGCTACAGACTTACCTAACTCCGTAACTGCTGTACCTGCTTTAGCTGCTGCCTCAAGTGCTGCTGATGTAGTTGTCAAGAGGAGCTTCATAGCTTCGTTAATTAGCTCTCCTATAGTTCTCCCGCTCTCTCTAGCTAATAGCGTGATCTTCCTATAGAGCTCCTTATCTACGCCCCTAATGGTTATAGGTTTCTTTTCTTCACTACTTGTCATACATGTAACACCTATACTACAGGTAGTTCCGAGTATTAAAAATCTTACCCCAACAGTAATAATTCACGTGACTGAGCAATTTTGACACTTAATTTAAGGCTAGGCAGCGAGTAAATTGAGACTCAAATTAATGAAAACATCAACTACCCGCATAGCTGATTTGGTACTCGTAGAACTGCAGCATCACCTGTGTAAGCGCGAGCTGACTGCGGCATACTACAGCATTAGCACAGTTGCCCAAGCTGCGGTCCTCTTCTAAGCTAGTACACTAATTTACATACTAGGCGGTATACTTACACACGCATCTGTGACGCTTTATTCTCACTTTACTAACTGAAGTTGTGCTATTGTACGCTTGCAACTCATGCAGTAGTATGTGCTTCTATGTTTTACATATTAGCATACACATGTTAGCACCTATGAATTGAGTGCCTGCTTGAGCATCATCATATTAGCGATCTTAATAAGTGCCGTAGATACGATCGATAAGCCTCGTAAGTGAGTGTTCTGCAGTTCAGATAATTGAAATTAAAACTTAGTTATTAGGTTTTTATTCAGAGACCTAAGTCTTTCCTTAGGGCGTCAGCTATTACTGGTGCTACAGAGACTTTACTCACTGGGCTTAGTACCGTGTCTGTACCTACTATGTCCTTCGGCGATAGGCGGAGTATCTTACTTAGAGCTTTACCTACTAGGAGCATGTGCGTAGCTGTTACTATGACGCTCTTCGCACCCAGCTTGTAGAGGGATCTAATAGCCTCTACCATTGTGCCTCCAGTACTTATTATGTCATCAACAATAACTACGTCCTTCCCACTCACGTCAAGGCCTCCCTTAACCTCTATAACTACTTCCTCAGCTGTCAGCCTCTTCTTCTCGAGTACTGCATACTCTACTCCACCTAATTCCTCAGCCATGACCTTAGCCCACTGCTCTGACTCCTCATCAGGTCCTATAACTACTGAGTTGCTTACGTCATAGTGCTCTTTTACGTACTTACCTAGCTCTCTCACAGCTGTTAAGTTACGTATACCTGACCCAAAGACCTTGCTCGGATCGCCGATTCTGTGTAGGTGCATGTCGATGGTGTATATGAGGTCCGGACCTACGGTTCTAAATAACTTACCTAGCACCTCAATACTCACTACCTCACCAGGATTAAATCTCTCGTCCTGCCTAGCGTAGGACATGTACGGCACAACAGCAATAACTCTCTTCGCTCCTAGGTCCTTAATGGTCATTAATGTATAGAGTGTTTCGATTATCAAGTCATTAGGTCCTTTCTGCAGGGAGTTGATATACACTACGTCCCTCCCACTCACGTCACTTAGTATCCTTATGTAGGTCTCACCGTCTGGGAACTTCTTAACTTCTACATCACCTAGCTCTCCACCTATAAGGCTAGCTACCTTAATCGCTAAGTGCTCTCCCGATGACCCACCAAGTACTAAGGGCTTTGACATGTCACTCACCTTAATTAAATTATAGAGTATAGAGCTAAATCCTTTACTTTAAATCACTGAAAGTACCTAGCTGTATCCTCGGGAACCTACTGCAGTAAATGCCGATCTTACCAGGTTCCTGAACCACTTCGACATAACCGCTAAAGAGATTACGTAAATGGCTGAACCCACTATTAAGTGGATTATTAATTCAGGCACATCACTCCAGAAGTGAGCTATTGTAATATCATTTACTTTAAGGAGCATGTAATACACAGCCATTAGACCTGCTGAAATGGCTGCTGCAGAAGCATCATGTGCTGGGAACCTAAAGTTTAGTCTCTTAGCAGCCATCCTATAAGCTATTGCTAGGGAGCCCACTGAGGTTGCAAGAAAAGCAAGCAGAAATGATGAAGCAGCTAAGAAGTAATCTCTACTTAAGCTATACGCTACTGGAATAGATGCCATGTAAGCTGCTACCGTAGCTGATAAGGCTATTATAGGCACCTTAAATAGGTAGGAACGAATTAACTCGCTGTTCGATCTGACTCCTTGAACATCTACCTGCTCCGAGCCGGTAAGCGCTGCTGCACATACGCTAAATAACGCGTTTACTATTGAGTAAACAGCTGTTATTGCTATCAGTGTGGAGGCGACAATGTACTGTAAGCTATACAGTGACGCTATTGGCTTGGAGAGTACTACGAATATGGTTAACATGTATGCTCCTGTTAGAAAGAGCAATCTAATCGACTCTTCAACGTCACTTGCTCTCTGTTCTCTGAGCATCCTAGCGTAAAGTGCAGGTGCTGTGGCAGCGCCTGACGCTTGAAGAGGTGTTTGCGCAGAGAGTGCAACATTTAAGTATGCTGCTGGGACCTCACTTCCTGTGACCCACGACGCAATAGCTCTCATAGCATTACCGAGAAAACTATTGATGATACCGAGTAGTGGAATGTACGAGCTCTTCAGCCACTCCTTAGCGAGTGAGTAGTTAAATCTCAGTTTCACTGCTCCATACTCGATTAGAATGAATAAACTGTAAATGATTGCTGCTGTTAGAGCAACTACCAGCGATAATACTGCACCTAAGTATCCTAGCTTAAAAATAACTACAGTAACATACGCTACAGCTAATCTTAAGGTCTCGTAGATCATCCTCTTATATCCGACTAGTTCAGGTTTGATGACAACAGAGAAGGTTGTCAGATACGCATCGATAGCCATGAGGGAAGCCACTGGAAGCGCTATCAATAGTTCAGTAAAGCC
>CAYQIX010000034.1:0-15212 GCA_964417765.1 uncultured Desulfurococcaceae archaeon
AGGGTAGGCTCAAGCTTCTGGAGCATGAAGCACTAGCTCTAGCAGAGCACTATGGCATACCCGTAGCCAAGTACGGTATAGCCTTAAGCGAAGAGGATGTTGAGAAGGTAATTAAGTCCGTAGGATTTCCTGCTGTTGCTAAGGTCGTTAGCCCTAACATATCACACAAGAGTGATGTAGGAGGCGTGATTCTAGGTATTAAGGATGTCGAGTCAGCTATCAAGGCGTACAAGCAGATAATGGAGAACGTCAGGAAGAACGTCCCTAATGCTAGAGTTACTGGGGTACTATACCAGAAGATGGCTGAGCCAGGCTACATAGAGGTTATCGTCGGAGCTACCAGAGACCCGACGTTCGGGCCCGTAATAATGTTCGGCCTCGGAGGAATATTCGTTGAGGTACTGAAGGACGTGAGCTTTAGGGTAGCGCCGCTAGAGCCTGAGGACGCTGAAGAGATGATTAAGGAGATCAAGACGTACAAGATACTCGAGGGCTACAGAGGCATGCCACCGAGGGACATCGAGTCAATTAAGGACGTACTGATGAAGGTATCCAAGCTCATGCTCGAAGTAGATGAGATCCAGGACATTGACTTAAACCCGATAATGCTGTATGAGAAGGGTAAGGGCGCTGTAGCTGTTGACGTAAGAGTAATACTTAAGGAGAGGAAGTAGCTCCACCATGCGCTTTTTCCTCAATAACTCAAAACCATCTACTACGTAAAGCAGTCGGAGGTGCATCGAAATATCGATAACTACCCGTGAGATGAGGATACTGGAGGTTAATGCTGTAGGCTTAGGCATCCCGCTGAGGCTTCTTATGGAGGTTGCTGGAGCTAGTGTTGCCAGAGTTGTCGAGTCTAGAGTTAAGCCTGAGGAAGCTGGTGAGGTAGTCGTCCTTGCAGGCAAGGGGGGCAATGGTGGTGATGCAATAGTTGCTTCTAGGTTCCTAGCCGGGAAGGGCTACTCAGTAACTGTCGTCCCCGCATACAGCTTTGAATTAGTTGAGCACCCAGATACGAGAGCAAATATCGACATACTGATGAAGCTCAGTACTGTGAGGATAAGTAGGCCAGCTGACCTAAGGCCTATCCGTGAGGCAGGAGTAATAATTGACGGGCTATTAGGTACTGGAGTGAGGGGTGAGCTGCGCGACCCGCTGAAGGCGATGGTTGAGGAGGCTAATAAGTCGGGAGCTAAGCTGAGGGTAGCGGTAGATACGCCCACGGGACTTAACCCAGATACAGGTGAGGTACGTGGGGTAGCGTTCAGAGCTGACGTAACCGTTACATTCCATGACGTAAAGCCTGGACTTCTCAAGAGGCCTGACTTGACCGGCGAGATCGTCATAGCTAATATAGGCATACCTAGGGAGGCGTGGCTCTACGTAGGCCCTGGCGACGTAGTGCACGGGCTCCCGAAAAAGCCCTTGAACGCCTACAAGGGTGTTGGAGGCAGAATACTGGTGGTAGGAGGCTCAGAGCGCTTTACTGGCGCTCCAGCATTCGTAGGTACTGCAGCAATAGCTGTAGGTGCTGACCTAGCATTTATTGCTGTGCCTGAGGCTGTGCGGCACATAATCGCGTCCTACAACCCGGAGCTAATAACCATACCCTTCCCTGGCACACACTTCAGCCCTAAGCACACTGACGAAGTAGTTAAGCTTGCTAAGGAGCTCAGGGTCCATGCTGTTGCTGTAGGACCTGGGCTCGGTAGAGAGGGGGAAACCCTCGAGTTCGCGCGTGAGTTAATCCTTAGGCTAGTTGATGAGGGAGTAAGTATCGTAGTTGATGCTGACGCCTTAAGGAGCATTGAATTCGGTACTGATAAGCTGAAGTGGGGGGCCGTGCTTACGCCGCACAGGGGCGAGTTCAAGGCTCTGACAGGTATTGAGCTTCAGGGCGATCCCTTCACCGATGCTGAGAAGGTTGTTGAAGCTTCGTCAAGGCTTGAGGCTACGATACTCCTCAAAGCACCTGTAGATATAATCGCATTTAACGGAAAGTACAGGCTGAATAGAACAGGCAATCCTGGAATGAGTGTTGGTGGGACGGGAGACGTGCTGACAGGTATAGTAGCTGCTGCATTAGCGAAGACTAAGGACCCATTCGCAGCTGCGTGCATTGGCGCTTACCTAAATGGCTTAGCAGGCGACTATCTGAGTAAGGTGATGCAGGACTTACCAACACCTACGAAGCTAGTTGATGTACTACCTACAATAGTTAATGATGTATTAGGCTCTCACCTCAGAACATACCTAGGTATTGAGGAGACGCAGGGATAGGTAGAAGCAAAACGTTTTTATATCTTCACCGAACCTTAGAGACGGTGATTCAGTTGCGCCAATGGATCTAAGGTCTAGAAGTAAGAACTCCTCAAACCTAAAATTAAGAGCTTCTCAGATAATCGAGTACGTCCCCGATAAGTGGTACAACATTATTGCTGATCTACCGGAACCAGTACCTCCCATGCTCGATTCTGAAGGAAGACCTGTTCCTCAAATAGCGCTAGAGAGACTATTCGCTAAGGAGCTAGTGACGCAGGAATTCAGCAGCGAGAGGTACATTAAAATACCTGAGGAAGTCAGGAAGGCCTTAATTGAGGTAGGGAGGCCCACACCATTAATGAGAGCTTATAGGCTAGAAAGGAAGCTCGGTACTAAGGCTAAGATATACTTCAAGTACGAGGGCGTCCTACCTACGGGAAGTCACAAGATAAATACAGCCATAGCGCAAGCGTACTACAATTCCATCGAGGGGATTAAGAGGCTAGTTACTGAAACAGGTGCTGGGCAGTGGGGATCTGCCCTAGCGCTCGCTGGAGCCCTCTTCAACTTGAAGGTGAGGGTGTACATGGTTAAGGTAAGCTACATGCAGAAGCCCTACCGCAGAGTGCTGATGAGCATATACGGCGCTGAAGTACTGCCTAGCCCCAGCACAGAAACTGAGGTTGGGAGGAGAGTGCTCTCTGAAGACCCTGACCACCCAGGTACCTTAGGCATTGCAATAGCTGAAGCAATAGAGGATACACTAAAACACGAGGACACCAGGTACAGCTTAGGCTCAGTACTCAATCACGTACTACTCCACCAGACAATAATAGGTATTGAGGCTAAGAAGCAGCTGGAGGAGCTCGGCGAGTACCCAGACTATGTAGTAGGGTGTGTTGGTGGCGGCAGCAACTACGCAGGCCTCGCTTACCCGTTCATACATGACAGGTTAAGCAGTATGTCAAACACGAAGTTCATAGCTGCTGAATCTAAAGCAAGTCCATCAATGACTAAGGGAGTGTACACGTACGACTACGGAGACTCAGCAGGCCTTACACCACTAATTAAGATGTACACTGTAGGTCATAGGTACAGGGTACCGCCGATACATGCTGGAGGCCTGAGGTACCACGGGCTGGCGCCGTCACTAAGCATACTAGTTAAGCACGGTATAGTAGAGCCCGTGGCCTACTACCAGAACGAGGTATTTGAAGCAGCTAAACTGTTCGCTGAATGCGAGGGTATCGTGCCAGCGCCCGAGAGCGCGCATGCCGTCAAGGCTGTGGTAGATATTGCTAGGAGCACTAAGGAGCCAATAACAATACTCTTCAACCTGAGCGGGCACGGTCTACTGGATCTTCAAGGGTACAGCGAATTCATTGAGGGGAAGCTCATAGACTACGAGCCCGAAGAAATAGATCTAACCTACCTAAGGCTGGCTGTAATTAGAGGAGCTGGTGGAGTTGAGGACAAGGAAGTTCCTAGTAAGGCTAGATGACTTAATATCTCACGAAAGAACAGAATACAAAAGGGTCAAGCGCTTAGTGAAGTCTATTAAAGAGCTGGGTGCTGTGCTCAAGCCGGTGATTATTGACTCTAGAACGAGGCTAATTATTGATGGGCACCATAGGGTGGCAGCGCTCAAGCTGCTGGGTGCCAGGTACGTCCCATCTATAGTAGTTGATTACAAAACTGAGATAAAGAAGATAGAGCCATTCACGTATATGCTGGTGGGGAGCAGTGACCTAGTCAGTAGGCTAGCTAAGTCCCTAGCAAGTGAAGTAGATGGCAGCGGCCACTTACCAGTAGCTTTAAGCGTATGCAGCCGGGGTATCGAGGAGTTACTGCATGTGAGGACGGACCTTACTTACGTACTCGAATACCTCACCAATATAGCTAGTAAGCACAAGTTGCGGTTCATTAAGATAGCGCCAGTAAGTAATAGCACACCAACAGAGTTATTACTGAGTGAGGGTGCCGAGATCGCCTTACTCGTTATTAAGCCTAGATTAATTACTCATGACACGGTATTCGAGACCCTCAGAAGAGGTACTGAGTTCCCGCCTAGAACAACACACCACGTGACTAGCTTGAAGCAGGTACATGCTCCAGTAAGGCTTGAGCACCTACTTAAACCTTAACACAATTCACAATATTTTATTATATTCCACATACCATGTTTAATGGCTGAGGCTAGATGATGCTGATATTTACTTTAGCCTTGATAGGTTTCTTCATAGGCTTAATCTACGGTATAGTAGTTAAGAAGAGCTTGCTGAAAGGACTGATTCTCGGCATTGCCTTAGCCATACTGCTCCCAATAATTACTTTCGTAGCGTCTCTGGGACTCTTCATACTCTTCGCTATCTTAATAATAGTACTGATTCTCGGGTCAGCAGTACTTCTATTTAAAGGACTTATCTAGTCTCTTCCTCTCTTCCTAAGCCACAGCTCGTAACCTAATCTTAATGCAGTAATGTTTTTGTCTGACTCCTTTCCCTTAGGTAGCACTCTCTCCAGGACTTCCAGACTTACCACACCCATGCCAGCTAAGCATCCTAGTGCTACTACATTCTCCCTACCACTTACTCCGCTCTCGGCAGCTGCCTTAGTAATAGGTAGCTTAATAGCGTGGGGTGGCGGGTTCTTAACTAAACCTTCATCAGCTATGACTACTCGGCTTGACTTAATGATGCTTCTCCACGCCTCTATCTTAACATCGTGTAGCATTATCAGCTTGTCGAAGCTCTCTATGAACGGGTTCTCTATCCTCTCTGCACTGTAGATAATGTAGGCGAGTACTGAGCCACCCCTAACTTCAGCGCCATAGCTCTGGAGCTGGGCTACGTAATACCCGCTCTTAAATAGTGCGTTAGCGAGTACTGTTGCAGCAAATATTATGCCTTGACCTCCCCTACCTACTAAACCTACTGACAGCTCCTTACCCACGGCTAGCACCCCTCGCTCTCGCGACGTACTCTTTGTAGAGCTCTACAAAACCAGGCTTGTCCTCCTTCTTAAACACACCTACTGCAACGTGCTTAACCTTCTGCTCGTCCAGCAGTTTCTCATATTTACTCATAGGCACGCACACCTCACGCATCTCCTTCAACTTCTCGCCAGGTGTCTTACCCTCATACCTAACAACGTAAGTCACGCAGGGCGCCCATACCTCAATAAACCTGAAGCCCCTCGAGTACTTCGTCAGCGCCTCCTTAATACTCTCCTTAAGCTGTACGAAGTTACTTACGCACCACCTAGCCACGTAGTTAGCGTTAGTGTGTGCCAGCAGCCCGGCTATGTCGAACGGCATCTCGAAGTTGCCATAAGGCGTTGTCACAGTCACCTTACCGTAGGGCGTTGTCGGCGACTGCTGCCCTCTCGTCATTCCGTAAACTAGGTTGTTGACCATAATTACCAGCAAGTCCATGTTCCTCCTGGCCGCATGTATTAGGTGGTTGCCGCCTATGGCCGCTAGGTCACCGTCTCCAGCAATTACTATCACGTTTAAGTCAGGCCTAGCCAGCTTAATTCCCGTAGCTACAGCTACTGCCCTGCCATGGAGCGTGTGTACTGAGTCAGCTTTAATGTAGGGGCTTGGAATCCATGACGAGCACCCTATCCCGCTAACGAAGACATAATTCTTTAAGTCTGTAATGCCCAGCTCCTTGAACGCTAGCGCGAGCGCATTCATCACAATGCCGTTATAGCAGCCAGGGCAGAAGGCCGTAGGTAGGACCTCCTCTCTAACGTACTCTCTAGTAAAGTGCTTGGGCTCACTCATTTCCTGAGCACCTCCAGCGCCTTAGAAACAAGCTCTGAGGGGTAGATTGGTATACCGCCACCCACCTTACCGTAGTGAATTACAGGAACTTCGAGGGGGCTATAGGCCCTCTCTACGTCATACATCAGCTGCCCTAAGTTCAGCTCAGGAACTATGACTGCCTTAGGTTCACCTCCCAGCCTCCTAAGTAATGAGGCATCAATAGGCCAGAGCGTCTTAAGCCTAATTAGCCTAGCCTTAACACCTTTACCCCTAAGCTCCTTAACTGCTGCCTTAGCAGACCTAGCTACCGAACCGTAAGCGACAAAGAGAACCTCTGGATCTTTATCACCTACTACCTCATACATGAATATCCTGTCCATATTGAGCCAGACCTTATCCTTAAGTCTCTTAACTAGCTTGAAGTGAGTCTCGAACCTATGCACATCTCTATACCCCCACTCATTGTGGGTTGACCCAGTTATGAGTAGGTAATGTCCTGCGCCGAGGGGCGGAAGAGGCGGCGCCTTTCTAGGATCTGACGAGTAGAATGGCGGCTCATCGGGGCCTGCCTGAGTTCTCCTCGAGGGTACCTCAACCTTTTCAGGCACCTCAACCACCTCCCTACCATGCCCTATGAACTCATCAGTAAGCACTATAACCGGGACCCTGAGTTCCTCAGCTATGGCAAACGCCTTAACCGTTAAGTCGAATGCCTCCTGCGGATCTGAGGGAGCTAACACTACAACGTACTGGTCTCCGTGCCTGCCCCACCTAGCCTGCATTACATCTCCCTGAGCTGGCTTAGTAGCCTGGCCTGTCGATGGCCCCGCCCTCATGACGTCAACAACTACTATAGGTGCTTCAACCATTACAGCGTATCCTATGCCTTCCTGCATTAGCGAGAAGCCAGGTCCACTCGTAGCCGTCATCGCCTTAGCGCCTGCTAGCGCTGCACCTACGACCATGTTGATTGCAGCTAGCTCATCCTCAGACTGAATGAAGACTCCGCCCCTCTTCGGGAGCTCTCTAGCCATGTAGTGCATTATCTCACTCGATGGGGTTATTGGATAGCCAGCGTAGAAGTTACAGCCAGCAGCTAGCGCTCCCTCAGCAACAGCTTCATTGCCAGTTAGCAGCAACTTCTTCACTCTACACACCTCACGACGATAGCGAAGTCCGGGCAGAACCACTCACACATCCTACAGCCTATGCAGTCACCAACGCACTCCGGGTTTCTGTACCCTCGAGGACCTAGTGTGCTACTCAAGACCAGAGCGTCCTTAGGACAGACTTCAACACATACACCACATCCCTTACATAAATCTAAGTCTATGAAGGGCGTACACTTACTCAGATTAACTCACCAGAAACTACTCTAGCCTCAGAACAATAAAATAATTTAATATCTATGCGGGTTTGCCGCTAGATCGCTACCCTCAGCAGCTTGACATGCTACTTACCAACCAAATAACCTATCAGGTAACCGATAATCAAGCACACCAGAGCTACTTTATGCAGGAAGAACACAAACTTAGCTTCCTCAGCTTCGCTCATCTCTCTTCCTAGAGCATGCCTGCACAAATTATTTAGTACCCTAAGCATTAATGAGTCAAATTTATCGCCGAGCAACTGCAGCTTACGTAGCAAGTTCTTTGACTTAGACAGGTACGTCTCTAGGAGCTGAGGTAGCTTTTCGAGACTTAAGATGTTGCGCAGCCACCTATATGACGGTATGACGCTCCCTGCCATACGCCCCCCATGTTTATACAGTAACTCAGAATTTTAAACTTACTTATATATGTTGTTTATCTTATTTAAACAAATCTCCAATTGTTTAAAAAATATATACAAATTTTAACACATCGTCAGTACCTGTTAGTGAGCGTAAAGGCTTGCTTGGTAATATGTAGCTTATTAAGTAAGTTGTTTAGGTCAAAACTTATTTACGTGTCCTTAAGGTATTTTGCGGTGCTGACAAATGCCTAAGCCTGTAGTTAATGAAGAAACCTGTATTGGTTGTGGAACATGCGTTGCAGTATGCCCCACAAGCGTGTTTGAAATGAAGGAAGGTAAGGCGAAGGTAGTAGCTCCTGAGAAGTGCACGGGCTGCAAGACCTGCGAGACCTCCTGTCCGGTAGGTGCTATTAAGGTAGAGGAGTAAGCGTTCTGAAAGCTGTAACTCAATTCAAAGCTACTTTTTAACGCTTATACTTATATTTCCCTCACTTAGTTCTCCTATTGTCCAGCTTTGATGAAGTCTGGAGGTGCGCGTTAATCAACTATGCTTTCTGGTAACCTACCCTTCATTAAGAAGTCACGTAGTATAACATACATTTCTATGTAGTACTTCTTAAATTGATGAGAAGCTGGGTGAGGCATTACTAAGGTCTTTACTTTCTTCCCTGCAATTTCTATCTCGTAGATCCCTATTCTAAGGGATGTTCTCGGGAGGTTTTTATATCTCGTCCTCAAGGACTCGAGGGCTAAGTTACCGAACACAACAATTCCCTCAAGACCTCTCTCAGCAATAATCTCTAGTTCTCTAAAAAGAAATTCCCTGCACATGTAGGCCATGCATCTAACGATGTTTCTCCGCTCTCTCTCGTCGATGTCAGGCATATACAGCCTGCACTTAGCTACATTCGTTAAGAACATACCCTTCTCTTTAAAGTCATTCACATTCCTTAACTTAAAGTCAACTAAGTACTCATTTAGCAGGAGGTGCCTCAGGTAGTCATCTACGCTCTCATCATAGAATGACGATCTCCACCTAAATGAGAAGGGCTCCGCAATAAATAAGTGCTTAACCCTCTCAGGCAGGAACTTCTCGTATGCACCTACCTCTATGTAAGGTTTCTCTAAATTTAAGTTATTTATCACACTTAGGTACCTAGCTACACACTCGCTTAAGCATCTATTGCATGCACGTATATCGTTCACAAGTTTCCTTACTCTAACACCCACTTCAGCACCCCCAAATTCCACCTCGTGTAGGTTTAAACTAACAGACGATTTATAAATATTTTACTTAGTTAGCTAGAAAAATTTAAAGAAATGATATTACCAGCAAACAAATTAATTTGACAGAATTAAATAGGTTCGCTCGATACTTATGGTAACGCCTGCTCTACTCATCAGCTCATGGGGCTACAGCTATGTTTTAAAATGTTTTTGTTAAAAAATCCAACAGTATCATTGTATTTACTGTAGAGCCTCGATACTCGTAAGTGCAACCTCCACGTGAGGCATTGACTTATTTTACCTTAATTTACTTTAAGTAAAAGAAATTATTTGATGAGGTGTTACAAATGAACTACAAAAAGTGTGTTGAATTTCTAGTTACGAGAAGGAGCGTACGGAGATTTAAGGATGCCGAAGCAAGCGATGAGTTAATATTGAGGGTATTGGAGGTGGCTAAGTACGCGCCTAGCGCTAAGAATTCACAACCATGGGAATTCATAGTTATTAAGGACCCTGAGTTAAGGCGCAGGCTAGCTGGAATACACCCCTACGCTGCTCCCATTGCTGGAGCCCCACTAGCCATAGCTGTAATTTGCGATCCAAGCAAGTCACCTACTTCTTACGCAGTAGACTGCGCTAATGTAGCGACATACCTACTTCTGGCTGCCCATGCCTTTGGCTTAGGTGCTGTCTGGATCCAGACCTTAAGGAATATTGAGGAAGTTAGGAAGATATTGAAAGTGCCTGCCAGCAAGGTACCAATAGCCCTCATAGCCTTAGGCTGGCCAGGTGAGAAGCCTAAACTCAAGCCGCGGAAGGAGGTAAGTGAGATAACCTACTTAAACTACTATGGTGTGCCGTTCACGAGGTAAACGTCATCCGTGCGGAAAACGAGTTATTGAGGAAGCTGAGTATAGACCAACACAGTATATATTGCAAGTGAGATGAATAGAACTATGACTGAGTGTATGAGGGCCGCCAAGTATCTTGACCCCATGAAGTAAGAGGCTGTTGCACCATTAGCTACAGCTTCTATGAGAGCACCATAAACTATCAGCGTAGTTAGGATATGCGGATCCACAGGGGTTAGGAGGGCTGCGCCACTTTCAGTTGACTGCACAGCTAGGGGGTAAATAAATGTCGTTAAGAAGACCGCGGTGGCAATTAAGTATACGAACATTACTAAATAAAGAGTAGCTAAGAAGGACTTCGTGCTTTCCCTCAGCTTCTTCATGTAGTTAACGACCGAGTTAATGGACTCTCTAAAATCTCTTATTGTCTTATAGAGCTGCTCACCACTCCTAGCTAGCACCAAGACGTAATCAGCCAGTATAGCCAATATAGGAGAATCCCTCCTCATGTACTTCACAGCCTGCTCAACAGTCTCTCCTGCCCAGAGAGCATTAATTACCTTACTTAAATCCCTCCTCAAATACTTAACGTATTTCAGGGATACCACGAGCGCTTGAGGTAGCGGCAATCCACCCCTAATACCTCCTTCAAGAGCAGACAGGAACTCAGGTACCTCAGACTCCATAGCAGCTAACTCCCACTCCCACTTGTACTCTAAAGCAGCAAGTGGAGCAAGTGAAGCAGATATAACGTAAGTTAGAGTAATGGCTTCCTTAGGATCTAGCATGTCGACACCTTTATGCAAGATGTAAACTGAGAAGAGCACATATGAAAGTACGCCTATAAGAGGTAATAAAAAGAGAATGTACCTAATTCTTTTCTTATTAACCTTAGGTAGAGAAATCTTCAACCTCAACTTCATAGCAGCGCCCTCTCTATTATCCTTCTAGCAAGTATGGACGAGAACATTGAAAGCAGAGGTATCGCTACAAAGATTATTATTGCTATCAGCGATATGACGTCTAAGCCCCTAGCAAGCATCGAGAGCGATGACAACATCACGATCCCTACGATAGGAGCGAAGACACCCATAGCCATGTACATCTCCACGATCATTGAGAGATTCTCTAATGCCCTGTTTAGGGCTCTCCCCTTCTCTGCCATGAGGAACTCGAACTCATCCCTCAAGTACCTCTCGCTCTGAGGACCTAGTTCGAGGTACTGAACTACACGCTTTAGCACGTCTACTTCAGGCTTATTACCTATTAAGGTACGTAAGTACTCAACAGCCTGCACAGGTTCTTCGCCTATCGCTATCCTCTTAACTACTACATTAAGCAACTCATTATTTACTGAAGCAGCAGTACTTATGAATGCCTGCAGTGGCGGGTCGCCAGCCATGATTGAGGTCCTGAGCTTAAGTATTACGTAGGGAAGCCTCAACCTTAATTTCTCAACCTCATTACTTAACCTAAACTTAGGGTACATGTAGAGAGCTACCGAGGAAGTACCAGTAATCAACGCTACTATACCGCCAATGACTGGATCTAAGTTAGGGAGGAAGGGCATGTTGAAAAGATTAGGAACTAACTCAGGCAGTAGTGAAACCATTAATACTGATACTCCCGCAGCTAGCGGTACTAACGAAATGATGTAGTGCTTCCTCTTATCCTTCAGAATGTAGAATTTATTGAGCATGTGATCGCCTCAGTCGCTGTAGTTGGTTATTTCTCTCATTACGTCTTCGTACGATAGCTTTTTCTTCGCTAACTCAGCTATGAAGTTTGCTCTCGCCCACACCTTATTTATCAGCACCTCCTTCGGTAAGCCCTTAATCTCACTTATCTTCCTCAGAGTAAGTGACTCCTCAGGCGAGAACTTAGCTAACTTAGCACCCACTACTTCATCAATGATTACCTTGTAAACGTAGTTTAATGTTGGCTCCTTCGTCTCCAAGTTTATGTCAACTATCTCAGCAGCCGACAGCACGTACCTCCTAACTCCGGGCTTGAGCTTAACCTTAGTGATGTGTATTATGATATCTAAGAGCTTAACTAGGTATGGGGGGATGTTCATCGGAGGTGCCATTAACCTCTTGACAGCTGATGTCGGTCCCTCAGCATGCATTGTGCAGAGCCCGCCATGCCCTAACGAGATAGCTTGGAGGAGGACGTAGGCCTCCTCACCTCTTATCTCACCAACGATTATGTAGTCAGGCCTCTGCCTCATCGAGGCTTTAATTAGGTCGAAGAGCGTTACGCTGCCAGCTGTCTCGATGCCCTCCCTGGTGGTCATGTACACCACGTTAGGGTGAGGAAGCCTTATTTCTCTCACCTCCTCAACCGTCACAATCTTCATGTTTAGCGGTATGAGCGAAGCTATAGCGTTAAGTAGGGTGGTCTTCCCGGATGCGGTCTCCCCGATAATGAATACAGACCTCTTGTTCTCCATAGCTACCCACAGCAGCCCCACTAGCTCAGGGAATATCGTACCCAGCTTAACGAGGTCAACAATCGTGAACGGCACTTCCCTATACTTCCTGATCGTTATGGTAGTGCCTAACTCTGATATCACCTTATGTACTACATGAACCCTGTACCCCATAGGTAGGGTGCCGTCAATTATCGGCCTACTCAAACTCACGAACTTGCCTGAAGAAATCATTAGTTTCTGCAGGTGCCTATCTAAGTCGGTCGGATCTATGAAGGTGATATTAGTAGGTATGTTCTCGTACCTAGTATGCCACACGTAAACAGGCCTGCCTATACCCAAGATATGTATGTCTTCAATGTTAGGGTCCTTAAGGAGGGGGTCAAGCTTCCCAAAACCTATGATGTCTCTCTTAACTATGTACTGCAGCTTCGCTATAACATCCTTAGGTACACTGCGCTCATACTTCTTCTTCAGCAGCTTGTTAGCTAACCTAGCTGTAGCAGCCTCAAGAACTAGAGCCATCTTTTCAGGAACTAAATCGCTGGTCGGGTATTCCTCAATGAACCATTGCCTCACAGCTTCGATAACTACTTCCTCCTCTGCACTGAGTTCAGGAGTTTCAACAAGGTATTGTAGCTCTCCAGACGAATCCTTAATTATTCTAACCATGGTGTACTCGTCGAGCCTATACTCATCAATCACTTCCCCTAGCGGGTTAGCCCATTCCTCATCCTGCTTCCAGCTCTTCATTACTCACACACTATACGCCTAATCTAATAAACGCGCCCACTAAGGTAATATTTAGTTTTAGTCAAAAAGACGTTTCCCTTGAGGTATATTGTAAATCCGCTACTTCCTCATCACCATAAAGAATGCTATGATAATAGTATCAAAGTTAACTCGATGTTATTTATGAGCTCGTACTGAAATACTTGCTTCACTGCCATCAGATGCCACAAGTGTTATTTTGTACGTGTATCCAGCCTGCAACTGTACTCCTACATCTTTCTGTGTCAAATTCACGAATATCCTTGCTACCTCGCCCGGCTGTAGTACCCCATCACCGTTTCCTCCCGTCACTGCTAAACTATCATTAATATCATTGCTGTTTAGAGGAACAAGTACTGTTGCACCTCCCTCGTTAGTCAAGTATATTCTCGTCAAACTAACTTCACTACCACCGTCATTTCGCACATAAAGTGTAAGTGTGTTCTCTGTAGCATTAGCATCTGCTGTCTCAATTGTGAGTACTGCAGAAGGGCCTGTAGTACCTAGCGCCCTGCTTCCTATCCATCCTGTAGCGAACGAGTATATTAGTAGGCCTGTTGCTATTGCTATGAGTATTAGTAGCACTGTGGCGATGATCGGTGAAATACCTTTTCTTAGGTACTTCCTCATTCTATCACCCTGCACATCATTTCTAATGTTCTATAATTTAATAAAATTCACTGCTCATTATATCGTACGATTACTTGAGTTCAGCACTAGCCTTGAATTGACTGTTACGTTCATTGGTTAAAATATGCCTTCACCTTTTTAAGTAAGTGTGTGTTTTGAGTGTCTTACCGGTGTGTGAGCCTCATGTCCTCCCTAAAGGATTTCGAGACGGCTTGGAAGGGTAAGGAGAAGACTGTTGGCTCTGTACTAAAGAAGATGTTCACTAGGGAGAAGCCATTAAGGTTTAGGCTAGCTATGGCGCACTACAAGATCAACTCAATGGCTAGGAGGCTGGAGGTTTACCTTGAGAGGCTAAAGCAGAGGGATAAGGCACTATTTGAGAAGGTAGTTGACGCTATAATAAGTAAGGACATGACTAGGGCTGCTATGTACGCTAACGAGGTCGCTGAGTTAAGGAAGGTCGCTAAGTCGCTATTCATGGTTCAGGTTGCTCTCGAGCACATCATGCTGAGGCTAGAGTCAATCAGGGAAATAGGCGACATAGCCGTTGAGCTAGGTCCTGTAGTAGCTGTAGTTAAGGAGGTTAGGGGAGCTATCAAGTCAGTACTGCCTGAGCTCGGCATCGAGCTTGGTGAGGTGCAGGACCTACTGCAGGAGACTCTGATGGAGGCTGGCGAGCTAGTTGGTATTGGCGGCATGACCATACCGACATCACCTGAGGCGAGGAAGATACTTGAGGAGGCTAAGGTAGTTGCTGAGCAGAAGATGAAGGAGTCATTCCCAGCACTCCCAGCGATACCGTCAGCAACCCCAGAGAAGTCTTCCTCTGAGGTCGGTGCTGAGCCCTAACCTAGTTAAATAAAATCAATGGTTTTTGCATTTAATGTAATAATGCAATCAATCATTAATTAATTGTCTTTTTTAAACTCAGTACGTACTCCTTAACGGGTTCAAGTATTGGAGTTTAATCTAATAGTGATTCACGAGCCGGGAATAGATAACTATAGGTGGGCGCTGAGTCAGGTGAGGCAATTCTTAGGGCATGACCTAATATACGTGTCCTCTTATCAGTCAGTGATTCTCTTTAAGGTGCCTGACGACCCTCATGAAGCAGCTTCTAAGCTGAGAGAGTCGCTGAAGGATGCAGCAACACCAATTATTAGGATAGTGCCTGTAGACTACGTTACTGAGCCACTTATTGATGAAGTAGCTGAAGCCGTTAAGAAGCTAGCTCTTAAAATACCTGAAGGCGAGACCTTCCGGATCACGCTAGAAGGACACTTACTGACTGTCAGGGAGGACAATACTAAGGTGAGGATGCATACGATAGACGCGATTAAGGAGTTAGCGAAGTACGTTGACAGGCCCGTAGACCTGACTAACCCTTCATGGATAATATACATCAGGATAGTCAAGTACCTGAGAGTTAGGCGGAAAGCAGCTATATCCCTAGTTAGGCCTGAGGAGGTAGCGAGGGTCTCTGCTTGAGGAGGTTATTCGGCACAGCAGGTATTAGAGGGAGGTACTTAGAGGA
>CAYQIX010000035.1:0-15146 GCA_964417765.1 uncultured Desulfurococcaceae archaeon
CTACTACGTACTTCACATCGCTTACTTGATCCTTAACAGCCTTCCACTTAATCCATGTCGGGAATCCAGCACCTCCCCTACCCCTCAGTTTAGCTAGCTTAATCTCTTCTATTACCTCCTCCGGCCTCATTCTAAGGGCTCTTGCGAGACCTAGGTATCCTCCTCTAACTACGTACTCCTCAATAGATTCAGGGTTTATGAGGCCGCAGTTACTTGAGACAAGCCTTACTTGCTTACGCCAGAACACTAGCTCATCTAACGTAGGTATGAGGAACTCACCTTTAGCGTTACCCGTCCTGTACCTAAGCGCGAACGCCTTACTTACGTCGCCTGATAAGTACCTGTTAATAATATCTTCTACCTCCTCAGGACTCACATTAGCGTAGATAGCTGGCGGGTAACCCTTCCTGATCACCTCTATCCATGGGTCAATGAAGTCTAGCCCGTGACAGCCCACAACGCTAACATCGATAGCCAGTCCTAATTTCTTGATGTAATCTCTAACAGCATCATACACTTCACCAGCACCAACAGCTAGCGTACATGAAGCTATAGCTACTCTAATTTTAATGCCGTATCTGCCGAACTCCAGCTCATTAAGTCTTCTTGCTCTTAACTCCCTGCACTCAGGGTCATCATGGCAGAGCGGTCCCTTTACCCTGCAATGAACGTAGTTAGGACATGGATTATCTGGCGGCTTATGCCAGCACTTGAGGCAGCACCTATCCATTAAGGTCCAGCTCATCTAACTCACCCCCTTTCACGAGCCTCCTTTCTTAATTCATCAATTAACTTCTGAAGTATCTCGGGCGTAACTCTGCCGACAACCCTCCTCTCACCACTAGGCATGTAGACAGCTATTACTGGTGCGTGAGAACAGCAGCCGAGGCACCTTATCTCCTCGACGGTAAAGAGCCCATCACGTGATATGTGCTGCCCTTCCTTAATGTTGAGCAGAGACTTAAGGAACTGTAGATTCTCTTTATTTCCCTTTAAGTAGCAGGTAGTTCCCATGCAGACAAGTATCCTATACTTACCCAGTGGTTCAATGCTAAATAAGTGGTAGAATGTAGCTACGTTAAACGCTCTCGAAATCGGCACGTTAATTTGCTTGGCTACACTCTCAACAACTTCAGGTGATAGGTATCCCTTCAGCTCCTGAGCTACCCTGAGCGCCTTAACTAGGTTTTGAGGTTTTCTCTCAATGTTTTTTAAATTATTCAAGACTGTGTCAGCGCTCACGTTACCACCTGCACGCGCTACATGCCCTATCATCCATTACCTTAGCAATTAAAGTAGTTACTATAAGTAAAATAATTACACGTAATAACAATATAATACCTCAGGAGCAACACTATAGGGGACCTCCTAGATGGAGCATGACAGTAGGAAGCTAATAAGAGTTGGCCCTGGCTCGATAGCCCTCACAATACCTAAGAAATGGGTCTCACTAATGGGTCTTAAGGTGGGCGACGTAGTTGACATATATTTCGACGGCAAGAAGCTATCAGCAGTCCCTAGGCGCAGGTTAGGTATTGATGAAAGTATACAGATATTCATTGATGTTAGTGAAGGAAATGTAAGTGCAGCAGTACACAAGCTTACGGCAGCTTTTATTGAAGGTATAACTAAAGTTAGGGTCCGATGTCCCCAGGTCGTGCTCAGAAAATTAACTACAGAGTTAAGAAAGGTGGTTCCTGACTTTATAGTAATAGGAAGTAAGGGGAGGTCGGACTTACACGACATAGTCTTTACTAGCTACGATGTGGAGCTTAATGATGTGGTTAATAAGGTAGTTAACCTGGTAGTTGAGACTGTAAGGAATCTGTCCGCAGGTAGTGAGGGAGTTGACTATTTAGTAAGTGAGTTAATTAGGCTCTACAATGTTAGCTTGCGTATAGCTAAAACTAAAGTAATGGAAACGTACGGTGAGGATATAATGAATATTATCGATATGATAGCTCTTTTGGGTCACATACGCGAGTTAGTGAACGAATTGCAGAACTACATGATGATGTCGCCTAACAATACAGAAGCTATACATGAATTAAACGGCATGATTGAAGAACTAACTGAAGCTGTCCTTAATTCCGTAGTAACTAATAACATAGATTCAGCAGTTAAACACATAGATGAATGTGAGGAGTTGAAGCATAAATTACAAAGCATGGAAATTAATGAAAAGATAGCTGTTATGGTAGGCAGGATTCTGGATAAGCTGAGCAATATAGCAGAGATAAGCGTGAGGGCCTGTATAAGAAATAAAGCATGTAGGTGCCGCCACTTTTATCCTAAGGTATAATAGTCATTCAGTATAATTTACTGTTCGATAACACCTTCTAATATCTCATTAATTGCTCTAGCTAAGGACTCAAGCGCTTCTCTTATTTTCTGCTTATGCTCTTCATCTAGCCGCGAGAAGTTTTTAATTAAATTGCTTATAGCCCGAACTAGTTCAGCACCACCTAACTCTTCAAAGAATGTTTTAATCTCTTTAGCGTAGAGGAGCATCTCTTCAACAACATCAATATTTTTCTCTAATTCCTTCTTTCCCTCCTCAGTAATTACATAGATCTTCCTCCTGCCTTCGGTTTTTGATTCGACTAGACCTAAGTCCTCAAGAAGCTGCAGTGTCGGATACACTATGCCTGGACTAGGTATGTACTTACCATCAAACAGCTTACTAATTTCTTGCATTATGCTGTACCCATGCATAGGCTTATTTCGCAGCACATAGAGAACTAAGTACTTAAATGCACCGCGGATCCTTGGTACCGATATCGGTGGGTCGCGCATATCTAATCTACAAATTTTAATGTAGTTATGAATTCTTAAGTCTAATCTATTTACTGTGCTTTATCTAAATAACTGAATCTAAATAACTGAGCGTGTCTGAAGCCTCCTCGGAAGCCGCCTCTTTCACGTATAGTGCAAATGCGACAGTAGTGGCAGCTACAAGCGAGGCAGCTATCCATAAAGGAACTGCGTAACCAGAAAGTACAGTGCTGGCAAGCACTATCTTCACACCACCGTAGATCTGTGAGAGATACCCGCCGATCACTGCCCCAGCAACTACGCCTACGTTAAAAGTAAATTGCTGTGTACCAAATATAGTGCCTCTTACCTGACTAGTAACTAGATCTGCTTGGAGTGCTCTCATAGCTGGTTCGGAGAGAGCAAATATAGCTGTAGCTAGTGAAGTAAGTAACAGCAGGTGAGTGTACTCGCGCACTAGCGGTACTAGGTACAATGCAGTGAAGCCAGCTACATAGCCAGCGACTACTAGAGATTTTCTTCTGCGCAGCTTATCACTTAAGAATCCAGAAAGCAGAAGAGCAGGTACTGCAGCAGATGCTGCCACGCTCATGAGCATCCCCAGAAACACAGGGTCTTTAACTACTTCATCTATTATGTAGATGATAAGCGCTGTAGAAATTATGCCTAGTGCAAAACCATTAATGCATCCACTTGCCAGCATAATTTTAACACTCGTTCTAGAGGTCTTAGGCAATTCCTTAAGCGCATAAACTAAATCATTAAATCTGCTCAGGATTTTATTAGACTCACTCAGGTTTCTCTCTTTTCTCTTTATCTCAGGTAGAAACACCAGAATAGCTAGTGAGATGACTGACGTAAGGGCAAGAAACGCAATGGGGGATTTTAGAGTAGCTATTAGGTCAATAGCTCCAAAGAGCTTTACGTATAATCTATAAATACCTACACCAATAGCTGGCCCAGCTATTTCAGCGATCCCCTGCGCTGCGACGTAAGCAGAAAGCACCTTACCCCTAGACCACCTTGGTGTTACATCAGCTAAGTAAGCTTCCGCTACCGGCCACACAAGACCTGAGGCTGCACTGTGTATTCCTCTAAACACAGCTAGTAGCCAAATGTCATTACAAGCCAAGAAGCCAAGTGATGTAACGAAGTAGAGAATCATTCCAGTTAGCATAGTCTTTTTCCTGCCTATCATATCACTCAATGCCCCAGCCACTGGTGCGGTAGGCGCCCTAGCCAGCATAAAGGCAGCTGTGAGGACGCTAAACTCTATAGCTGCTTCATGGGCTCTTATCGGACCTAAAGTCAGTTCGGGTAAGCTATGTATCAGACCTTTTAATGCTAGGATGAGGTAAGGAAATACAGGAGTAAGTGCTGAGAAACCTAACCCTATGACGAAAGAGACACTAAGTAAAGCCGCAACTATGAAGTTTAATCTACTTGGTTTCATTTAGGTATCCTGACCTCCGCTATCACTATATTTCTTCGTCTTCGACTCTCCTAGAACAACTAGAAACACCCCTGCTAGTACTAAGGCCATTGTTGCAGCTGTAGATGCGCTCACGTACTGCTTAAGTAGCAAGTACGCAAGTAGTGATGCACCGATAGGCTCCATGAACCCTAGAGATGAGACCACATAAGTCTTGAAATAGCGGAGAAGGTAATTCATTAATGTGTGGCCGCCAAGCATGGGCACAATAGCTAAGAGCGCGAAGTACGCGTAGGTTTTTAGCGGGTAGTAGATGATGTTTTCACCAGCTGCTACAGCGTAAGCTGCCGTTGCTAAAGCTGAGATCATGTAAGCTACAGACGTGTATTCACTCAAACTTATATTCCTTCTCACAATCCTGCCTAGACTAAAGTAACCAGCTACAGCTAATGCTGATCCTAGAGCCAGTAAAGAACCGACTACATTATACGCAGAACTAGCGGCAGGATGAATAAATATGACTACACCAGTGAAAGCTAGCATGAGGCCTAGAATTTGTAACCTACTCGGATATTCCCTCAAAATTAGAGCATCTGCCAGTGCATTAAACAGCGGGTACGTCACTATTATAGTCGTGCTCACAGCAACAGGGATTAAGAATAGGGATTTCATCCACATTATAAAGTGTGCAGAAAGCATTATCCCAGCAAGAATAGAATAAAGTAAGTACTTCCCATTAATCGCAGAATATCGGGAACTAAATAAATTAACTGTCACCATGACTAATCCCGCAATTAAAGTTCTCCAAAAGGCGCACGCTGTTGCACTAGCGCCCGACAGCAGCACAATAACTGATGCGGAAGAGATAGACATAATGACTATTAAGAACAGCAGTGGTGCAAACCTAGTAATTTTGCCCGACATAATCAAACCTTACTATTTACTCAAACTACTTTTGCCTTCAGCTTTGTACCTCTCTTTAAACCTCTTAAATAACTCATGTTCATCAACTACTTCAATTTTCTTCCTTTCGATTCCTGCTTCCCTTAGGATAGCTCTGAATATTGAATGTGCTGTCATCAGCCCCCAAACCATGCCTTCTTCATCAACTATTACTACATGGTGAATATTGTTTACGTGCATGATTATTGTAGCGTCCTCTACCTTTTCATCTAATCTAACATGCTGCGGTAGGCGCTCCATCACTTTAGCTACCGGCATTCTAAGCAGTGATTCGGTAGGTACTTTAATCTTGCTAAATGAAGTGGCTATGCTAGAGAACGGAAGAAATGCCGTCTTAGGTTTACCAAATATTAGCAGCAGGTCAATGTACGTCACTATACCGCGCAGCCTACCTCTTCTGTCAATTACTATGATGTAGTGCTTTCCTTCCTCAACAAACTTCAGTAGCTCCTCAACACTATCGTCCTCAGCTACGAAGTCAAATGGCGGCAGCAGATCTTTATAGTTTTTAATAAATTCACTAACTTTCATTGCCATTACCTTATTCACAGCATCTATGAATCTCTTGATGGTGTTCATCAGTTCCACCCTGGTCAAACTTTACTATGTAATGTTCTCCTAAATTTTGATATTAACCTACTCCACCGCGGTGTAATAGCACTTACTTCAGGCCCTCTCATGTAGACGGCTCTCAGTAGCGGTGGTGTCAGGAAGTTCGTGACTAAGACTATGAGTAATGCAGCTAAGTATGCTTCAGGACCTAGGATACCTCCGCTAACTGCGAAGTAAGCAGCAACTATACAGAATTCAGCTCTTGGGAATAGGCCAACAGCAACCCTAATAGCTGAAGGTAGTGGATAACCAACTAAGTAAGATGTCATACCTCCTCCTAAGAGTTTACCACCAAAAGCTGCTGCAAGCATCAATACATAGAAAAGCGCGTACTCTGGGTGTAGGACAGACCTAATATCTATAGCTGCTGCAGTCATCATGAAAAATAGTACAGAGAATGGCATTGCTATTGACTTAACGTTCTCAGCTATCCTCCTGATACCTCTAGCCTCTGAGAATGCTAGACCTGTTGCGTAGGCTGCTACAAGGTAAGATATGCCGACGTACTTCATTAAGTACGCTAGGATAGCGAAGCACCCTAATATAATAGCTAATAAAGATTCTTCTACATGCATCTTCACAGCTAGTTTCGTAATATAGTTACTTACTTTGTGTAAAATGAACACCATAGCCCCCCACGAAGCTAGAGCGACCACGACGATTCTCCCTAATCCTAGTACATCGAAACCTCCTGACTTGGCGAGCGAGATACCAGCTACGATAATTATCAGTGCAGCTAGATCATCTAGTACAGCTATGCCGAGGATGGTCCTCCCCTCAACTGACGATAACTTACCTAACTCCATGAGTGCTCTGACAGAGAGACTGACACTTGTTGCTACTAGAATTGTTCCTACGAAGTACGCCCTACTTCCTGCATACCCAAAAAACTCACCCACGAAGTACCCTATCGTGAATGCTGCTATGACCTCGCCTACAGTTATTACTCCGTACATCGGCAAGCTTCTAATAAACTCTCTGTACTTTGTCTCCAGACCAGCGTAAAAGAGCAGAATGCTTATTCCAAACCATGAAAGAGTTTTGATTATGTCGGTAGTCGGGAAAATGCCGAGCAGAGTCTTACCTAATATCAAACCAGCAACTAAGTCACCAAGTACTGGTGGAGTACCTAATCTAGCGAATAACTCTTCAAATAACCTGCCAACAGTCAATGCCAAACCTAACGCTAGGAAGACCTCATATACAAGCTCCTCAGCACCAGGCACAATATCACCTCCTGCGCTCGCTACTCCCTATAGCGGACCTCCTAAAGTGCCTTGATAGTATTTCAGTTTCATCTTAATATGTGCTACCTTATTACCTAGCGTATAGTAAAGGTGCCGCACCTATTTAGCATCAACGTTAACTACATGTAGCGAGTATATACAGCATGGCTATGGCAGAGGTGCAGTGACGACATGCTTTATGCCCAAATTACCCTGGTCCCTTCCTGAGGCCCTATATCAAGTAGTTTTCATGCGGTGGCTTTATGCAGAACTTCTCCTTGGCCCTATCAAGTATGTCTTCTGCCACTTTCTCCGCCATTTCCTTTACTTTCTCTTCATCAAGTATCATGAGCCTCCTGTTCTTCATTAATACCTTACCGTCGACTATAACTGTATCTACGTCACATGCATTAGCGCAGTAAACTATAGAGCCTACCGGGTCGTGTATTGGCGCTATGTGTGGTTTATCGAGTCTTATTAGAGCTATGTCTGCTTTCTTACCCGGCTCGAGCGACCCCACGTGCCTGTCTATTCCTAGTGCCATAGCGCCATTTATCGTAGCCATCTCTAGCACGTCCCAAGCGGTTATTGCTTTAGGGTCACCGCTAGCTACCTTATGAAGCATTGCAGCAAACCTCATAGCCTCAATCATATCTTGGTTATTGTTGCTCCCTGGCCCGTCAGTACCTAAGGCAACATTTACTCCCTCACGCATCATCTCAACTATGGGCGCTATACCTGAGGCTAGGTACATATTGCTCTCTGGGTTATGTATTACGTGCGCACTTGAAACGGCTAGGTACTTGATTTCCTCATGGCTGACGTTGACTGCATGTACGGCGTGGTACCTGCTGCTAAGTATCCCTAACTTGTGGAGTAGCGTGACGTCCGTCATGCCATGTAGCTTTATGTTGAGCTCTTGATCCTTCTTTGACTCAGCAGTGTGCGTGTGGTAGGGCACGCCGTACTTATCGGAGATATCTTTAGCTTTAAGGAGCAGCTCCTTACTGCAGTTGTATGGATGCATGGGTGCTACAGCAATCATTAATCTTCCGTCATTAGCTCCGTGGTACTTCTTTATGAGTCTCTCAGTGTCTTTCAGCGCCTCGTCAGGGTCCTCCTTAAGCTCCTCGATTACGTTTAGCTCGTAAATGCCTCTCGCAAGGCATCCCCTCACGCCAGACTTAATGAGTGCTTCAGCAACGTAATCATAGCCCCTGCCGCCGTAGTGGTTGTCGACTATTGTTGTCGACCCTGACTTAATGTTCTCTATAATACCCCATAAGGCAGCAATATAGAAGTCCTCGTCACGGAAGGAAAGTAGGAGAGGGTGTATAGTAGTCCTCAGCCAGTCAACTAGAACCATATCGACACCTAAGTTCCTGATTATGCTCTGAAACAGGTGATTATGCGCGTTAATGAATCCCGGCAGCGCAACAGAGTGCCTTATGCTAATGACTTCATCAGCCTTAAACTTCCTTCTACACTCATAGCGCTTGCCGACAAAAACGATCCTATCATCTTCAACAGCTATGGCTCCATCCTTGATTACTCTGTACTTAGGTACAATGGGAATTATGAAGTCAGCCTCAATAATTAAGGTCCCCAAGACATCACCGATATTACCTCATAACTTAATCTTAAGTTTACGTATTGATAGGTGTAGATTAAAAATTAAGATCATTAATACTTCATTAATATGGCAGCTAGGTAATGCTGTTTAACATGCCTTAAGGAATGTCGTGTTTGTGCAGTAATTGCCACGCATTAAAAGTAATTTAGCTTGTACTGTAGGTAAGTACTTGGTGCTTAGGTTATGGCTGAGGCTCCTCCGGAGAACTGGTATCTAATTCTTCACCCAAGACCTGCTTACATAGTGGTGTCTGGACTGGAAGGGCAGAAACTAGGTGTCATGGCAGCATCATGGGTCTCACCAGCAAGTGAGGAGCCACCTAGAATCACGCTAGCTATTGATGTAGAGTCATATACGTATTCAGTGATTAAGGAGATTAAGGACTTCACGGTAAACATAGTCTTTAATGACTTGATTGACCTCGTATGGGATGTTGGCAGGGTCAGTGGGCGTGAGGTGGATAAGGTAAGTAAGTTTAAAATCCAGCTGACTAACTCACGGAAGGTTAGAAGCCCGCGGCTCGCTAATGCTAAGGCAGTTATTGAGGCATCGCTGTGGAAAGAGGAGGTGCTCGGTGACACATCACTAATAATAGCTGATGTGCTTGATGCTTATGTACTTGAAGGCGATCTCTTCGACTGGAGGTACGGGTGGAGAGTAGATAGAGCTCAAATCCCCCTGCACCTAGGGGGTAGGGCATTTACTTCACTAGGGAAACTAATTATAGCGAGATCAAGAAAGTAGTGATAGTCTTGAAAAAATCAAGTCTAGTAGGGTTTGTTCTGGTTATTGCTGGATTAGCGATCATAATAATTGCTGCTCTATCATTAATACATACTGAAAAAGTTAGTGAGTACAAGGAGTGGATGGACTTAGTTGCCTCAGGTGCTGCAGTAAGAAAGTGCTTTTTCTTAAATGTAAATGAAAGCGTGAGAATCAGCATAAGCTCTAATCAGTCAATTAATGTTTTCCTAGCTAAGCTCAATGCATCCGTACCCGATAATGCAGAGAGTTTGTTGCTTAGCAGAGAAGGTACCAAGTACGAGGTAATAAACTTCACGCCTAGCATGGAAGGCGAATATTGTCTAGTACTACAGAATATAGGTGGTGGTGACGCGCTAGTGCATATATCTATGGTGTTCTCTCGGACTATGAGGATAGAGGAGTTTAGCGGCTTAATATCCTTGAGTGGTATATGCCTCACGTTAGTAGGTTCTGCGATCCTAGTAAGAAATTACATGGGATTGTATACTGCTAAATTTAAAGATGAGATCGCAGTGCCTGGTGGTGTATGCAAGTCTAGGAGCTTCAATAAGCATAGATGTGTATTTGAGATTAATTTAAGAGCTGATGAAGTACTTGCTAGGGCTATCAGCGCATTTAGGAACTTAGGATACAATGTAGCAGGGAAAGTAGGTCCTACTATGATAGTAATGAAAAGGAGACAGAGAGGAATAATGCCGGTGAAATATGAAACAAAGCCGGTGACGGTAGTAATTAGTGTAAAGGAGGTGTCGCCTACATCGTCGAGACTTCAAGTAGATTTTGAAACTCCAGGGATGCTCTCATCCGGGTCACTGGATCTAGCAGGTATAGCTAAGGATGTAGCCTATGTTATTGAATTTATTAGTGGACAACCTTAATTTGAGATCAGACTGTTCTCTCTTCCTTGAAGAACCTTCTGCCGAGAGATAGCGGTGGTGCGAGTTTCTTCCTCAGCGGCGTGGCCATGAAGGCTACCATAGCACCAATAGCTACTATGAACGGAATCATTTTAGCTATCTCAGGACTTAAGTTGTATGCGGCTTGAAGTGCAAACATGTATGTAGCTAATGTAGCAAATACACCTGCTGTCCCAATAGTTAGTATTGGGTGTCTCCCAGCAGCTAGCGATATGGCGTAGGCTATCCAGCCGTGATTAATGCCTGCTCCTTCAGACCACGTAGCTATCCATGTGAGGAACCCCATCGATCCAGCACCAATCAGAGAGTAACCAATTGCTGCCGCAATTAATCTTATTTTGACAACATCCACACCGAGCGCTGTAGCGGCGTGAGGGTTCTCGCCAGCAGCTCGAATAGCAGCACCTAACTTCGTTTTTGTCTCAACTAGGTAGAATAAGATGCCTATGAGTATAGGGATCACGAACATCAACACCCGGGCAGTGGGTGTGATTGGCAGAGTGTACTGTGGGTAAACACCTGACGCAACCAGCTGATTATAGGTATTTCGTGCTGTAACCCCTATCAGCCCTGCCAGTCCGTAACCGAGAAACATTATGGATAAACCAGCAGCTCCGTGACTTATAGGGAATTTAGTTGTTACGTAGGCAAGCAGCATTCCAAAGAGTGCCGCTGCAGCTATGGCAACTAACAGACCGATCCATGGATTACCGGAGTATACTCCAGCTGCATAACCTATGGCAATTCCAAGAACGAAGACTCCGTCGATAGCTAGGTTGAGTACTCCTGATTTCTCGAAGAACCCTTGCCCAAGTGATGCGAGATAGTAAGCCATGAATGCTGGAGCTACGGTGAGTATGTATGAGGCTATCTCCATGACCCTCACCCTCTAACTATTTTGATGCTGTATTCACTAAACACTCTTAGGACTGTAAAAGTGAGCAGTACAGCACCAATGAATACGTATGTAGCTGACGCTCCACTAACGCCAGCAATTTGCATGCTTATGCCTGCCTGATATAGAGCGCTAACTATGTAGGCAGCTATGGGTACTGCTCTAATGTCTAGCATCGACAGCCACGCAACAAGAATTGCTGTATAGCCGTAATTAGCTGTGTGTGACTCTATAGGGTAGCTTATTCTGTGTAGATAGCCAGCAAGTTGTGCTGCACCCATGGCGCCAGCTATAGCTCCACTAATAGCTAGGGCAACAATTATTAGCACTCTCACATTGACGCCAGCGGCTTTTAAGACATCAGGGTTTGAGCCAAGTACTCTTATTCTGAGGCCTAGGGAGGTGTACTTGAGCATAAAGTAAGTTAATGCTATAGTAAGTATTGTTAAGACTAGTACCTCGTAAGTTATTGTGGTTGAACCAGGTATCAAGGTAAATTTCACTTGATCAGGTATCATGTCTGTCCTAATGTAGCCCCACGTTTCCTTACCCAGCCAAGGACCTCTAACCAAGTAGTTAATTATGTAGTAAGCAATGTAATTCATTATTAGCGTGACAGGTACCTCATCAATGCTTAAGTATGCCTTAAGCACGCCAGCTACAGCTGCCCACGCCCCTCCAAAGGCCATTGCTAGAAGTACCATAACTATCTTAGCCACCATAGGGGCTTGTGGCAGGGAAGTAAATAATGCTACGTACGCAGCAGCTGCTGTGCCAAGCCACAGCTGCCCTTCAGCTCCTATATTCCATATACTACCGCTGAAAGCTACTAATAATGCTACACCTAGAATGGTTAAGAACAGAAATGTGAGGATTATTTCCGGAGAGATAAGGGATGAAGCTACACATGACAATGTAACTATAGGGCTGGCACCGACTATTACGTACAATATTACCGTCGAAATCAGAACACCTATAATTATTGAGAACAGTGGAATGAGGACGCCGCCTAGAGGTAACGGTCTGATCCTCTTTACTAATACTATTCTCAAGCTACATCACCATGAGTTTTTCAATTTCATCGCGGTCTGCTTTATCGCCTGGAAATGATCCCACTATCTTGCCTGAGTTAATTACTGCTATGGTGTCAGCAATCTGGAATATTTCATCAAGGTCTTCAGAAGCCATCAATACTCCTACACCCTCCTTAATTGCCTTTTCCTTAATTATCCTTCGAACCATTATTGCTGTTACTTCATCTAGGGCCCTAGTCGGATTGTAAGCAACGAGTAGTCTCTTAGCAATAAATAATTCCCTAGAAACTAGGACCTTCATTATATTGCCACCTGAGAGTAATTTAACCGGGGTTTTAGGTGAAGGGGTGAGTATGTTAAACTCGTTAATCAGTTTACGTGCTAGCTCTCTGACAGCACTCCACTTAATTAATCTCTTAGTTACTACTGGCAGCATAGCTAGGTTTTCCTCGATGCTGTTATCTAGTGACACACCGAATCTTGCTGGCTGATCCGGTATGTAACCTACACCCTTAGACCTGATTTTAGTAACTCCCTTGTTAGTTACGTCTTCGGAGTAAAGCCTTATACTCCCCTTCTCGACTTTTCTTAACCCTATAACAGCTTGAATCAGCTCCTTCTGCCCATTACCAGCTATTCCAGCTATTCCTACTACTTCACCAGCTCTCACAGTCAAATTAACTCCCTTTACAGCATGGACACCATAGTCACCCATTACCCACAAGTCTCTAATTTCTAGTGCAGTAACTTCCCTGGGCTTCGAAGTTGGTAACCTCTCATATGTTATCTGAGCTGACTTCTCAGCAAACATCATTCTCCTTATGTCATCTGGAGTTACTTCGTCCCTCCTCACAGTACCTACTACGCGCCCTAGCCTTAGCACAGTAATTCTGTCGGCTATATCCATTGCTTCGTAAATTTTATGAGTTATTAATACTACAGAACCTCCTTTATCAGCGAAGTTCCTGATGAATTTATAGAACTTCCTCTTTTCTATCAAGGGCAGGAACGTTATCGCTTCGTCAAGCAAGAGCACTTTAGCGCCAATAAGCAGAGCTCTCAAAATCTCGACCAACTGCTTCTGAGTGTAGCTTAACTTCCATACCTCGATATCGGGGTCGACAGCAATTCCTACTTCCTTGCTCTTTACCTTAATGAACTCCCTAACCTCACTTACCCTAGAGGTTAAACCGTATTTTTCGAGGCCTAAAATTATGTTTTCAGCTACTGTTAACCTATCTATTATTTGAGGTATCTGTGAAACCATTACTATACCATACTTTATTGCGTCCTTAGGTGAATTAATTCGCACTCTCCTACCCATGACGTAGATTTCGCCTTTATCGGGACTGTAAATTCCGTAAAGTATCTTCACGAGAGTCGACTTCCCAGCACCATTCTCCCCTAGCAGGGCATGTACCTCACCTTCTAGAATGTCGAAATTAACGTTATCTAATGCTATAGCACCAGGAAATCTCTTTGAAACACTTCTAACGGAAACAACAGGTATATCTGTTTTAAGAGAAAAATTCGAATTATATGCCTTGGACTCGGTCACCCTCATTCCCTCGCTCTCAAGTATGGTAGTATCTGTGCTTACCCTCTACCTAGGTAAACTACCCAATCTACGAACCACTGCATAGTCCATAGTTCATCGTGACCTAATATCACGCCCTCTGGTATGTGTACCTTCTGGCTCGGATTGTCTTTCATGTAGCCATCAAGTGGGCCTGTGAATACATGAAATGTTGCTATGAGGTACTTCTCCTCCTGTCCAGGTTTCTCAGCGATATTAATGACGGTTAGGTTCTCATACTTGTGCGGGGCTACAGCCTCGAGCGGGGTTAGCATTGGTGCGTCCTTCATCTGGTAGTACCGTAGCATGACTAGGTCGTATACGCTCATTTCAGCGCCAGCCATTTTATCCTTAACCTTAAGGTTTTTGAGTACTGGTATGAACTTCGGGTTGATGTGCATTATGCTGCCGTTCGGGAATACGTGACATGCCAGGTCTACAGCGCCGCTGTCTAGTAGGTACCAGTAGTCTAGCTTGTCAAGGTTGTAGGGAGTCAGTATACCTGCATGTATCTTGGAAAGGATGTCAGCATATATAACCTCCCACCTAACTAGCTGTCCGCTCACGACCACGTCAGGTCCGTAAGCGTAGCCTGGGCTGTAGTGACTAAATACGTATACTGGGTGATCAGGGTGCTGTTTAGTCCATGTCTGCGCGAACTGAATTATAGCTGTTGAGTCCTCGGTGAATGCTAATACGTCGCAGTTGTACCTCTCAACTAGTGTCCTAGCCGCCTCTCTAGCCTTATCTGGTGCGAACCACGCACCGATTTCAATGACGTATACCTTAATGTCTTTACCTAGCTGCTCGCCAACTTCCTTAGCTCCTATAGCAAACGCGTTTAAGTGCCTCACAACCTCAGGTATTGTGTAGGCTGCTACGTAGCCTATGTGACCTGTCTTAGTTAGTGCGCCAGCCATGAGCCCATTTAGGTAGTATACCTGAACCAAGTCAGCAAAGTACGTACCCATGTTCTTCCATCTCTTGTAGCCGCTGCAGTGGAAGAACAGTACGTCAGGGTGCTTCTTAGCCTCTTCTAGGGTGCCGTCCATGAACTCGAATGACGTTGTGAATATCACATTATAGCCTTTGGAAATGAGAGTCTCTATCACTTCTTTCAATTTAGCCTCACTAACACTCTCAACATATGTGGTCTCGAGCCAGTCCTTAAATATTGCCTTCACAACCCTCCTGCTGACATCATGCTGGTATGTCCAGCCGAAGTCACCGATGGGGCCTACGTAGACCCATGCTGCTCTAATCTTCTTTGGCGGAGTCCAAGTTGGTGGTGCGCCAGTAGTTGTTGGTGACGGAGTCA
>CAYQIX010000036.1:0-14760 GCA_964417765.1 uncultured Desulfurococcaceae archaeon
GTTGTCACCAAAGCCCGCCGTTCACATCATTGCCTAGCTCAGCTACGACCGCACCGTTCATCCACTCAATTATTAGTTAACCGTAAAATAAAACCTATCAGTCGCGACACGCACTCCGCACTCAAACCGCAATTCTACATTTCGCACAACTATTACTATTAAAGGTTATAGCCTTAGGAGCTCTAAGCTTTAGAGGAGGTGGGCAGCAGGTAAATGTGCTTAGGTATACCAATGAGAATAGTGCGTATATGGAGCGAGGGCGAGCTGAAATTGGCCGAAGCTGAAGCAGGCGGTGTTAAGACAGAGATAGATGTAAGTTTATTAGAGGATGTTAAGGTAGGTGACTACGTAATAGTTCACGCGGGTATAGCCATTAGCAAGCTTGATGAATCTGAGGCAAGGGAACTTATTAAGCTGTTTAATGAAATTGCTAGTGAGTTGAGCTAAAGTAATCACGCTTTTAAGTAATAATTTACCCACATACCTTAAAGATCGCTTGCTGAGAGGTTCAGCGAAATGTCTTCATCGCTTGAGCCAGTGGAAAACTTCAGCCTCCCCAGCAAGATACTGGAAGTCTTAAAGAGCAGGGGCATAAGATACTTTACACCCCCGCAGGCCGAGGCTCTGAGGCGGGGAGTTCTTAAGTTCAGGAACATGCTGGTGACAGCCCCTACAGCAAGTGGCAAGACGTTAATTGCTGAGCTAGCACTAGCTAATGCTTTCTTAAGCGGCATGAAGGCAATTTACGCAACACCGCTCAAGACCCTAGCTAGCGAGAAGTACGAGGAATTTAGCTTATGGCGTGATATAGGTGTTAAGGTAGGTATATCAACAGGGGACTTCGATGAGCCAGGCGAGTGGCTGGGTAGATACGATGTCATAGTTGCTACTTACGAGAGGCTTGACTCTATATTCAGGCTCAAGCCGTCGTGGCTTAAGGAGGTCGGTGTTGTAATTATAGATGAGTTTCACACAATAGGTGACCCCGATCGTGGGCCGATAGTGGAGCTCTTAGCTGTTAGAACACTGAGAGAGAAGAAGCAACTTATAGGTCTGAGCGCAACCATCGGTAATCCGGAGGAGCTTGCTGAGTGGCTTAATGCTGAGCTAGTAATCAGCGACTGGAGACCTGTCAAGTTGATTGAGGGTTACTACATCAGTAAAAAGAAAAAGATAGTGTTTGAGGACGGTAGAGAGGAAAGAGTTTCAGGAGGTCTGCTTGAGCACATAGCCACTAATGCGCTGAGGGAGAACTACCAAGTACTTATTTTTAAGCAATCGCGGAGTAGAGCCGAAGACGCTGCTAGAAAATTAGCGAGATTAATGCCTGAGTCCTTAGGGTACTACGAATTAGTAGAGAAACTTAAGGAGCGCGGTGCCCCGCACTCAGAGGTAACTACGCTTGCTCCATTACTTAGGAGAGGAATCTCATTCCATCACGCAGGACTCTCCTACGCTAGCCGCAGAACTATAGAGGAAGGATTTAGAGCTGGCTTTCTGAGGCTAGTTGTTGCGACACCCACGCTTGCTGCTGGAATAAACATGCCCGCCAGGAGGGTTGTTGTATATACCAGGAGGTATGAGTCCGGGTATATGAAGCCCATATCAATTGCTGAGTATAAGCAAATGGCTGGCAGGGCTGGAAGACCGCAGTACGACCCTTATGGTGAAGCAATAGTAGCTGACGCGAGAAGTGATGAAGAGGGCTGGAGGTACGTTAAGGGTGTGCCAGAGGACGTTAAGTCAGCATTAGTTAGTGCGCGGGCAATGAGAATTCACGTCCTCTCGCTAGTAGCATCTGGCTACGTAAGTAACTTGAGGGAGCTTATGGAATTAATGGAAACTACTCTAGCATTTAAGCAGCTGTCCTCAGCACTTAGTGACGAAGCAATTGAATACATCATTGACCAGCTTGTGAATATGGAAATGCTGACGTTCGATAGAGGCTTCATTAAGGCGACATCACTCGGTAGCTATGTAAGTAAATTGTACATAGATCCACTCACTGCATTAATAATCATCGATGACCTAAAGAAGCAGGTGGAGGTACCAAATATTTACTACTTAACACTAGTTGCTATGACCCCTGACTTCGAACGAGTTAGAATTACCAGGTACAGGTCATTAGCAGACGAAATGGAAGCTGCTCTAGATAATGGCGAAATACCTGAGCCAAGGTTTGGTCTAGATTACTACGATTTGCTTAGGGCATACAAAGCGGGAAGAATTCTACTCGCATGGATCGAGGAAGTTAATGAAGATCAAATTCTCGAACGCTACGGAATTGGTGCTGGTGACCTACATAACATAGTTGAAACAGCTTCATGGCTAATCTATGCTGCATCAAGAATATGTCACGTCTACGGATTAACACAGCACTCACACAAACTCGGCATACTTGCATCTAGAGTGAAGTACGGCGTTAAGGAAGATGCACTAGATCTAGTTAAGGTTAAGGGAATAGGGAGGATTAGAGCACGCATTCTGATTATGAATAACATCAAGTCGCTGGAGGACCTAGCTAGAGCTGACCCATCGAAAATAGCTAAGCTCCCCACGTTTGGTGAAAACCTGGCTAAGGAAGCCATTAGAGAGGCCCGCAAGCTACTCGAAAAATCTAGTTCGAGAACATGAAGCCTCTATCTGAGCTTAGTAAGTAGCTTACTCAGGTTTAGCTCACCAACAACCAGAGGCCACTGCAGCCCATACTTTACTAAGTACCTGGGATGTACCTCACCTAAAATCCCTACTTCGTCACCATCTATTGTTATTACCGCTGACCTGCCGTTAATGAGCACTCTGTGTTTGCCGCTCCTTAATTTGTAGTTAATTCCTAAGGCCGTTAAAACGGATTTGATGATGACCAAGCCATCGGTTAAT
The DNA here is from genome assembly GCA_964417765.1 of uncultured Desulfurococcaceae archaeon. Lineage (GTDB taxonomy): Archaea > Thermoproteota > Thermoprotei_A > Sulfolobales > NBVN01 > B83-G16. Next base: position 2,881 of record CAYQIX010000036.1, read on the forward strand.
GTTATGTCCTTGCTGTATATTGCAAAGCCTAAGTATCGCTGACTTTCGTACTCGTTGCTGTTAAGCTTTACTACATCACCTACCTCGAATATTTTAAGTTGCTGCTGAAGATCTGCATTCTCTTTTACTGAGAGCAGAAGTGAGGGTATAAGCGAATTTCTTACTGCTGAGTAGGTCTTCATCTTTGGATTAGCTAGCTTTACAAAATCCTCGGAACTTACGTCCTCTAGGAACTCTGAGTCTATTAGCATGAAGTTAACTACTTCCTCAAATCCTAGACCCATCATCAGCTCTCTCATTATTGATGAGAGACGCTCAATCGAGTGCATACTACCGTAGTGTGTAGGTGGTAGCACTTCAGTAGGCAGTCTATCATAGCCGTATCCGATAATTATATCTTCAATTATGTCAACTTCGCCAATCACATCAACCCTGTAGGGAGGTGCCCAAACCTTAATTGTACTCCTGCTAGTGTCCTCAATTAAATAGCCCATCCTGGGAAGAATTTCTTCTATTTCACTAATCCCTAACTTTAAACCAACTAGATTTTCCAGATTTCCTATATTGACATCTATTATTGAGCCATCGAGTTTTGGCGACGTGCCAATAACGTTCCCACTCTTGCCTAGAACCTTAACACACTCTATGGTAACGCCGCCATTACCTCCCCTCTCAGCTACTGATGTAGTTATTATGTTTAGTACCTTAATCATGAGTGACGGCTCGGTTCCAGTGACGTCTATTAGAACGTTCTTCGTTTCCTCAGTAATCTTGTTGTCTTCACTGTTAATTATTGGCGGAAATGACAGCACTTCACCATCCGAGTCCTGGAGCAGTGGGTAACTACCTTTCCTTACTAGGTGCGCATATTTCACGCCTTTCTCGGTCCTCTCAAGTATTTCGCTGAGAGACATTACTGACGACTCTCCCAGCGGTCTGAACTTAGCATCTCTGACCTCAACATATTTTATTGGTGGTTTTACCTTGTCTAAGTCGTAAAGGCCTATTGAAACGTACTCTCTGTCACTACAGTATGTTAGGTGGAGCTTCTCCTGCAGCTGAAATATCTGTCTTATTGCTTCATCATCTAGCTCCACATTCCTAACTACAGCCAAGAACGCGTAAGGCCTATATCTTGGTGCGTTACTTGTATCTAGAATTACACTTGACTCTCGTACTATGTACTTAAACGGTTTTCTTAACCCAATAATGAATGCCAGTGCTCTACCAAGACCTTCAGCAGAGAACAGGTCTGGCCTGTCATGCTGCGCCTCATAGACAATAGTGTCTTCACTCAGTTCCTCTATTTCAGCTTTCAGCATAGATAGTGTTTTACGTAGCTCATTCTCCTTCAATTCTGCACCAACTAGTCTAGCGAGATCCCACAGCTTAACCTCTACTATCGGCATTACTCGGTCACCCAATACGGGACTTTCATTGACCTAATTACCCTGAGGTTATTCGTGTATAGGTGCCTTATGTCATCTATACCTAAGACTAGCATCGCTATTCTATCTATGCCTATACCCCATGCAGCCACGTTATAGCCCTTCAGGCCAACCGCCTCCAGCACTTCAGGCCTGAACATACCTCCAGGGAAGACCTCAATCCACCCTAGCTTAGGATGCTTGATATAGCCTTCAACGCTAGGCTCAGTAAATGGGAAGTAAGCTGGCTTAAATAGCACTTCACCTAGGTTTAATCTCTTAGCGAATTCCTTAAAGAAGCCTAGTAGATGCTTAAATGTGACTTTCTTACCGACTATTATGCCCTCAAGCTGATGAAACTCCATCAAATGCGTTGGGTCCGGAGTGTCTGGCCTAAAGACTCTGTCAAGTGAGAAGGCTCTATATTCGCCCTCGCCGCACTCATAGATTGTTCTCATAGACACCGGTGTTGTGTGTGTCCTTAATATTAGCCTGAGAGCCTTGAGCGGGTCCCATTTATACCTTAGCCTTGACTCGTGAACAGATTTAACCCTGTCAATGACGTCTTTCGGCTCCTTCCTAGAGGCACCAGTCTTGATGAAGTACACATCTGTTTCTCTCCTTGATGGATGGTACTGAGGCACGAAGAGAACGTCAAAGTTCCACAGCTCTGACTCTATGTGAGGGCCCTTCATCTCCTTAAATCCCATGGTAATAACTACATACCTAACATATTCAAGAAACTGTATATAAGGATGCTTCCTAATAGGCACTACCCTAGGTACATCAATACTCAAGTCGAACTCCTTAAATTCAGCGCCTTCCCATAAACCACTCGAAATGATTTCAGGTGTCAACTTTGTTATTATTGTTGCCTCCTTAATCATACCCTTTAAACATAAGTCTAAGATCTCCTCAGGTAAATCAACGTAAATCTCCTTGACTTCCTCAATTGCGATAAAGCCTCTCCTCCTAAGATCCCGAGCCCAGCTGGGTACTCGATCAGTTATTAGTGGTGTCGTAAGATTTCTTAACCTAACCTTCAGCTCTCTCACATATTCCGCGAACCTATTTTCGGCCTCCTCGTTTCCTATATACTTAACCACACCTTTAGATACTGATATCAGTGAGAACTTCCTAAGTATACCCATGGCTGCAGCAAACTCATTATTCTCCAGCCCACAAACAGACCTTAATTCACTTATAGGTACTTCTCCTTCTAGCCTCTTAACTACCTTAAACAATCTCTCCTCAGGCAGTCCAGCCTCTAAGTAATCAATCCCTAACTCTGTTATCTTAATGCTATAGGCTCTTCTCCGCGTTAACTTGATCAGTTTCCTGCTTGCTAGCTCTTCCAAATCCCTCATTAAGTCGCTTACCTTCTTACTTAGCTTAGCAGCCAGTTCATTGACGCTTAGCCTACCTCCGGACTCGGCTAATACCTTAATTATCTTGTACTGTCTCGGCGGCAACTTCACTTCAGCATCACTCATAACGTTATACCTTATCTAAAGAAAATAGATTACTTTTTAAATTTAGCAGCATAATTAGATACCTAATGGTCTTGCACACACTTATGTTTTCAGTAATTTAGTTGCACTGCTATCAGCATCACTTCTTAGCTTCATAAACTAAGTGGCTTATCTCAGGAAGTATCAGCTCGCTCAGAGCTAGCTCGACAGCATCTATAGACCCTGGTGTCGTAAATACTAGTGTCCTTCCACTTAAGCAAGCCGCTGCTCTTGTAGCAAGTGCAGCCGCACCATATTTCTTGAAGGTTAGGTACCTAAATAATTCGCCGTATCCTGGAATTTCCTTAGTGCATAAGGTCCTCACCGCATCTACACTTACGTCCTTGCTGCTTAACCCGGTACCTCCGGTGACAAGTATTGCATCACATAGATTTAGCAGAGAGCTCACTACATCTCGTATCATAGATACATTATTAGGCACAATATCTGTACGGACTAACTCATGCCCTTCTCTTGAAACTAACTTCTTTACTAGCGGCGTTATCTCGTCTCTCCTCTCACCCTTTGCAACACTATCGCTTGTCACTACCAAGCAAAACCTAACTTTAATCTTAGAGGCTGCAACTCTGTGCTCCTTAATAGGCAATAGCTGCTTCACCTCGACTGCCTGCGAAAATCCTCAACAATATCATAACCGTAGATCTTTTTGAAAAGCTTCCTGCCTTCTTCAGTCATTTTAGTTGGGTCCCACGGCGGGTCAAATACTAGGTCTACTTTTACGTCCTTGACACCCTCTATCTTTGAGATGGCGTCAGTAACTTGTTGGACTATAGCGTAAGCTATAGGACACATTGGCGATGTAAGCGTCATCTTAATGTATACCATACCATCAGACACTTTAACCTCGTAGACTAGTCCCAGATCCCATATATTGATCGGTATTTCGGGATCATAGATGTTCTTCAAAGACCCTATAACCTTACTCCTTAGTACCTCATCTTTATCCCTATCACTCACGTTGGAAGTCATGAAGTTAACCACCTTAGGTATACTTTTGTCGTTAAAATATTTATACGTGGTGCCAGGCTAATTGAGGTACTTCGAGAACGTACCCAGCTTACGTATCATCCGCATCTCGCTCATTAGTTTTAGCTGCTGATAGTTCAGCTATTAGCGACTTAACACTCAGGCCAAGCAGCGTAATGAATATCGCGAACACCACATATCCTCCAAATACGTATATTACTCTAGAGATAATGCTCATCGCTGCTGCTTCATCGAGGCTTATTCCTAAGTGAGAGAGAATCCCTGTTTGAATGAATTCATATATACCTAACTGCCCTGGAGTTACTATAGGGAATAACCAGAGTATTGCATAGATAGTATCAAAAGTGAGTATTGAAACAGGCAATGTAATGTGTGTTCCTATGAGTGAAGCAGTAATTATTCCGTAGAGACCGTTGATCAGTCTTTCAAATACAACGAATACAAACGCTATTAAGATAAAAGGTACCGCTCTTCTGATCCCAATTAGTTTCTCTATATAGGCGTAAGAAAGGCCCTCGAACTCATATCCGAATTTTTTCCCATATCTACTCAGTAACTTTTCGATTCTCTTAGAAGCTGGAACGAGACACAGTGCTATATTCATGCTAAGCAGTATTGCTGCTGGAATAAGTAAACCTAATGAAGTAGTCAGCGGTGCTTTAATGGCTAGTAATGAAATGACGGTTACTATGATTATACCAAGCGAGGTCAGTACCCTGTGAATTAATAGTGAAGCAATCGCTTCTTCCTTAGATAACAGCCTCAGCTTAATAGCAAGCAGCACCTTAACTACCTCAGTAACGCCCCCAATAGGTACTATAACCTCAAAGAAAAGCGCGACCCCCGTTATTGATAGCACCTTAACGTAGTTCACCCTTCTGAGCGAATATATTACGAAGAACCACACAGTAGCATGAACTACCGACACAAGTATTCTTAGCAGAAATGCTGTAAATGCGTCAACCGGATTACCATGAGCTACTATATCAATGAATTTTACGAAGTTTCCTTTGTATACGTACGCAAATATTACTATATACGCTGCTATACCTACGAGTATGCCGATTGTCATATATCTCTTGACGTTACCTGACCATCCTACCTCCTTCATCTGCACCTAAACCACACTTAAATACTTTAGATATTAATATTTGGGTACACTTACTTTAAAGTACTCAACTTAGAGAGGTCTGACGTTTTCGCCATGTATTTTTCTAGATCTACGTGGTAACAAAGTACTCGCTGGTCGGCGTCAAAAATACACAACCTTACATAGCATCCAAGTTAAAAACAATAAAAGCAACGTCATGTAGTGGTTAGTGGTTAGAGGATGCTACGGATATCGAGGTGGGGTACATACGTACCAAGAAGGACTATTGACGTGAACGGATTGAAGCTTCCTGCACCTAATGACGACGAGGACGCAATTACTATGGCTTACGAGGCTTCATCACAATTGTTAGGCAGCATAGAGAGTGAAATTGGTAATGTAGTTGTTGTTTCAGATGATATAGACCACGTTAAGTTAGGTGTCCTACTGTCACTCTTAAATTTAAGCGAGGTAAGCGCACACCTTTCTCAGGATTTAATAGAAGCACTTACACTCATAAATAAAATACCTGATAGCGAAGCAAGCGTACTAATAGTTGTTAACTCATCTCCACCTGCTGGCTGTGTCACTCTAATCTTCAACGACACTGATACTAAAGCTAAGGTTCTTTTCCTTAAGACACTAAGTGAAAACTTAACTTTTACAAAGCCTTCTAGCACGAAACTAAATACATTTATCGACTTAATACATGAAATACTCCTCCTGCGTAAAGCACCTAAACTCCTATCTGACATGCTGAAAGGAATTTCACTAGAACCTTCAGAGATCTCCTACTTAGCTGGATCAGCTCCGAAGCTCTCCTACTTACTTAAGGCTGCATCGAGAGTAGGACTTCCGCAAAAATCGCTAACTATATTAACTAGGCTTTCAGCTGCAGGAGTCACTGGCAGGTTACTTGCTATAATGACTCTCATCGAATCAATAAAGTCTTCCGGGGCAGGCGATAAAATATTATTTGTCGTTCTTGAGGAAAGTGGTAGGTTTCTTTCATCTGTGATTGAAAAGACTTGAGGGTGCTATACATGAGTAAAGTATACATTGTTAGTGTAGGTATGACTAATGTAGGTAAATTCTATGATAGATCTATTAGGGACTTAGCAGCTGAAGCAGTATTTAAGGCCTTAGATGAAGCAGGCAATGAGAAGCCTGACGCCATAGTTGTCGGGAACATGTTGAGTAGTTTAGCTGAGCAGGAAAACCTCGCATCATTAATAGCTGACCACACTGGCATGAGAGGTGTTTCGGGATTTAAAGTTGAGGGGGCATGCGGCTCGGGAGGCACCGCCTTTCTAGCTGGATACTCTTTAGTAGCTTCGGGAATTTTTAAGAAAGTACTCGTCGTTGGGATAGAGAAGCTCAGCGAGAGGCCAACACCAGCTACTTCAAGAGGTCTCGCTTGGGCTGCCGACGCAGACTACGAACTAGTACACGGCATAAGCTTTGCTGGCCTTAATGCGCTCGTAATGAGGTACTACATGAATAAGCACAATGTGAGTAGGGAAGAGATGGCTGCATGGCCCGTTCTGATGCATGAGAACGCGCTCTATAATCCTTACGCGCAGCTAAAGAAGAAAATAACTATTGAAGATGTCCTTAAGTCACCGATTATAGCTGACCCCGTTAGGCTCTATGACGCAAGCCCATTAAGTGATGGTGCTGCAGCAGTAATGCTTGCTTCTGAAGATATAGCTAGGAAACTATCCGACACACCTATATACGTAGCTGGCGTCGGGAACGCCCTTGACAGTACTGACCTAACATCCAGGTATGAGCTGGATAGGCTGCTTGCCTCTAGGCTGTCAGCCGAGAGAGCGTTTAAGATGGCTGGTGTGACTTCTAAAGATATAGACGTAGCTGAAATCCATGATGCCTACGGAGTCACTGCAGCAATAAGCCTAGAGGAGCTAGGCTTCGCGCCGAGAGGCAAGGGCGCCAAGTTAGTTTATGAAGGCAGATTCAGGGTTGGGGATAAGCCCGTCATTAATCCATCAGGAGGCCTTAAGGCAAGGGGGCACCCTGTCGGCGCAACAGGCATTTATCAGGTAGTTGAGGTAGCTATGCAACTTAGGGGTGACTTCCCCGGCATTAAAGCTGGCGGTGAAATAGGTCTAACCCAGAACTTTGGTGGTGTCGGCTCAAACGCAACGACCATTATATTAAGGAGGTGACGTACATGCTCACGATTCAGAGGGTTTGGAGGCTTCAGGAGAAATTAATTAAATTAGTTGGTACCGAATGCACTGAGTGTGGGTACGTATGCTACCCACCTAAGGCTGCATGCCCCCGCTGCGGCTCTAGGGAGATTAGAGAAATACACCTACCACGAGAAGGTAAGGTACTCACTTACACCGTACTTAACGTACCTGTCGAGGGTTTCGAATCTAAGGTGCCTTTAATCATAGCTCTCGTAGAATTAGGTAAGGCTAGAATCCTAACCCAATTAACTGATGTTGAAGCTGATGAGGTATATGTAGGTATGCCTGTAGAGGCAACAATAAGGAAGTCCCCTCAGATAATTGAGGGTGCTACACACTACATAATAAAGTTCAAGCCGATAAAGAAACAGAGCCTCAAGTGTAAGTAGCATATTTAAAGACGTTTTCTTTAATACATCTCAATTTATAACTACTTCGGTGAGCCTGACATGAGCAATCTAATAGACATAACTGAATTTAGTAAAGTAGATCTCCGTGTGGGTTACGTTAAGCACGCAGAAAAGGTGCCTCATTCTAAGAACTTAATCAAACTTATCGTTGACTTAGGTACCGAGGAGCGCCAAATAATTGCAGGATTGGCTAGGTGGTACAGCCCTGAGGAGTTAAAAGGCAAGTATGTAATTGTTGTGGCGAATTTGAAGCCAAAGAAATTTATGGGACTTGAGTCCCAAGGCATGATTCTTGCTACCTGTTCCGAGGAGGGCGAGAGACCTGTTCTACTGACAGTTGCTGAACCTGCTAAGCCAGGTTCAAAAGTGTGCTAGTTGCATGAAATTAGTACGTCATGTACATCATGAACTCCGCAGGCGTTGGGTGCATATTCACGGTTTTAACTTCTTTTCTCTTAACTTCAATATAGCGCTCAAGCAACTCCTTGGGGAACACAGGCTTAAGGTACTCATTATCTGACTCCAGCTCATCTAGTGCTTCATCTAGTGATCTCGGAAGCACCTTAATTCCTGACTCCTTAATCTTCCACTCGGACATGGAGTATACGTTCTCGCTTGTAGGATCACCTGGATCTATTTTCTTCTTAATTCCATCTAGTCCTGCCATCAATATCGCTGCAAACGTTAAGTATGGATTTGCGGTAGGGTCAGGAGGCCTGAACTCAATCCTAGCTTTCTTCTGTGTACTTGTTTTCGGTATTCTTATGGCTACGGATCTGTTTGCAACACCCCACGTAAGGTAGATAGGTGCTTCATACCCAGCTGCCAGTCTCTTGTAGGAATTCGTCGTTGGCGATACTATAGCTGAAAGCGACCTGCCATGCTCTATTAGTCCGCCTATAAAGTACCTACACATCTGACTGAGCTTATACTCGTCATTTGCGTCATAGAACATGTTATGGCCGTCATTCCACAAACTGACGTGAGTGTGCATCCCAGATCCGTTATCACCGTAAACAGGCTTTGGCATGAAATTAGCTGCTAGGCCGTACTTTGATGCTGTATATCTTGCGACATATTTTATTGTCATGACTGTGTCTGCTACATTTACTGCCTTGCCTGGGGGTGTAGTTATTTCTACCTGATTAGGTGCTACCTCGTGATGGTTCGTTGGCGGCGTTCTTCCCATCTCTCTCAAGTACTCCACAATTTCATACCTAACCCTACTTACTAAGTCGCTGTATGCAGGTACCTCATAACCACCTTTAACTTTAAGTAAACCTCTAGGGTATTTCTCACTCAATTCCACTCTCACATAAACCTCATTAGGTGACACATTGTATGTTACCTTATGTATGAAAAATTCTATTTCCACACCTATTACTTCTCGGAGATTTTGCAACGATACATACTCGCTTGCTCTTCTCGCTACAGCTCTGCTATCACCCCAGAACGGCATGCTATTCACACCTATAGAACAGAACACTCTGCCTCTCTTCCTGTCCCATGGAATCACTATGAATGTTTGCGGGTCAGGTCTTAGAATCAAGTCACTTACGTTAATATCAACTATATCTACTGAAGACCCATCCATGCTGAATTCAGAGTTTCCAGCATATGATTCGTAGGGAACCACTAGCTCATGCAGCCTCCCAACAATATCCGTGTACTGCAGTGAAACCCACAGGACGCCGTTGTTCGATTTTTCAACTTCCTCTTTTTCCATTCTCGTTCACTAATTATGTTATTAGTTTTGAACATGTTAAAAGATGAATTATCAAGAGGATTAAACATTTAAATAAGGATATCTAAATTGAAGGATGGGGAGTTATCGTGAGAAGCAGGAGAAGATCTGTCATGTTAGATGACATAGACATAATGATTCTTAAGAGATTAGCTGTGCATGGCAAGGAAGGTATTAGGGAGCTGGCTAGGAATTTAGGTAAATCACCAAGTACTATAGCATTTAGGATAAAGAGACTTGAGCGTGAGGGGCTAATTAAAGGCTATACCACAATGATTGACTACAGGAAACTAGGTTACCAAATAAACGCCATTACACTGCTGCAGGTAGATGGAGCCCACATAGAAGAACTTGAAGAAATACTTGCTAAAGAACCGAACGTCAAGGCGGTTTACGACATCACTGGCGAATATGATATTGCAATTATAACGTCATTCAAGGAGATAGAGGAACTAGATAAATTCATAAAGAAAATAATTAAGATACCGTACGTTAAGCGTTCAATGACTAGCATAGCATTTAGGATAGTGAAGGAAACTCCGCACGTTGAGGAATTCTTGAGGTAAATTAAGCAGAGTAACTCTCTACTTTTATCTTAACTTTTATCTTAAGTTAATTTACCTACTTAGCATAAATACTGAATTTTAATGATATACCTTAGGGGCTAAGTGAGATTAAATAGGGAAAATTAGGAGAAAAATACCTTGTTAACTTAGCTTACTTACCCTGCTGTAGCTTCTCCTTAATTGCTGCATGTGCTGCTGCGAGCCTAGCTACTACTATCCTGAATGGCGAGGCGCTGACGTAGTCCAGCCCTGCCTTATGTAGGAATTCTATTGATGCTGGATCGCCTCCGTGCTCGCCACAGAGGCCTACCTCGAGCTTCGGGTTAACGCTCTTACCGACTTTAGTGCCTTGCTCAACGAGCCTGCCGACACCCTTGACATCTAAGGTCTCGAACGGATTACTCTTGAGTATCTCTAGCTCTAGGTACTGTGGCATGAACTTATTCTCTACATCATCCCTGCTGAAGCTGAATGTTGCTTGCGTCAAGTCATTTGTTCCGAAGCTGAAGAATGCCACTTCTTTAGCTATCTCGTCGGCTGTTAGGCAGGCTCTTACAGTCTCTATCATTGTTCCTACAAGGATCTCATATTCCTTACCGGACTCCGTCTTGAATGCGTAAGTACCTGGTGCATCCTTCTCAACTAGTTCGAAGCCATAGTCCTTAGCAACATCCTTAAGTGCTGGCAGTATAGCCTTCTCCTTAACGTATCTGATTTCATTAGCTTCCGCTACCTGAGGAATCATTATCTCTAACTTTGGATTGTGACCCTCTTTAATCAGCTCCGCCGCTGCTTCAACCATTGCCCTAGCTAGGTAGTAGTATATTTCTGGATATGTAACACCTACTCTAACACCTCTATGACCCATCATTGGATTGTGCTCCTTAAGAACAGTAACTCTTCTTAGTAGCCTCTCTAACTCAGCTATCTTGGTCTCATAGCTCTTTAGAATATCGGGTGCTACCTCCTTGACAGCCTCTGATGACTTTAACGCGTAGTATGCTATCTTGGTTTCATAGAGCTCCTTAAGAATCTCTTCAGGAGCTGGCAGGAACTCATGGAGTGGCGGATCTATGAGTCTGATTACTACTGGTAGACCGTCCATTATCTTTAGCATTTCCTTGAAGTCAGGCTTTATCATCTCCGCTAACTTCTTTAGATGCTCTTCCCTCTCTTCCTTAGTTTCAGCTAGAATTACTTTTCTTAATGCCTCAAGTCTCTCAGGTTTTCTGAACATTCTCTCAATTCTCAGTAGACCTATACCTTCAGCACCGAACTTCCTAGCTATATTAGCGTCTTCAGGCACGTCAGCATTTGCTCTCACACCAAGCCTCCTGGACTCGTCTGCCCAATTGAGCAGAGTCTGTAACTCGGATACTAGTTCAGGTGCTATCGTAGGCACCTTACCTACGTACACATTACCTGTGTTGCCATCGATAGTTATCCAGTCGCCTTCCTTAACTACAACATCACCTACTCTGAACTCCTTCTTCTCGTAATCTACCTTGATTGCTTCTGCTCCAACAACTGCAGGCTTACCTATACCTCTCGCTACTACAGCTGCGTGCGACGTCATTCCGCCTCTTGCCGTCAGTATGCCAACTGCTGCGTAAAATCCGTGAACGTCGTCAGGCTTAGTCTCTACTCTAACAAGTATCACCTTCTTACCTTTCCTAGCCCAGTCAACAGCATCATCTGGATGAAATACTACTTGACCACTTACTGCTCCTGGGGAGGCTGCTAAGCCCTTAGCTATAGGAACCGCCTTTGCCTTCGGATCAATTCTCGGGTAGAGGAGCTTAAGGACTACGTCCGGCTTAACTTTGAGTACAGCCTCCTCCCTACTTAATATCCCCTCATTAGCCATGTCGACAGCTGTCTTGACCCTAGCCATCGGAGTCATCTTAG
>CAYQIX010000037.1:0-14540 GCA_964417765.1 uncultured Desulfurococcaceae archaeon
CGGGACCTCCGGCTCCGAAGGCCGGCGCCCTATCCTGGCTAGGCGACGGGCCCCACGTTATTGACTTTATAAGCAAATTAATAGTTTAGTCTCACTCAAGTATTGTAGTCAAGAAATGTTATTTTTATGAGGATTCCGCCACCATTGTACAGTGCAGTTCCTTATGTGTAAGTAATTAAAAGGTGTTACTCACTAAGTCATCTAGTGGAGGTCTCGGAGGGATTTATTATTAAGGTGCTATCAAGTAAGGTGAAGCGGAGAGTAAAGTGTAGGAGTCTGCTTGAGTACGCAAGAAATGCGCAGAAGCAGAAGGTAATTGAGGTTAGGGTCAATGATGCAATTATTAAGGTTAGTATTGATGTAGTTAATTCTACTGTTAGGGAATACCATCTGTATGATAATTGTTGTGAGGTTGTGAATTCGCTTGATGCTGCTTACTTACTTGGCTCTTACTATTCAGGCAGGGCAGCGAAGGTATACTTAAAGTTCTACGACGACAAAAACAATAAGGTCTACATATGGTACGATAAGACAGGACACTTACCTTACTTCATAACCAGCGTACCTCCTGAACAAGTAGGTGAAATAGAGAAAATTAAGAACGACTCGTCATTTGTTAGAGTTGAGGCGGTAAGAAAGTACGATCTCCTCACAGGAAAGTGGATAAGGCTATCTAAGATAGTTGTAAAAGATCCGCAGGCAGTCCCAAGGTTAAGGAAGTTAGTGCCCAAGGCATGGGAGGCTAAGATAAAATACCATGACAACTACATGTTCGATAATGGACTTATTCCGGGGATGATGTATAGCATTAAGAATGGTAAGTTTTACAGCATAGAAGCCAAGGTACCTGATGCTATCATTAAGTTATTCGAAGAGGCAATGAAGGACGCTGATAAGGAGCTTAAGGAAACTGCAGGAAGGCTCATACCTCTGTTCGAGACTAGGCCACCGCAAATTAAGCGTATAGCACTAGACATTGAGGTCTATACGCCGTTCAGGGGAAGGATACCAGATGTGGAGAAAGCACAGTACCCGATAATAAGCGTAGCACTTGTCAGTAATGACGGATTAAAGAAGGTTCTAGTACTAGCTAGGGATGACGTGCCTTTCGGTAATATAGAGCAGCTACCTGAAGGATTTGAGGTTGAGATTTTCGATAGTGAGAAAGCAATGATCCTGGAAGTATTTAGGATCATTAACCAGTATCCACTAATCATTACGTTTAATGGTGATGGATTTGACCTGCCGTACCTCCATAATAGAGCTCTAGTGCTTGGTATAGATCCAGACGCTATTCCTATAGAGAATGTCAGGGACTTCGTAGGTATTAGACATGGCTTCCACATAGACCTTTACAAGTTCTTTAGCATTGAAGCGATACAGAACTACGCCTTCGGTGGAGCATATAAAGACAAAACTCTCGATGCGATTGCTCAGGCACTGCTAGGAGAGACGAAAGTTAGAGTGGAGGAGAGCATTAGTGACCTAACGATCGCTGAACTAGCTAACTACAATGCGCGAGATGCAGATCTCACAATGAAGCTGACCACCTTCAGCAACGACCTTGTCTGGAAGCTGATTATTCTAATCATGAGATTAGCGAAAATGAGCTTAGAGGATGTTACGCGCAGGAAGGTATCAGCGTGGATCAAGAACCTAATGTATTGGGAACACAGGAGGAGGGGTTACCTAATACCTAATGAAGAAGATCTAAGGCAAATAAAGGGTGTTGTAAAGACTGCTGCTAAGGTAGGCGGCAAGAGATATGCTGGAGCTATAGTTATCGACCCAATTCCAGGCGTCTACTTTAATGTGGTCGTACTTGACTTTGCCTCACTATACCCGAGTATTATTAAGGTGTGGAACTTAAGCTACGAAACCATAGACCCACCTAAAGGTTGGTGTGATGAGAAGGATCTCATAGAAGTTAAGGATGAGAAGGGAGAGATCCTTCATACAGTCTGTAAGAGTAAGCGGGGCATTACGTCAGAGTTAGTGGGCTTATTGAGAGACATTAGAGTCAGGGTATACAAGAAGATGGCTAAAGACTCTAGTATACCTGAGGAGTTGAGGAGCTGGTATGACGTTGTGCAGAGCGCAATGAAGGTATACATTAACGCAAGCTACGGAGTTTTCGGTCACGAGAAGTTTCCACTCTATACTCCATCACTGGCAGAATCCGTAACAGCGTTAGGTAGGTACGTAATCACATCAACATTAGCGAAGGCGTCTGAGCTAGGGCTGAAGGTACTGTATGGCGATACCGATTCACTCTTTATATGGAATCCCCAAGAAGAAGCGCTAAGAAAGCTGATAAAGTGGGTTGAGGAGAGCTTTGCTCTTGACTTAGAAGTAGATAAAGTCTATAGACATGTAGCTTTCGCTTTAAAGAAAAACTATCTAGGTATTAGAGAGAACGGTAAGATAGACGTTAAAGGACTCGTAGGTAAGAAGAAGAATGTGCCTAAGCTCGTGCAGGAGACATTCACTAAGGTCGTAGAGCTGATCAGTAACATAGATGGAACGCCAGTATCGCTAGAGAGAGTTAAGAAGGAACTTAAGGATACTGTGCAGAACCTCTACTACAGATTAAAGAACAGGGACTTTACGCTAGAAGACGTAGCATTTAGGACCACACTAAATAAGCCTATTGAGGAATACAGGAAGACCACACCGATTCATGTTAAGGCAGCTAAGCAGTTAAAGAGATACGGAATTATGGTCGGTAAAGGCGACACAATACTTTATGTAAAGACTAAAACCAAGGATAAGGTTAAGGCAATTCAGCTTGCTAAGCTTGATGACATAGACATAAACGAGTACATTGAGGCTATGAAGTCGGTGCTTCAGCAGCTCCTGTTACCCTTCAGTATTGAGTGGGAGGAGATAGCTGGTAGCATAGGGCTATATAATTTCATTGCGAGAAAACGGTAGCTTCCTCAGAAATCACTTAGCTAGCTACACTATCCTGCCACCTAATTCACTAAACTTCTCCTTTAGCTCACTTACAACCTTTTTAATTAATTCACTTACTTTTTCTTCATCCTTACCGAAGGCCATAACGTATACTTCTAGTAGCGGCTCGCTAATCTCGTGCCCCTTAGGATGCGTCTTAACGTACACTTCAGGATATCTCCTCACGATATCCTTAAGTACTGGCGCGGCAGAGGATTCAGGTACCTTAAATACCTTAAACGAGTACTCTAATACAACTTTATTAGGTGCTATCTCTCTTAGTCTTGGCTCAACCCACGATTCCCACATTGCCTCGAGTTCTTTAGGTACACCAGGCAGTGAGATTATTATGGTCTCGCCACATTTAAGCCATGAGCCAGGAGCAGTGCCTACAGGATTAGGTATTGGCACGGCGTTTTCAGGCAGTTTTGCCATCTTAATTCTATCCTCAGTCATAGGTAACTTAGCTCTATCATACTTCTCCTTAACCATTCTCAACGCTTCGTCATTTACTGCTAGTCTTTTATTAGTAGCTAGCGCTACTGCCTCTAGTGTTCTGTCGTCATATGTTGGTCCTAGGCCACCTGTTGTGATTACTAACCTAGGCCTCTCAGACAGTACATACTTAAGGTACTTGCAGATGAGATCAACATCGTCACGTAACGAAATACTTGCTACTACATTAAATCCAAGCAATGAGAGCCTTCGTCCTAGAAACGCGGCATTAGTGTTTATGACCCTACCTTCCACAACCTCATTACCTAACGTGAAAATCCACGCACTATTGTTCATTCCTACTTAACCCCCGAAACGTATAGTAAACTCTTTGGATAATAGTTATTACGTTAAGAGCAATCATTCCGATAATGATGTATGTCGGTATGGTCAGCGAGCCTGTTGCTGCAATTATAACGAAAATTGCAATAATTACGAGTGTTCTTTCTCCGCGCTCCATAATACCTACGCCCTCTAGCCTAACACCTAGCGATTCAGCTCTTGCTCTCACATAGCTTATTAAGTATGAGGTCGTAATGTAGAGCATAATATATAGCGCATTAATGCCTGCGAGCCAAAGAGCTATAGAGTAACAGAAGTCTGACACCCTGTCTGAAAACGAGTCCAAGAAGGCGCCAATAGATGAGCTTTTATTGAGAGCCTTAGCTACAGCGCCGTCAAGGTAGTCAAGTGTAGCTGAAAGTATTACTAGTGCAAGACCCACAACTAGCAGAGAGTAATACACAGACACGGGAACGAGAATAGACGTCAGTAGCCCTAGCAAGGTAAGTATATTAGGTTCAATTCCATGCCTGCCCAGCCACATACCTACCCTTAGTGAGATGGGCTTTATCAATTTGCGCAGTCTAGATATCATTATCGTGCCTATTAAGTAATACCAACAGCTACTTAATATAAATGCACCAGAGTAATCACTAATTTATGTGATTACGCAGTAACAGCATATAAGGATATTATATCTCGTGAAATCCTAGAATGGTGGATGTAGTTGGCTACGAAAGTAAAGAAGTTTGTCTTGGTTACCTCTAAAGCACACCCGCTAAATAAGCACTTTACAAAGTTAGCTAGAAGATTAGCAGAGGAATTTAATGCTGAGCTTGAAATCAAGGAAGAGGACTACATGTACCTAATAAAGTATGGTGATACGGATGAGCTTGGCATGGCGTGGGTTCCGCAATTATTAGCTGAACTAGATAGCGGTCAGGTAGTAAAAGTGCTAACCCAACCTAACTTGGATTCCCAGGGTAATGTAGACGAAGAAAAGGATTATCAAGCCTCTGTTGATAGGCTGAAGAAGGTTCTCGAAGAATAAGTTGTATGTAGTATAATTACAGAGCATTAAAGTGGGTAGCACTAGAAAATCGTTTTCTTCAGCATCTATGTGAGCTGTTAATAGGTGCGATAGACAATACCTATATTGGATGATGAGTGGCATCCTAAATGACTTTACCGGGTGATTAAAGGATCACATGCTGATTACTTATTCTCTTGTGTTCTCAAGCTAAAGAACTCGGAGATCCTATCGTAAGCAGGCTCCTGTTCTGCTTCTTCACTAACTTTTACTTTCCTGAGTGCCCTATAGTAGCTTACGGCCTTCAGTATCTCATTCTCATTGCTACTGCATTCAGTATCGCCTGCTGAACTTCCACTGAAAGCAAGCGGCATCAAAACCTTATTAATGAGCATGTCGGCTACTGGACATACCTCAAGACATATGCCGCATGATTTGCACGCGTAACTCAATACTTCTAATTTTTTATTGCGAAATACGATGGCTTTACTAGGGCACCATATCAAGCAGCTCTTGCAGTTTATGCACAATTGCCATCTAAAAATAGCCTTAATAGCGCTTACAGCTGTGGCGCACGCCTCTTGACCTTCAATAAGAAGCTTTTCGCCATTAAAGTGCAATGACGCATCATGACACCTAAGTTTGATATAACTGCTACTTTCCTCAGCTATCATGCATTGAATTACTTTTGCCTGAGTCTTTAGAGATTCCAGAGGTAACTTAGGCCAGATACGCACCTCTATAGCATTATTTTCTCTAGCACTCACTTTTACTGAGTAGCTTATACGCCTGCTGTACTCTTTTTCTATAGATGACGGCTCTCTGATACCCAGCCATATTTCAAGTCTCCTCCTTCCTTGCGCTTTAGGATTAAGCCACCTCCATAAGTGGTACCTCACCCACTCCTCTCCCACATTAAGCTTTTCCTTCCATACATTCAGTACTTTAATCCACCGCTCCCACAATTCAGGATAGTTAATGCTGACAATATGGTACTCTGCTATGTTTGCAGCAGGGCATAGGTAGCACCCTATCCTGTCAAACCCCTTGTCATACAGGATATTATACGGTAGCTTATTCTGGTATATGTACATCCAAATCATTAATTGATCCCATTCCTGTATAGGTGAGGTATTGAGGACTGCGGGTAGCCACTTATTTCTCCAGACCCTACCGGACCACGATCTATCAACTGATTCAAGCGCTCTCTGACCTATAACTACTAGAGCTCCGTTAGGGAAATGTTCTTTATAAACTGCAGCTATTCTCGATAGCTTAAGTACCTTACAACACCATCTGAAGTCTTTCGCTGGCGGACCAAAAATATCAACAAATTCCCAAAAAGCATTACCGGCACTAGCAAGCAGCAGCCTAAGACTAAACTTAGAAACGATCAAATTAACATTCTCGATAGTTGGAGGTAGCTCAAGTCCAGTGTCATTAAACAGAACAGTAGGCTCTAAACCTGCCTCTAAAGCAAGGTGCAAAGCGACTAGAGAGTCCTTGCCACCAGAAAAAGAACATACGACTGGAAGCTTAACCTTTTCTGAAAATAAAGCGAGATGCTGTATGGAACGTGAAATAAGAGACCTGAAATAGTCATCGTTACACTTAATGATGTCATCAAAGGAAGCTCTTCTCTTAAGCTGCTCTATTTCACCCGGATCATTAAGTAATGTTTGAACCCTAAACTTTCCTTTCTTAGCTATAGCTAACGCGATAATTTTGCCTTTCGAGTCTGTAACAACTGCTTGTTCGCCTTCTAGATCGCTATCACTCAGAATCTCGAGTGGCTTTACCCGTTCTCTTCTAAATACCTTGACTAGCCCGTAATCGATAGCTACTCTGGCGCTGTACGAGTTTAGTCTCCATCTCCATTTCATTATTTTGGGGTCAAAGAAGAATCGCCCTACAATAATACCGCCAACTATGACATTCTTCATGTCATCATAATGTGGTACCTTATTTAGAAACGTAGCTTCCGGTGCTATATTAAGTTCCTTAAGCAGTACATCAGTACCGAACTCTGTTAGAAGCGCTTCTTTAATGATATCTATGTCTCCGTTAAAAGCTGGCCTTATGTCACCTGGCTCTATGATACTTAGCTCTCTTCCTTTGTCCCCACACCTACTACAGCGTTTCTGTCTTAGTGGTACGTTGCAGTTGGTGCACCAATAGAGCCTTACTCTATATCCCCATTTCCGCACTAAGTACCCCGTTCATATTCCTTCTTTTTACGCTCATATTCTTCTCTATCACTAACCACTCTTGCTGGTACTCCATAAACTACCTTATATGGGGGGACGTCCCGCGTTACGACAGAGCCTGCACCAACTACAGCTCCTTCACCTACTCTAATGCCAGCAATAAGTACAGCGTTTGCACCTATTACTGCGTTATCTTCTACTACTGTAGTTACTAACCTTTTACTTGCTGGATACTTATCATTTGTTATGACTACTCTAGGTCCAAGAAATACATTATTACCTATTATAGTATCTGTGGGTATATAGACTCCTGACTGAATACTTACGTTCTTACCTATGGTACATTTCCCATCTATTATAGTCCCTGAGCCCACTAGCGTATTTTCCCCTATTTTAGTTTGCTCGCGTATCATTACGTGATGACCTAGTTCTACATTGTTCCCAAGCTCTACTTCCTCGTAAAGTATCGATGACGATCTAATTACATTATTCTTGCCCAGTCGTGAGCCGCTACTTAAATTATCTAGTTCTTTAATTTCTATGCTGCCAGCGCTGAAGGCAGCCATAGCGTTTTTTATTTTAGCGCGAGTAGGGTACCCGACTATGACATAGGGAAATATCATAGTTCCTTCATTAACTTCGGTACTGCCAAGTAATATAGCACCCCTAAAGACAGTGCAATTACGTAGTTGAGCTTTCTTCGATATGTACGTTTGAACCACCAATTAATTAGTATTGACATAATGTTTAAAGCACTGACCTATTCATGATCACTTTAAAAATACTGCTAGATTTGGGGGAAAGTACGTGGATGTATCGTCATTTATTAGAGACCTTACAGTGCAGATAATGGCAATTGCTTGGCTAATCTTTCTTGTTTCTTGGGTTATCGGGTGGGCTATTAAAGGATCACCCATTCCTATTCACAGAGTAAAGAGAACTGGCCAGACTTTAGTTGAGGACGCCGTATTGGCGGCTTTCTGGCTAGCCATGGGTTCGACAATATTTGCTATAATATCATACATTACGTCAAACATTAATCAGCCAATGCCACCACCTCCGCAACCTTAGGTGCGATAATGAACGTACTACCCCTAGCTCTTAATCTAGCTATTCTAACCTACTTCATTGGTGTCCTAATTTTAGCATTACCCATACCATATAGGCAGTTAAAGAAGTGGGGTATTAGACTTATATCCGATGCTGTATTAGCTGCCGTTCTGATATCTGCATATAATATAATACTGAGTATAGGGGACTTCACGCTCAATTTACTAGGGTATGGCTGGACAGGCTTTATGAGTTGGCTGACTGAAAGGACGGCTATTCTTGTGACAGCACTAATGGGGCTGACGTACATTACTTCATGGATAAAAGGTCTAGGATATTCTATTGTTCTTTCTCCTCTAGGTCTGGCTTCGACGTACATTACACTAGCTCTATCAGCTATTAGGATGATGTACTTCATAGCAAGCTTTATATGGAGTTTTAGAAGTGAACTACTCGCATTAGGCCTGCTCTTATATTCGTTACCGCTTCGAATAGGGAAAGATGTAGGTGCATTCTTCATTGCTGCATCGTTGGTGATGTATGTGGGATTTCCCTTAATGCCTGTTTTCGTTAATGTATTTCAGGGTAATACACCACAGCCAACAATCAATTCGCCAGTTACATTAACTTGTAATGTAGCTGACCTGGGAGGTGAGCCAATTCCGTACCCGGTATTGCGGCTGTATAAGGAAGGCAGCAAGATACCCATAGGAGTAATAAATGGCGATAAAGAAGGGAAAGTAGTTTTAGGAGATAACATGGATATTTTGCCAAGAAACTATACCTTTAAAGTAGAAGTTCTCTTTATGGGATATGCCTTCACACCAGTACCAAGCACGATAAGATCTGAACCAAGCAGAACCAACTACAGACTCAGGCTAACCAACATGATATATCAGGGAGGGCTGGCTATTTTAATACCTAGTAGCCTTGATGTAGTACGTGTGAAGTACTTAGGAAGTAGACTTGAAGTTACTTTGACCAGGTCCGGTATGGAAGAAAGCGAAATAAGAGTAGTTAAATTAGCGGGTGTAAATGTCATATCCCTAAACGTTAATAACTTCTCCTTAAAGTGCGACTGGAATTCTTGGACGTGGAAGGGTATTCGATTGTGCGAGTGTACACTAAGCCTAGGCAACGTGGAGCCTAATTCGACAAGGTCAATATTCATAAACATATCTTATACGCCTAAGGAGTATCCAAGCCCTAACATTGAAGAACGCAGAATAGTATGTTATGAGAGCTTGGTCGATATAATAATGCAGTACGTATCAATAGGTATTGCCTACATTTATTCATTTCTTTTCCTACCAGGAGTGTACCTAGCGGCATTAACAACTATGTCTGCATCACTAGCAAGAGTTCTAGGAGGAGGTGCAAGATTAAGACTTATTTAGGTGGGATGATGGCTCTCTTCGAGGGTCTATTAGGTAGAAAGATTAAATTGAGATCATTAGTAATATTGGCGTCTGCTCTAATTCTCTTTATAGCAAGGCATGACGATGTGCTAGGGGCTATATCTATCATATCTGCCTTAGCGCTATTTATAGTTGATAACTTCGTTATAAGTAGAATTTTTGGTAGCGACATTACTTAAACTCAATAACATCGACTTTATGCCATAGTACCTTATCTTTTAGATATTCTTTTAATTCGCTAGCTCTACCTTCAACACAAACATAGTACAGCTCCTTCACTACAGAACTTCGCTCCTCTCCAATAACCTTATAATTACTCCTTATGTAATTCAGTATCTCAGCAGCTTCCTTCTCATCATAGGTCGTAAAGAATATTGACGTCTTAACACGTACTCTTTTTTCGCCTGTCATTAATTATCACCACTTCTTAATGCCTTAACCTTCTTAAATAAATTGACTACGGATTCGAATTCCTCCGGAAAAACAGTGGCTACATCGCTTTCTTCACTAGCCAATTCGTTTAAGTGATTAACGACCCAGTCACACGCAAATGAAACACTAACTTCTCCTGACTTAATATTTAAAAGTAAGGGAAACATCCTGCATGAAAACGGTTTGCTATCGTGAATAGTACATCTCCTATTTATTATGTCATAGAATGGGCAGAATCCATCCATTATCCAGAGATAGAAGAAGCCCGTGATCCTTTTGAAATTTAGGGTGATACCTTTCCTTATTGCTAGTTTCTTAAGCATTCTCACCTCATCTTCTAATACGATCGGATAATCTATAGGTGTAGAAAAGAAACAGCAATGAATGCAGTGCAGGCATTTAAATCTTAAAACCAAGAATTTTCACCGCAAGTAAAGAGTATCTCAACGAAGTCATTGTCCCTCAGGCCAAGGGCATCTCTAAGATTAATTTCAGCAATTACTTCGATTACATTATCTGGGTGTCTGCTTTTATGAGGTCTTACGAGTAAGCACTTAATCCAATTATCTGAATGCTCTTTCCTTACCTTACCTAGCCAGTAATAGAATCCTCCAAACTCCTGTCCATTCATAACTACACTTTTTATCTGTAGCGGTGTGCAGGAGCGTATCACTTCCTTAAAACTCGTGGGTATTTCAACATTTAGTGTTCCTAAGAATGGCTTGCCATCAAGGATTTCTGTTATGAGGATGTAGTAGATAGGCAAAGCTATGTACTTTCTTCCTTCTCCAACTCCACTAACGACTTTTCCTCTTACTGTGAACGGCAATTCTACTCCTCACCTGCTTAGATATCTTATCAGCTATGTACGTCGGTTCAGGTAAGTAATGATTATTCTTGAAGAGAGTGGGGGCAATACGCTCAAGTTCAGCTATCGAAATTTTATGTCCTATACTTAAAAAGATAGCTTTCCTCCCTCCCGTAGGTCTAAGAACTAGTGCGCCGATGGTATCATTATTCACCATTAAGTACTCTTTACCATTTCTTCTAATCACCTTTCCTGTTAGTATCTTCTTGGCAGCGCCAATAGAAGGCTTATTGAGAACTAGACCAATATGTGACGCAATACCTAATTTTCTCGGATGCGTTATGCCGTGCCCGTCAACAATTATTAGGTCGGCATCAGCACTTAGCTTCTCGTATGCTTTAAACATGAGAGGAGCTTCCCTAAAGGCTAGTAACCCAGGCACGTAGGGAATATTTACCTCACCTACCACAACGGCGTACTCTTTTAGCCTTAAATCAGGGTACGTAAGCAGTGTTGCTACGGCAATACCAATATTACCTACGTATGCGAGATCTAGCCCGACTACTGTGTTTATTTTACTTATATGTCCCTCGCAAATTATCTTTTCGGCTAAGAGTCTCTGCAACTTTATGGCTCTTGCAGCATTAAAGTAGCTTGTGTCAGCTCCCAAGACATACCCCATATAGTAGCACAGTCACCGTACGGTTATACTCTTCTCCCATGACTTATCACGTGTTATAACTACAACATCAACTCCATCTCCTGATACAGCGTCCCTACTAATAGCTGCCTTAACAGCATCTATAGCTAGCTGTTCAGCATCCTCTACTTTCATGTCCTTACTATATCTACTCTCGATTACGCCTATAGCTACTGGTGCGCCAGTACCTACTGCTGCGTAATCGTCCTCAATAAGCGACCCGAGTGAATCCATAACGTAGAGGTGGACGCCCTGACTATCTATGCCGCCGAAGATTACTTCAGAAAGGTATGGCGTTTGCTTGTACTGATAGAGAATTACAGAGAGTAAGCGTGCGGCGGATCTAACAGATATGGGCCTGCCGTTTTCTATTTCATAAGAATGAATTTCAACATTCATTAAACGCTTCAATGTCTGAATATCGGCGAATAATCCCGCAAATGCGACGCCATATTTATCCTTTATAAGGAAGACTTTCCTTCCTGCCCTACTCATTACGAAGCCGCCGTACGAGACGCGCTTCTCAGCAGCAAGAACAACAGCGTCTTTGGTTCTTAACCCTACAGCTGTAGCTCCAGTCCCTAATCTTTCGTAAGTCACTTTTGCCACCGCTAGAGATGCGCTAGAAAGAATTTAAAGGTTTAATACATCAAGAAAGCTAAGGTAGGATCTCTTGTGAAGAACGACACCATAGCTGGCATACTGAATAAGATTAAGTGGAGCAAGGAGGACCTTAGGAGATTTACTATAGTAGTGGTGGATAGGGTTTCGCCAACGGGTCTTAAGGAAATACCGTTAAGTAATAACGTTGCTATAAAGAAAGATAGGCTGATTATTAATGAGAAGGTAGTAATTCCGATTCACAGGGTAGTTGCCGTAAAGAGAGACGGTGAAATTGTATGGTCGAGAAAGGCTGTTTAGAAGATACCCTAAGGAACCTGAGGGTACCTAGATTCCAAGAACTTAGGGAAAGAATTCTGAGGAAATTTAAAGAACCAATTACACTGCCTAAGTCAGTTAAGAAGCGCGGAATGGTAAAGTGCTTAGTTAGAGTAGATAAAGTGTATAACATCGTTAACAGCGAGTTAGAAAAACTAATTAACAACTTACCGAGAGAGAGCGAACTGCAGCCATATCAGTTAGAGATGCTCAGGTTGGCAAACATAGAGAACTATGGGGATATCATAGGTAAGATGCGAGGAATGCAGGCAGTTCTAAAGAAGTTATGGAGAGAATATAGGTTGAGGATCAAGGCAAGTGTTGATGCTGCTGAGGCTAAGAAAATGGCGAGAGAGTTTGTCGGGAGAACAATATCCATATTAAGGAGATTAAGGCGTGACTTAGAACACCTTGATAATGCCATCAGGGAACTTAGTAAGTTGCCCTGCATAGAAGTGGGGACACCAAAGTTAGTTGTTGCTGGTATGCCTCAGGTAGGTAAATCAACTTTTGTGAGAGCGATCTCTTCAGCTAAGCCGAAGGTTTCACCTTTTCCGTTTACAACTAAAGAAATAATATTAGGTCACATCGATTTAGGTGCATTAAGAATTCAGATAATTGATACCCCAGGCATTCTTGATAGACCTTTGAGTAAGCTAAATCCTATAGAAAGGAAAGCTATCCTCGCCCTCAAGTACTTAGCTGACTTAATACTATTCTTGGTCGATCCATATGAAGGAGCGTACTACTCACTTGAGCAACAGCTAAATTTGCTAAGAAGTATTCTCCGGCTGTTTGAAGGTAAGGATGTGATTGTTGTAATCAATAAAATAGATTTAGTGAGTGAAAAGAGATTAGATGAGGTTGAGGATAAGATAAAGGAAGTTTACGGGGGAGTTATTCTTCGCATGAGTGCGCTGAAAAAGCTATTCATAAGGGAAGTACTGGGTCAGGTAATTAAGAAGCTAGGACTTAGTGAAGATTTCCTTAAATCGCTTAGCATCTGATGCCATGTATATGTTATTGAATAATACGTAAACTTCCCTGCTTTTTAATTGGCTGAGAATGTTTTTCAATTTAGTTAGGTCATCATCTGTGTACTTGTACTTATAATTTACCTCTCTGCCACCGATCCCATGAAGTCTAAAGTAGCTGATTTCCTTTAACGTAGCGGGAAGCACTCTAAGAGGGTCCGTAATGTGTACTAATTCTCTAAACATCTCCACTATTTCTCTTACTTTATCTGGATTTTCTCTCCATGTTCCCCTAGGTTCCCAGCCGATAGCAAAGTCTGTGGGTGTTATGGATGAGAAGAAGTCTATTACGTTCCTGTAGTTCTCCTCGCTGTAGCCAAATGATGGAGGAGTCTGAATAACTACTACCCTAGCGCTAATGGCTTTAGCGCCCTTAACTATTAGCTCCCAAGCATCAAAATTCTCCTTTGTTGGCCTTAGAAAGCCGTACTTGTCCCACCGCTCCTTTGGTATCTTTACTTTACACCTTCTCCAGGTAGCTGAAGATGGGGGGTGTGTAATTGCTTGCCATGCTTTCATAGTGAAAATAAAGCCATCTGGCGCCTCAGCTTTCAACTTCCTTAGTTTGGCCTCATCCGGAGGATTATAGAATGTATCCTGTAATTCAACTACGTCGTACTCTTGATAGTATTTCTTCCTTGAAACAGCAAAACCACAGCACCCGATACGAATAAGCATGGTGACCTCCTCCAAGTTAATTAGAGAATTTCAACTTTAATACCACTATCCTTAAGTTTTTTCCTTATGTGCTCAGCTAGTACCCTATCAAGAAGAATTAACGTGAATGTGCAACTGTACTCCCTATCATCTATAGACCTGCACTTAAGCAGCCTCACCTCAACGCCCTCAGCTAGAATGGTCTTAAGTACCTGCGTGAAGTCGTCGATAGTACTTAGGGTTACTTTAATATCAACTAGAACTTCACCGGATTTAGATACTGGTTTAACTACTATTGACTTACCATCTTCACTTACTTCAATTTCAGCGTAAGAAAATGGTTCAAGACCTACAGCCTCCCGAATATACAGAGGTATCGTTATTCTGCCTTTAGGGTCGACCTTAACGATAGCTCTCACAGAAGCCCCTAAATTAAGGTAATACTGAATACCTTAATTAAGGCTTGTTACTTCAGTAAATTAGATGATGAGCGGAACACGGTATGATTGATGATAAGCCCCGCAATACTGACC